>JBBQPR010000069.1:0-15896 GCA_038217075.1 Sphingomonadales bacterium
CAACGAGCGCGCCAATTTGCTGGCGACCGGCGTGCGTGATCCGTTTGCCATTGTCATGCAGCAGGTGAAATCGCCGACTGTCGCGGTGATCGACGGGCGCGAGACCATTTTGCTCGGCACCTATAATTACATGGGGATGACGTTCGACCCCGATGTGATTGCGGCGGGCGAGGCAGCGCTGCGCGAGTTCGGCGCAGGCACGACGGGCAGCCGCGTGCTGAACGGCACCTATCAGGGCCACAAGGAATGCGAAGACGCGTTGAAGGATTTCTATGGCATGGAACATGCCATGGTGTTTTCCACGGGTTACCAGGCCAATCTGGGCATGGTGGCGACGCTGGCGGGCAAGGGTGACTTCATCATCCTGGATGCCGACAGCCATGCGTCCATTTATGACGGCTGTTATCTGGGCAATGCCGACATCGTGCGGTTCAAGCACAACAGCGCCGAGGACCTGGAAAAGCGGTTGCGCCGGTTGCCGCCGGAAGCGGGCAAACTGGTCATCCTTGAAGGCGTCTATTCGATGCTTGGGGATATCGCGCCTTTGAAGGAACTGGTCGCCATCGCCAAGGCGCATGGCTGCATGGTGCTGGTCGATGAGGCCCATGGCATGGGCTTTTTCGGCGAGCATGGCCGCGGCGTCTATGAGGCGGCAGGCGTTGCCGATGATGTGGATTTCGTTGTCGGCACCTTTTCGAAATCGGTCGGCACGGTGGGTGGTTTCTGCGTTTCGAATCACCCCAAGTTCGAGATTCTGCGGCTGGTCTGTCGCCCCTATACCTTCACCGCCTCGCTGCCGCCCGCCGTGGTGGCCTGTGCTGCGACGAGCATCAGAAAGCTGATGCACGCCGGCGACAAGCGGGCGCGACTGTGGGAAATGAGCTGCAAATTGCACAGCGGGCTGATCGCGCGCGGCTTCCGGCTGGCCACCGACACCTGCGAAAGCGCCATTGTTTCGGTGCTGATGCCCGATCAGGAAACCACTGTCCGCATGTGGCAGGCAATGCTGGAGCTGGGCGTTTATGTGAACATGTCGCGGCCGCCGGCGACGCCAGCCGGCGTGTTCCTGCTGCGGTGCTCACTGTGCGCCGAACATTCCGCGGCGCAGCTGGAGACGGTATTGGAGCGTTTTGCCATGGCCGGCGCTGCGGTGGGGTTGTTTGCCGAGGCTGCCGAATAGCGCGGCGCCCTAGCCCCCGCGCTATTTTGCGATCGGGCGCACCGACAGGCCGCGCAAATAGTTCAGCACGATGCGCACCTGGGTAACACCGCGTTCGGCGGTGAACAGGGTTTTTTCGGCATCCGGCTTGGCCAGCCCGAGGTGCGGATTATTCGAAAAGCCGATGCCATCCCCGAAAATCGACAATTTGCCGTCCTCGTTGCGATCGTGCAGCGCGACGATGACATAGCGGCCGGGGCCGGGCAGGGTGAGGCAGACGGTCATGTCCCCCGCGGTCGTCACCGGCATTTCCTGGCGATGCAGATATTTGCCGGATTCGAGATATTCACCCTTTTCGCCGGTATAATCCTGAATCCGAAGACGGCCGTCGCGGTCCTTGAAGCCATGGACCGTCACCAGCGCGGCGGTGCCGCTGGCGCCGGGCCGGCAGGCGGCGGCATCCGTGCCGAGCACGCGCCCAGGTGCCGCGATGGCGGCGCCGGATTGGGCGGCGGCGACGGGCGCTGCGAACAGGGATGCGAGAAGGATGCCCGTCGACAGTGTCGATCGGTGCGACGATTTTGCCATGACCTTGATGTTTCACCGGGCTATAGGGAGCGCAATGCGTGCCGGGCTACTACCATTTGCCCGGCCGTTGCAATATGGTGAAGGCTTGCGGCGAAACTTGGGCGCAGCAGTGTCGACATCAAGGGACGGGACCGGGCTTCGCCTTTGATCGCACTAACCCGCTTTGATCGTTACCTCGCTCGGCTCATCATCGTGCCGCTGCTGTCGTCGCTGGTGATCGCCGCGATGCTGCTGCTGCTCGACCGGATGCTGCGATTGTTCGACTTTGTGATGAACGAGGGCGGGCCGGTGAGCGTGGTGTGGCGGATGCTGGGCAATCTGCTGCCCGAATATCTGTCGCTGGGCATCCCCATCGGGGTGATGATGGGCATATTGATGGCGTTTCGCCGGCTGGCGCTCTCAACGGAACTGGATGCGCTGCGCGCGGTTGGCATCAGCTATAATCGGCTGTTGCGGGTGCCATTCCTGTTCGCGATCTTTTTTGCCATCGTCAATTTCGGCATTGTCGGATTTTTGCAGCCTGTCTCCCGCTATGCCTATGAAAACCTGCAATTCGAATTGCGGTCGGGGGCGCTTGGCGCGTCGATCAAGGTTGGCGAATTCGCGACCATCGGCAAGGGCGTGACAATTCGGGTAGAGGAAAGCAAGGACCAGGGTGCCGATCTGCGCGGGCTGTTCGTGCGTGCCGAAGGCAGTGACGGGCAGAGCGTTGCGGTGACCGCCGATCGCGGTACCTTTCTTTCCACCGATGATCCCGATGTCATCCTGCTCCGCCTGAGCAATGGCACATTGGTGCATAGCGCCAGCGCCAAGGGCGTGCCGCGCGTATTGTCGTTCGTTCAGCATGATCTGCCGGTGAACCTGCCGGCCAGCGCCAGTTTCAGGAAGCGGGGCCAAGGCAATCTGGAACGCACCCTGCCCGAACTGGCCGCCGCGGTGTTCGACAAATCGGCCGCGCCCGCTACACGGCGGGACGCCAGCGCGACCTTCAACCGCCGGCTGGTCCAGTGCCTGGTGATGTTTGCTCTGCCCTTCCTTGCGGTGGCGCTGGCGGTGCCGCCCAAGCGATCGACATCGGCGCTGGGGGTGTTCATCAGCCTGATTGCGTTGATCACCTTCCACAAGCTGACCGAATATGGCGAGCGCATGGGCAGCATCGGCCGGGTCGATCCGATTTTGTCGCAATGGGTGCCGTATATCGGCTTTCTCGTTTTGTCCCTGTGGCTGTACCGGATTCTGGCATATGTGCCGGGCGGCCAGCCGATCGGCGCGCTGGATCGCGGTTTCGGTCGGCTTGGCGGCTGGCTGTCGGCGCTGGCGGCGCGGCTGGTGCGGCGCGAAAACTGGCGCGACGATGTGCTTTCGGCGGGTTGAGGCATGAAGCTTTTCCCGTCGAACACCATCGCCTGGTACACGGCGCGCATGTTCCTGATCCGATCGGCGGCGTTTCTGATCGGCTTGGTGGTGATCCTCGAATCGCTCGATCTGCTGGGCGAATCGGGTCGGATATTGGCGGCGACGGGCAATGGCGAGGCCGAGCTTTGGACCTATGTCAGCCTGCGCGTGCCGCAGTTGATCCAGTTGTTCCTGCCGTTTTCGGTGCTGTTGGCAACGCTGGTGACGCTGGCAACGCTGAACCAGAACAGCGAGGTCGTCATCTTCAAGGCGGCCGGCATCTCGGCCCACCAGATACTGGCGCCGTTGTTCGTTGCGGCGTTCGGCATCGCGATCGTCAATTTTGTCTTCAACGAGCGGGTGACGACCCACGCCACGGCGGCGCTGACCGCTTGGAAACAGGCGGATTATGCGCATGTGCAGGTAACCGCAAAGCCGATCGCCGAAAGCTGGGTGCGTGGCGGCGATGATCTGTTTCACGCTGAAATCGTCAGTGGCCGGGGCCCGGCGACGGTACTTCGCGGCGTCACCATCTATGACAGGGCGGACAATAAATTGTTGCGGGTGGTGATGGCCGATACTGCCCGGCCGGAAGCCAAGGGCTGGCGGCTTTCGGACGCGCGCGTGTTCGATGTGGCCAAGGGAACACTGACCGCGATGCCGACGCTGGACTTCGAAAGCGCGGTGTTGCCGCGGCAGTTCACCACGACAGGGATCAAGCCGGAATATATCCCGTTGTGGGATCTGTGGCCACAGATCGCCGAACAGCGCGCGGCCGGGAAGCCGGTCGATACGTTGATTGCGGCGGCTTGGCACAAGATTTCAGGGCCGCTTTCGACCGTGCTGATGCCGTTGCTGGGCGCGGTTGCGGCCTTTGGGCTGGCGCGGTCCGGCCGCTTGTTCGTGCGGGCGGTGATCGGCATGTTCCTGGGGTTTGCGTTTTTCGTTGCTGATAATTTCATGTTGGCGATGGGCAATTTCGGCACGGTGCCGCCGTTGATGGCGGCTTGGGCGCCGTTCATCCTGTTCCTGTTGATCGGCGAAGCGGTGTTGATCCGCACCGAGGAATAGCGACTCCAGGTTTGCTGACGAAGGCGCCTGTCCCAAATTGGCCGCAATAAGCCTCTAGGCGAACGCCATGATGGGGAAACAATCTTGAACGCCTTGGCTGGCGCGATGAACCGATCGGCCAGCGCCGAAATCGTCGCTGTGCACAGTGCCGCTGATCGGAAGCGCTTTATCGAAGTGCCGTACCGGCTTTACGCCGACGATCCGCATTTTGTGCCGCCGCTGCGCAGCGAAGCGAGCGCGCTGATCGGTGGCATTTCGGGGAATCCCTGGTTCGAACATGCCCATAACCAGTTGTGGCTGGCGGTGCGCGGTGGCGAGGTCGTTGGGCGCATTTCGGCGCAGATCGACAATCTGGTGCTGACCCATATCGGCGCCGGGATCGGCCATTGGGGCCTGTTCGAATGCATCGATGACCAGGCGGTTGCCGACCTTTTGATCACCACCGCCGAAGACTGGCTGCGCCAGCAAGGCATGACCAGGGCACAGGGGCCGTTCAGTCTGTCGATCTGGGATGAACCGGGGCTGTTGGTGGATGGCTTTGATCAGTCGCCGACAGTGATGATGGGGCATCACCTGTCCTATTACCAACGGTTGATCGAGGCGTGCGGCTATGTCGGTGTCAAGGATATGCACACCTGGGGCTTGCGCATCGACAGGCCCTTCCCCGAAATCGTGCAGCGCATCGTTGCCGCCAGTGAGCGGAATAGCCGGCTGGTGACGCGCCGCGTCGACAAATCGCGCTTTACCGAAGAAGCGGCGCTGATCCTGGATATATTGAACGACGCATGGTCGACCAATTGGGGTTTTGTGCCGTTGACCCCGGCCGAAGTTGCCTTTGTCGGCAAAAAGCTGAAGCCGATCGTGTTCGAAGACCTTATCCGCATTGCCGAATATGATGGCGTGCCGGTGGGTTTCATGATCTCGCTGCCCGATATCAACGAACTGACCCGCGATCTGGGTGGCCGGCTGTTCCCGTTCGGCTGGGCAAAGCTGTTGTGGCGGCTGCGGGCGCCAAAGGTGCGGCGGATCCGGGTGCCGTTGATGGGCATCCGAAAATCATTGCAGGGTCATCGCGTCGCATCGTTGATGGCGTTCCAGATGATCGAGTATATCCGCCGTGACGCGGTGGCCGATTATGGCGCCGTCGAGGGTGAGATCGGCTGGATTCTGGATGACAATGGCCCGATGCGGTCGATCGCCGACGCCATTGATTCAAAGGTGACGCGAACCTACCGGGTTTTCGAAAGGACGCTTTAGGCGTCGGCGAGCGCGCTGGGGAAGCTGGGCCACTATATATTTTTGTGACGATCTGGCTTCGACTGGGTTTGGTTCGACCAGCCCGATGGGTTCCTGGTATATTGATGCCGTGATTCCGGCGTGGACGGTTGTGGCTGCCCGGATTGTCCATCATGAAGATGTCATCTGGCGCGAGCGCAGCGGTTCAAGACGTCCCAATGTTGGATCACGCTGGTTATCGCATTCGCGGGCACGGCGACAAACTTGTCGATCGCGAGATTTCGGATCGTCGGCTTCGCGATGGGGTGGGCTAGGTCTCACACGCATATAGGCCCCAAAATTACCCCCGACCGGCGTGGGGATATCCCTTTCGCTCGTTGGGGTCATTCATTGCCGACTCATTGGTCAAGCTTTGTGAGAGTCGACTAGCTGCTTTGACAAAGTTGAAATCATGTATTAATAAAGTATTGAGAAGTCCAGGCTGACACTCTGGTCGGTATGCCTCGCTTTCGGCAGGGAAATTGGCAATGAAAAATGATCCCCCATTCATTGACTATTACAGTATTCTGCAAGTTAATCCTGATTGTAATGCAAGAACATTGGAAGTTGCATATCGGTATCTTGCAAAAATCTACCACCCCGACCATCCGGAGACGGCTGATATAGAGCGATTCAAGTCGGTCATTGAAGCTTATCGTTTCTTAAGGAATATTGACAAAAGATTAAATTATAATGTCCAATACGCGCTCAGGACCGGATATTCATTTGAAACCCCCACCAGCAACCGAAGCGAGCACATGGCTGCGCTCACGGATGCAAACATTCATGACAAACTTCTCATGTATCTATATAAAAGGCGGCGCGAATTCTCGAGCGATCCCGGCGCAGGCCTGTATGACATTTTAAGAAATATAAATTGTCCCGAAGAAAATTTCGAATTTCATATCTGGTACTTGAAGAAAAAAGATTTCATCGAGACAACTGATAACGGATCACTTGCCATCACCGTCGTCGGCGTGGATCATGTGATCGCCATGTCGCAGAACACCGTCGAACGGCGACTGCGTATCACGCAATCGGACGAGACCTACGCGGAAAGATGGTCAGAGCCTGAAGTCTCTATCAGCATGGCATAGCGCCGCTACCGGGCCCGGCCTGGCCTCTCCCATGGGGTGATTCGCAGTGGCCGCGACAGGATGGCAGGCAACGTCCTTGATGGCAGGGCATCTCGCTGCCGCGCATTTCCTTTACCTGGCTACCCCAGTTGATAACCGCGTCCAAGCTCAGCGAACCAAGCATGGGGATCGACGGCTGGCGGCGCGCGGGATCACAAGTTGGCCGCACCGGCCTCCACGGCCTTCATCAGCTTTTCGTTGGCGAGGCGGCCGTGGCGCATGGTCGATTGGCGATCGACCTACACGAAGTTGAGAATGATCGTCGCATCCGACGGGATGTCGGCAATCGTTCGCCTCGCGCGTTTGGTGGCTGCATGCGTGCGGGCAACTCTGGCGCCGATGACGGCCGACCGCTCGGCGAGAGCGGCCTGGATGGCGGAAACAAAGCCGGTTCGCGTGGTTTGCATCGAGCGACCTGGCTCGACCTTTATGGAATCAAGGCTGGGCAGATTTGATGTGTCGGATTTCCCTTACGAAAGGCTGGTGCCGCCTGGAGGTTTCAAACGCCTGACTCCATCCTTGCGGACGGGTCTGACGACAAGAGCAAATACGAATAATTACAGTTGGATAATGCCGAACTTGGCCGCAAAGGTTTGGCGACCAACGCGCGTCCTGAACCGAGGTAGGTTCCGATTTCGGCATTTGCCCAGCCAAGTCACTTTCGGCGGGGAGGATCCGGAAAATTGACCTCCGCTTGGTCCAGGAGGCCCTGGAACGCGACGTCACAAGGGATTCAACCTGGTCATCGCTACCGGGATATTCTGGATACAGCCCCAGACAGCCCTTGCTGCGCCCTGCCGCCCCTGTAGACTGCGTCTTCATGAACCGGCGAAATTGCGGCGCATCAGGCGTAATGCGATTTTATCGACCGGAATGTTGCTTGTTGAGATCAATTGCCTCTGTGGTTTAGGCTGATCTCTTTGATGTGCAGGTCGTGACTGTGCCATGGGGTAAGCTGCATTTCAGATATTTTCCTCTCGTACACGCGATCGGATGGCGAGATTGCGCTGCGCTTCGCCGAGGGCCTGGAGCGCGAGGGTTTCACCGTCTGGTGGGACCAGGCGCTGCGATCGGGAGAGGCCTATGATGAGGTCACCGAGGCCGCGTTAAGGCGCGCGAAGGCGGTGGTGGTTCTGTGGTCGCCGCGCTCAGTCGTTTCGCGCTGGGTGCGGGCGGAGGCGACGATTGCCGATCGCAACAATACGCTGATTCCGGTGATGATCGCCCCCAGCGAGCGGCCGATCATGTTCGAGCTGCGGCAGACGGCGGAGCTCGGGCATTGGAATGGCGAACCAGGCGATGCCGCCTGGTTGGCTTTCGTCGAGGATGTCACGAAATTCGTCAACAAGCCGCATCAGCCCGCAGGCCAACGCCCTCCTGTCGATTCGGCGCCCGAAGCCGCCGGCCCGGCGTCAACGCGGAAGGTGCTGCAGGGCATCGATACGTCGCCTCTGCTCGGGGTTCTCGCCTTCGACAATCTGTCTTCCGATGATGAGCTGACTTTTTTCTGCGAAGGCGTGTCGGAAGAAATACAGCGCACGGTGGCAAGTGCGACCAGCTTGCGGGTGGTTGCGCGCTCCTCAAGCTTTCAGTTCCGCGGCGCGAAGAAATCCGTTGCCGTCGTCGCCACCGCGCTGGGTACCAGTCACCTGCTTGATGGCACGGTAAGGCGCAGCGGATCACGGGTGCGCATTTCGGCGGAACTGGTTGATTGCGCCACCCTGAATGTCCTGTGGGCGGACCGGTTCGACGGTGATCTCGACGATGTCTTCACGTTGCAGGAAACCATTGCCGAGGCGGTCGCCGAAGCGCTCAAGGTCAAGCTCGCGCCGCCGCCCAGGGTCGCAGTGCTGGACCCGGCGGTCTATGAAATCTTCCTGCGCGCGCGCGGCATCCTGGCCGAGGGCGATCCCGAGTTCGACGATACAGCGTCGCGTGCGGTGCCGCTGCTGGAACAGGTGGTGCAGGCGGCCCCGGATTTCGCGCTGGCATGGGAATTGCTAGCCAGTGCGCGGTCCTGGGTCCTGCGCTCAGCCCATGCCAAAGGCAGTTACCTTGAGGGACGCAACGGCGTGGTCCATGCCGCCGAAACAGCGCTGCGGCACGATCCCAAACGCGCCGGCGCTTATGTCGCGCTGGCCCGGCTGGAGCCATGGGGTGCCTATGTGGCGCGCGAACTCTTGCTCAGGCAGGCGCTGCTGGTTGCGCCCCATGATCCCGAAGCACTGAACGACATGAGCGTCTTTTGCTGGAGCGTGGGGCGCTTCCGCGACGCGTTGCGGCTGGCCGAGCAGGCCTGCGAGCTCAACCCGTTGATGCCGTCCGCACGGTTGCATGTGGCGCAGATGCGAACCTATGTCGGTGACTATGAAGCGTCCGTCCGCATGCTGGCCGAACTGCACAATCGTTGGCCGCGCAATGTCGGAATCCTGCTCTCGCTGCTGGGATTTTCGGCAACACTTGGCTTCCCCGAGCACTATCAGGAAGCGGTCAAGGCAACCGACGGTTTCGAAGGCTGGCCAGCATGGGCCCTGCAGCAGACCAGGCTCTATGCCGAGGCGCTTCAGTCCGGCAGCGAGGACAAGAAGCGGGAACGGCTGGCGAGCTATACCCGGTCACTGGAAAAAAACGGCACGATCGCGCTCAACGTTGTCGACAGTGTGGCCAGCCTGGGGATGACGGAAGCGGCATTCGAACTGGCGGAGCGCGCCTCGTTCGACCATATTTTCCAGCCGGAGGGCGCGCGCCCCAGCGCAATCTATCCGGGCACGGTAATGGGACGGTGGAGCGACCTCAACAAGACGGTCCGCTTCGTTGCCCTTTGCCAGCGGCTGGGGCTGTGCAACTATTGGGTGGAGAGTGGCGCCTGGCCCGATTGCGTCGACTGGACACCCTATGACTTCAAGGCGGAGGTCAAGCGCAGCGCAGCCCAGGCGGCGTCCCGTTAGCTGCCGTAAGTGTGCAGTGTGCCGGTAACGTCATAGTGGATGTCGGACGTGAAGGACACGGCCAGCACGACGTCTTTCCGCAGGCGGGGTAGGTTCCAGTCGACCTTTTGATCGTCGATCTCGTCCGAGCCACCCGGGTGGCCCTGGGGTCCGTTTTTCGGCGGCGCGTACTTGCGGCCAAAAAAGAGATAGCGCAGCGCTTGTGCCATGCCAGCCGACCACATGAAATCCAGCGCTACGTCGCTGCCGTCATAGAATTTCATGTCGGCCACGTTGGTATGTTCAGCGCGGGAGGCGATAATGGCGCGATAAACCGCCACCTGCATGTTGAAGACGTCGCGAAACTGCTTGAGGGTGTTCAACTCGCTTCTGTTCCTCGAATTATCCGACCCCTTCAGCCCGATGTTCGAAAGCACCACGCCTGCAAAACCGGCCAGCCCCTTGTGTTTTTCCATGAGGTTCAGCAGCTCGGTATCTGCCCTGGGGTCCATATCGATGTGCATGACGCCCAGCAGGTGACTGATCGATTTTGGCGTGAAGGTTCGCATACCCTGCGTTGCGACATCGATGTGCAAATGGTCTGACTGCTTGCCCTCCGTCACCGCGATGCGGGCCATTTCGACTTCGGTTCCCCAGATTTCGCGGGACGAGAACATGGAATAGCTGTTGTTGTCGAAGGCCAGCGGTTCGACCCAGACCAACTTGGGATTATAGCGGATATTATCGGGTGAGACCTGCCAGCGATTGACCGGATAGGCCCAGTTGACGTCGATCTTGCGCAGGGTTTGCGTACCCGGCTTCCCGCCATGACTGCTGGAAAAGTTGTCATGCTTGGTGACCCGCAGCAGCCCATAGGGATAGGCTAACGCTTCATAATAATAGGGCGCGAAATCAGGCGCGGCGCAGTTGAAATTCGTGTCGAGGTAAAGCTGCAGGCATTCCGGCGGGACTTCGACGACAAATACCCAGTTGCGTGCGCCCAGCGACACCCAGGGCGGCAACAATTGTTGCGTCGAGAAATTAGGCACAAAGCTGGTCATTGCGCATTCCTTGCCGGATGCTGCAACGGGCCGAAGAACCCCTTTAGCGGTCTTGCCCATTCGGCCGTCAGATCACTTTGCGCGGGGATGGGCGGCAGACCATTCTCACGGTCGATCGCAAAGCTGTGGAGCACCCGCATCTGGTCGAAATCGATATCGGCCATGAAACGATAGCCAGCGACGGGCTGCAATTTGTATTTCTTTTTCTTCGACTTGTCGTCGACATCCAGGAATACCCGCGTGATTTCCTGGAAGCTGCCTGTAGTGCTGAATTCGATGACGATATCGTTTTCATCGTACATTTTGAAATCGGTGATGTTGGAATAGTGTGACCGGCAGGTGACGATCGACTGGTAGATTGCGCGTTCCACATCCAGAGCGTCGCGATACTGTTTCAAACCCACTGTGCGCATATTGGTCGGAATCATGCCCAGCGAGGCGTCGTCGATGAAATTGGAAAGGCTCGCGATTTCCTCGATGGCCAGACTGGCCTCGCGGCTTTCGAACAGCGTTGAAAGTGATTCCTTGGGCGACTTGCTGGTGCGGAAGGTCGGCAGGACAGGATTGGTTTTGACCTTGAGGAATTCACCCTCCTCCATTTGCACCCCTGGTTTGAGACTGGGCCAGAATGGCATCTTGATCGAACCGTCAAAGCTGTTGGGGAACCTGCCTTCGCCAGTGCTGATGTCTGCAAGCAGCTTGCCAAGGCCGAGCATCTCGCGCCCGCAGACGCTCGACATCGGATTGCCCACCACAATGAAGGGCAGCGCCCATTCAAGCGCGGACTCGGTGACCAACGTGACGGGGTTGTCGCCATAGCGGATCACCGGCAGCGCGATGAACACCTCGGTCTGGCTGATGATCCCGCGGTCAGAATAGGGCACATTTCCGATGTTCTGCGGCAGCGGTTGCGAACTGAGCATGATCGGATAATCGAGAAACAGCAGTGTTGCATAAGGCCATAATGCTGCCGGGCGATAGGTGAAGCCCCTTTCCTTCTGGGTGCCCAAATTGAAGGTCTGGTCGCAATAGGTTTGCACCCGGCTTATATCGACCGGCCAGACGAAGGCGTTCACCGTCACGCCGGGAAAATGATAGGGCGGCGGCACCTGCTGACTGGCGGCGGACTGGGTGAACGGGATGTTCTGCGGACCTTGGATCATGTTGCGACACTCCCGTCGATGCCCCCCGGCTCCACCAGCCTGGCGGCGCTCGCCTTGAAGATAAAATCCGCCCCGAACGCGAGCGCAGGGGTCTGGAAGCCCGCTTCACCTTCGCCAGCGAGGACGCGGTGTACGGCGTCAACGGCGGTCAGCACGCTGAAACTATAGCCATCGCGCGTCTGCATCGCGAGACGCCGTTCGCGCCGCCACGGGTCGATCGCATGGACAACCATGGTGAAGCTCGCCTCGGCGCGGTCCGCCATGCTCGGCGCTTCGGGCCAGACCTGCGACAGCGCCTTGCCCATCGCCTGTGCCGGCCCGGCGCCGATCACGTCCATGGTCATGCCGGAAAGCCGATAGCCTGCCCGTTCCAGCCAGCGCATTTCCGAATAGACCTCGATGCAACCAACGCCGGTGGAAACGCTGCCGGTCACAACATCGGCCCAGCTCATCGCGGTTGCCTCGCGAAGGCCCTCGCCAAAATCAAAGGCCCGCACCATGGAGCCCGCCGGAACGTTTGCAATCGCGCCGTTGCTGCGGATGATCACCTGCGGGCCCATCATCGCGGCTGCACTTTCGACGCTGCCGCGTGAAATGATCTGCGCGCGCGAAATGCCAAGGCAGAGTCGGGTCGTATCCGGCCAGCGCTGCACCGCAGTCGCCATCAGGCAGTCGGAGGCGGCCACGGTCAACCCGATGCCGGGCAGGATCATGATGCCGGCTTCGCGTGCGGCCGCATCAAGGCGCATGGCATCGACAAACACCGGCCATTCGCCGCCCAGGTCCATATAATCCACCTGCATGCGCACGCAGCCATCCATCATCGGACGCGCCGTGGTGCCGAACGGGCCGGCGGCATGGAGCACCAGATCAATGTCTTCGAGGGCGATATCGATGGCCCCGGCATCTTCGAGCGCGAAGCTGCGCCACGGGGTGCCGATCTCCTGTGCGAAGGCCTCGACACGGGCTTCATTGCGCCCGGCAATCACCAGATCGACAGTGCCGGCGAGCACGCGTGCGATTTCGGCACCGGTGAAGCCTGTTGCCCCGTAAAGGAGAACCCGCCCGCTCATGGCCGCGCGAAGACCCAATTGGGCAGGCCGCCAAGATAGTCCAGGTCTTGCGACGGCTGCTGGCCGGCATAGGCGACCGCGAATTCATGCATCGCGGCGCCGGCCATCGCATGCGCCAGCTGACGGGCATGATCGATCGAACCTTGTTTCCGCATCAGCTCGGCGAGCCACACCACGTCTTCTGCCGCGCGCGCTTCGCGTGACTTGCCCATAAAGACGTCCAGCCGTTTCCGTTCCGCCGTGGTGCAGGCGCGCCGTACGTGGATCAGCATCAACGTACGCTTTCCTTCGCGCAGGTCGCCATTGCGTTCCTTGCCATAACCCGGATCGACCGACAGATTGCGCAGGTCATCCTCGATCTGGAACGCGAGCCCGAGGAAATAACCGAAACGCAGCACGCGATCGGGATCGACAAGGCCCGAAGAGCCGATGATCACGCCGAGCTGGGCGGGCCAGATCATGCCCATCCAGGCGGTTTTCTTCAGCGCCATCTGCAGGTAATCGGCCTCGGACAGGTCGGTCACATTGCGATCGCGCCAGCCTAGTTCCAGTGCCTGGCCCTCGGCGGTGTTGCGCGCCATCGTCAAGGTCACGTCGAGCACCTGTCGAGCCACATCGGTGCCCAGCGGCCGTACGGCATCAAGCAGGGGCTGGAGGGCACTGAACATCAGCGCATCGCCGGCATTGATGGCGAGCGGCACGCCGTGCATCGCGTGCAGCGTCGGGCGACCGCGGCGTTCCTCGCTGCCGTCCTGCACGTCATCATGGATCAAAAGCGCATTGTGCAGCATCTCGATCGCCGCGCCGCAGCGGATCGCGGGTGCATAATCTTCGCCAAGGTCGTCGCCAAAGATGCGGGCGTTGGCGATGCAGATGGCGGGGCGCATCATCTTGCCGCCGCGCCCGGGATAATCGGCCATCAGTTCGCCCAGAAAGGGCGCGTTGCCTTCCTTCGCGAGATAGCGCACCAGTTCGGCGCGAGTCGCGCTGGCATAACGTGCAACGAGGCTGCCGGCCTGCGGTTCCGCCGGAGCGAAGACAGTCTGGCCACCAGGCCCCATCGCTATGCCACGATCTCGATCGTCAGCACGCCCAGCGGTGCATCGGCATTGTCGGGCACGATCATGCCCGAATAGACGCCCGGTGGTTGCCGGGCAGGGATGGTGACCGTCGCGATCAGTTTGCCGCTCAGGTCCGCGTCGAACTTCACCGCTGTAATCGGCGCTGCTGTGCCGGCCATATGGAGCATCGGCGTGACCGAAAGCTGTTTGGGCAAGGTTGGCCGGGACGGCTTCCAAAGCGGCGAGGGCAGGGCCTTGGCTTTTGCCTTGCCGGCGAACTGAACCGTCAGATCGAGCCCGTTGCCCGGCGGCGCCGCAGGGGCTGCAAAAGAAGATGGCGGTGCCTGGTTGCTGCTGCGCGCTGCCGCATACTTGCCCGCCGGAAAGGGCCCAACACTGCCTTTCGATCCTGCTGGCGGCGTGGTGGGCGTCTGGGTCGCCTTCTTCAGCAACTGCTCAAGGATATTGAGCGTCGTGTCGCCAAGCTCGCGGGTCAGCTTGAGCATCCGTTTGCCAAGGATCTCCAGATCGACCGGCACATCCTGGATGTTGTACTCGCCTTGTCGGAAATTTTCCGCTGCCACCCTGCCTTGCGCTACGGTGTCGGCCAGCACCTTGTTGGCGGTGCGGATCGCGTTCGCGACGGCCTGGTTGATGACGATCTCGCCAAGCTGCATATCTGCCTTGCCCTGTGCTGACAGACCCGCCGGTGACGCTGCTTGCCCCGTCTTCTGCGATGCTGTCCCTGCCTTGGGCGGTGGGGCCGCGACTGGCAAATTTGCACCGGTGCGGATCGGGCCGGAACGCGCCGGCACCGGGCGTTTCACGCGCGCCGTGCGCCTCGCCGCCTTGCGTTTGCCACCGGGCTGGTCAGGGGTGGTCATAGGCGGTGATATCCTCAAGTTCCGGTGAACCGCTCAGCGCGTGTGCGGCCAGCAGGCCCGACATTACGGCCCCTTCGACGCAACCCGAGGTGAACCCGCTGTCGGTCCAGTCGCCGCAGATCGTCAGATTATCGTAGGTCCGGTCGAGCGGTGAAATGCGGTGCTTGTGACTGCCGGGCGTGTGGATGACATATCGATCCGAAGGATTGACGTTGGCGCGCCAATATTGGCTGCCGAAGCGGGAGGGACCCTTCAGCGTGTCGCCTTGCGGGTCCGTTTCGTCAGCCTTCAGTATGTCCCAACGGAAGTTGCCATCGGCATCATAGGCGCCAGGCCAGACCTCCCGGACCGGCCCCTGCAGAAACGCTTCGGCGTTTGCACGCACTTCGGCGGTGCGCTGCGCCGGATAATCCCGATCATCGTCGCCCGGCGGTTCGATCGGGTCGGGCAGGACGGCGCAAAAATAGACAGACGTTTTCGGCGGCGCCTTCCAGCCTTCTTCCGGCACGACATGGGCCATGTCACACCAGGTGTCGAACGGCTTGGCAAATGCGCCGGTGATATACGCCGGCCCCGGCCAGCCAAGATCGGGCAGATCCTCGTCCAGCCATAGCTGAAAGGCCTGTGAGGCAACTGTCTTCACATGCGTGCACATCTGCTGCCAGCGCGGGTCACGCGCTACGAACTCGCTGGCGACATGGGGCACCGCGCCGATGCCCACGCCCAGAACCACCAGGTCGAAATCCTTCCCGACGGTCAGGGTCTTTTCCGCTACGCGGCGGCGGTCCCAATGGGATTCGAAGTGCCATCCTTCGGCGATCATGCCGCGGGAATTGACCAGCTGATCGAAATCGGGCTGTGCCGGCCAGCACGGCTTGCCGGCAACCGCGATCAGCGGCTGATAGGGGCGTCCGCGTTTGATGCTGGCCTGGACATCGAACACCAGCGAGTCGACGTGATCGCCGCTTTTTGCCATGCCCATGTTGGTCAGCCGGTGGAAGAATTCGAACTTCACCCCGCGCGCCTTCATCGCCGTGTAAAGCGGCGCGAACACAACATCGCCCATCCCGGCGCGCATTTTCCACATGAAGGCGCCGCGATAG
>JBBQPR010000070.1:0-15503 GCA_038217075.1 Sphingomonadales bacterium
ATTGCTTCCTGTTCCGAATATCCGTGTCACCCGTTCGATGCCGGCGGCGAGCCGCGCCACATCGTCCAGATCATTGTAAATGCCAAAGCTCGCCCGCGCCGTCGCCGGCACGCCCAGCACCGCCATCAACGGTTGGGCGCAATGGTGCCCGGCGCGAATGGCGACGCCGCTTTCATCCAATATGGTGCCGATGTCGTGCGGATGCACCCCCTCGATGGCGAAGGAGAGGATGCCTGCGCTGTCCTCCGGCCCGAACAGCGTCACCGAATTGATCCGCGACAATGCCGCCCGCGCCGCCGTGACCAGCGCCGTTTCATGGGCGTGGATGGCCGCCACCCCGATGCTTTCGACATAATCGATCGCCGCGGCCAGCCCGATCACCCCGGCGATATGCGGCGTGCCCGCCTCGAACCGCGCCGGCGGCGGGGCGTAGGTGGTTTTTTCAAAGGTCACCGTTTCGATCATCGCGCCGCCGCCCTGCCATGGCGGCATCGATTCAAGGATCTCGGCCCGCGCCCACAACACGCCAACGCCGGTCGGGCCATACAGCTTGTGCGCTGAAAACACGTAGAAATCGCAATCGAGCGCTGCGACATCGATCGCCAGTCGCGGCGCCGCCTGGCAGCCATCGACCAGCAACAACGCGCCGACGCCATGCGCCGCCCGGGCGATGCGCGCCACATCGGCGACAGACCCCAGCACGTTCGACACATGCGCGATGGCAACCAGCTTCGTGCGCGGCGTCAGCAGCGCCTCCAGCGCATCTTCATCGATACGGCCATCGGCGGTCAGCGGCGCAACGTCGATTTCAATGCCGATGCGATCGCGCAGCAACTGCCAGGGGACGATATTGCTGTGGTGTTCCAGCGCCGACAATAGGATGCGGTCGCCGGCGACCAACCGCTTGCCCCAGCTTTCGGCGACCAGGTTGATCGCCTCGGTGGCGCCGCGCACGAAAACGATCTCGTTCGGCGATGGCGCGCCGATGAAGCCGGCCACCTTTTCCCGGGCTTCCTCGAACCGCATCGTCATGGTGGCGGATCGTTCGTAAACACCGCGATGCACGGTGGCATAATCGGCGCCATAGGCCCGGGCGATGGCATCGATGACGATCTGCGGCTTCTGCGCCGTCGCCGCGGTATCGAGATAGGCCCAATTGCCGGCAAGCCCGGGGAAATCCTGCTTCCTGCTGTCGTCCCGATCATTGATAGGGTCGGGGCCAAGGGCTGCGGTGGCGGTCACGCTAACCATGCGCCGCCCCCAGCAGCGCCGTCACCCGCGCCTCGGCGGCATCCCGCGCATCGCCTTCCAGGCCCTCAAGCGCGTCCGAAAGGAACGCCCGCGTCAACAGCGCCCGCGCCTGATCGGGCGGCACGCCGCGGCTTTCAAGGTAGAACAGCGCCGCCTTGTCGAGCTCACCGACCGTTGCGCCATGGGCGCATTTGACGTCATCGGCGAAAATCTCCAGCTCCGGCTTGGCATTGGCGGTCGCGCCGCGGTCGAGCAACAAGGCCTTGAACGATTGCGCCGCATCGGTCTGTTGCCCGGCGCGCGCCACCGCCACCTTGCCCAGATAGGTCGCGGTCGCGGTATCGCCGGCGATGCAGCGGATGGTCTGGCGGCTGGTCGCCCCCGGCCCGGCATGGGTGACGGTGGTGACAATCTCCAGCACTTGCGCGCCCGCCGCAACGATGACACCGCCCAGGTCGAAACGCGCCCCATCGTGCAGCGTCACATCCAGCGCGACGCGGCCATAGGCCCCGCCGGCGTTGATGATGTGGAACAGCAAAGAAGCGCCGGCTTCGATGGTGATGGCGAAATGCCGGATCGTCGCGCTGCCGGGCGCCGCGTCCTGCACCACCATGCGCGACAGGCTTTGCCCGGCCGCAACGGTGATCGCTTCGGGTGCCACCGGCCAGGCGCGCGCCACGCCGGCCATGTCGCTATACCGCCAGGCCTCGTCGCGCCGGGTGGGGAGCGCCGTCATGCAGCGATGCTCACATAGCCATCGCGCTCCAGCTCGTGCGCCAGTTCAGCGCCGCCGGTGCGCACGATGCGGCCACCGACCAGCACGTGCACCTTGTCGGGCACCACATAGTCGAGCAGCCGCTGGTAATGGGTGATCAGCAGCGTCGCGCGATCGGGCGACCGCATCCGGTTGATGCCATTCGAAACCACCCGCAGCGCATCGATGTCGAGCCCTGAATCAGTCTCATCGAGCACCGCCAGTTTCGGCAGCAGCACCGCCATCTGGACCATTTCGTTGCGCTTCTTCTCGCCGCCCGAAAAGCCCTGGTTCACCGATCGCTTCAGCATCTCATAGGGCAGGTCCAGATCCACGGCCGCCGCCTTGACCAGCTTCATGAATTCGGCACCCGTTGCTTCGGCCTCGCCGCGCTGGGTGCGCTGGGCATTCAAGGCGGTGCGCAAGAACATCAGATTGGAAACGCCGGGGATTTCGACCGGGTACTGAAACCCCAGGAACAGCCCGGCGGCGGCGCGTTCGTGCGGCGCCATGGCCAAGAGGTCCTGCCCGCAGAATGTCACGCTGCCGCCGGTGACTTCATAACCGGCGCGGCCGGACAGCACATAGGACAGCGTCGATTTGCCGGCGCCGTTCGGCCCCATGATGGCGTGGACTTCGCCGGCATCGACCGTCAATGACAGGCCGTTCAAGATGGTCTTGCCGTCGATTTCAGCGGTGAGATTGTCGATTTTCAGCACAAATGGGTCCGTTCGTTCGGCTAATCAGGATGCAGGCGTCAGGGCTGGCTGGTCGGGCTGCCGCTGTACGATGGTGACGACGGTCTGCTGGCGCAGATCATCCTCGATGGTGGCGATGGAGGCTTCGGCAACCGCCTTCGACTGATCGAGCGTGAATTTCGGGTGGCCGATCTGGTGGAACGACACGACATCGGCGAACAATGCGTTGCGCTTGTCAACGCATGCCTTGATGACCTGATCGCCCAGCGTGCCGGCGGCTTCACCGGTCACCTTGATGCTTTTGGCGCCGGCCGAAATGCAATCGGCATAGGCGACCGTCGCCGCATCCACCTTGGCCTTTTGCGCGACGCCCTCGGTCGGCTTGGACGGCGCCGAAGGTGAACAGGCGGCAAGCGCCAGCACGAACAGGATCGGCATAATGCGCATCAATGTGACCCCATCGGCGTACCGTGCGCCGCCCAGGCGGCGATCTCGCTATCGGCAACAGCAGCAAAAGCGCGAAACCCATCGCCCGCGTCCCGCAAAAGATAGGGCGTCTGCCAGGCCGCAATCGTGCCGCCATCGGCATCCAGCATGGCATAATCGGTCTGGCTCAGCACCACGCCCTCACCCAGCACCTGCATGGCGGCGACGGTTGCCGTCGCGGTCACCACGCCCTGCCGTTGGTAAAAGCCGAACAACGCCTCGACATTGCGCCGGAAAGTCGCCGCATCGAACACATTGTTGCCTGCAGGCGCGGTAATCGCCGCCGGAAACGACCAGGCCGCGACCAGCGCATCGGTATCGTGCCGCATGAAGGCATCGGCATAATGCGCGTAAAATTCGCTGAGCGCGGCCTTTGTCACCCGACGCTCCCCTCAAGAGAGATTCCCAGCAGCTTCTGCGCTTCCACCGCAAATTCCATCGGCAGCTGCTGCAACACTTCCTTGCAGAAACCATTGACGATCAACGCCACCGCGGCCTCCGCATCCAGCCCGCGGGCCTGCGCATAGAACATCTGGTCCTCGCTGATCTTCGATGTCGTCGCTTCATGCTCGATGATCGCCGACGGGTTGCGCACTTCGATATAGGGCACGGTGTGGGCGCCGCAGTCATGGCCGAGCAGCAGGCTGTCGCACTGCGTGTGGTTGCGCGCGCCTTCCGCCGACCCGGCGACGCGCACCAACCCGCGATAGGTGCCGTTGGAGCGCCCGGCCGAAATGCCCTTGGACACGATGGTCGAGCGGGTGCGCTTGCCAAGGTGGATCATCTTGGTGCCGGTATCGGCCTGTTGGCGGTTGTTGGTGACCGCGACCGAATAGAATTCGCCCACTGAATCATCGCCTGACAACACGCAGGACGGGTATTTCCAGGTGATGGCGCTGCCGGTTTCGACCTGCGTCCAGCTGACCTTGGAACGCTTGCCAAGGCAGTTGGCGCGTTTGGTCACGAAATTATAAATGCCACCGACGCCATTGGCATCGCCCGGATACCAGTTCTGCACGGTCGAATATTTGATCTCCGCATCGTCAAGCGTGACCAGTTCCACCACCGCCGCGTGCAGCTGGTTTTCATCGCGCATCGGCGCCGTGCAGCCTTCCAGATAGGAGACATGGCTGCCCTTGTCGGCGATGATCAGCGTGCGTTCGAACTGTCCGGTATTGGCGGCGTTGATGCGGAAATAGGTGCTCAATTCCATCGGGCAGCGCACGCCCTCCGGGATGTAGACAAACGTCCCGTCCGAAAACACCGCGCTGTTGAGACAGGCGAAAAAATTGTCGTTGATCGGCACGACGCTGCCCAGCCACTTCTTCACCAGGTCGGGATATTCCTTCACCGCCTCGCTGATCGACCGGAAAATCACCCCGGCGCGCTCAAGCTCGGCACGGAAGGTCGTCGCCACGCTCACCGAATCGAACACCGCGTCCACCGCGATGCGCCGTGAGCCTTCGACACCCGCCAGCATTTCCTGCTCGGCAATCGGAATGCCCAGCTTTTCATAGGTCCGCCGGATTTCGGGGTCGAGTTCGTCCAGGGAACCGATGGTCGGCTTGGCCTTGGGGGAGGCGTAATAATAGGCGTCCTGATAATCGATCGGCGCCAGATCGAGCTTGGCCCAATCAGGCGCCTCCATCGTCAGCCATTTGGCAAAGGCCTTCAGCCGCCAGTCGAGCAGCCATTGCGGCTCTCCCTTTTTGGCGGAAATGAAGCGTACCGTGTCCTCGTTCAGGCCCTTTGGCGCCATGTCCGATTCGATATCGGAGACAAAACCCCATTTATAGGTGGCAAGATCGGCAACCGCGGCGCGCGCCGCCGCGTCCTGCACGGGCGCATCATCGGTTGGCTCGATGGCGGCAGCTTCGATGGCGATGGAGTCACTGTTGTCTGTCATGCATTTACCTCATCCGGCGCCGCGGCCGGCGCCAGCCGTGCCAACGTCGCAGGTCGTAGAATATCGGCGAGCGTCACCGCCGCCAGCGCAGCGCGCACCGCCTGGTTGATCGGCCCCCAATGGCCGCGCACGGTACAGTGCCCTTCGATGGCACAATCATGACTGTCGCCGGTCAGGCAGTTGGTCAGCGCGATCGGGCCATCCACCGCCTCGACAATCGCCGCGATACAGATCGATTCGGGCGGCCCGGCCAGCGAAAACCCGCCGGCCACGCCGCGCGACGCCGTCAACAACCCGGCGCGGGCCAGCGTGCCCATCAGCTTGGCCACCGTCGGCACCGGGATCGACGTCAATGCCGCCACCCGCGTCGCCGACAGCCGCGCGTCGGGCGCGCGGGCCGCCGCGGTCATCACGACCACGGCATAATCGGCAAGGTTGGTCAGGCGAATCAACGGGCAAAAACCTCAAAGCGGATCGATTTCGTCCGACTTATGTGGGGGCGATGCCGTGGCTGTCAACGCCTGATGCGGCAAATGGGGCCAATCGCCAAGCCGTCAAGGCGCCAATCCCCAAGCCGGCAATCTGCGCCGCCGGCGCCGTTGTCCGGCTTGGAGTGTTGTCCGGCCTGGAGCGTTGTCCGGCCTGGAGTAGATTGCAGTCAAGTGGAGTCGGTACCAGCCCGCTCCCCCGCAATCGGCCCTAGCTGTACAGGGCCAGCTTGGGCATGCCCGGCAACTGGTTCTTGCGTGCGATGGTCAGGCGCGTCACCGCCGCTGCCTCGTTCTGGAACCTGGTCGGCGTCAGGCCAGTGAATTGTTTGAATTCACGGATGAAATGCGCCTGATCATAAAAACCGGTGTCACAAAAATCGCTCCAGCCGCTGGCTTCCCCGGTGCCGATGCGGACCGCGGCACCCAGCGCACGATATTTGCGCGCCAGCAATTTCGGTGATGCACCATATATGCGCTTGGCCATGCGTTCCACCGATCGCGCGGACATGCCCGACGCCTGCACCAGCGTATCGACATCGGGATTGGCCGCATCGGTCAACCATTCATCGGTCAACTGCGTGAACCAGCTTTGTGTCGCCTGCGCCTTTTCCACCAGGCCGGTGAAAAAACGATCTGCTGCCGCCACGCGCGCCATGTCGTCGCGCGCACAGACCATGTCGCAAACCACATCATTGATGGTCGGCCCAAGCACGGCGGAAAGATCGACGAGATCATCGGCAAAGCGATCGGCCGGCGCGCGAATCAACGCCGCCCAACCGCGCGGCAACAGCCCGACCCCGAACAGATGCAAGCGGCCAGTCGCCGTAAAGCGCACCGGGCCTGTCGTTGGCCCCTGCAACTGCGCCGCAACCGATGGCCGCATCCGCCCGGTGGAATAGTGGTTTTGCGCGCTGCCGACCGTAATCAGCCGGATCTGCGGCAATTCGGCCCGCATCATGTCGCTGAAGGCGGGCAGGTTGGATTCGAACCAATAATATGAGGATAAATAAGGCCGCAGCAGCGGCGCAGGCGCAAAATAGCGAATGCTGATCACCCGGCACGCCCCCAATTGCAACGAACGCCATTCCGATCTTGTCGGAGCAACAGTTACAATTTTTTAGGCAAAAAATCAACATGGGCTCACCGCCCCGGACCCTTAGGGTGCCCGGAACGGCGGCCTCTCCGCCTCGACCGGATAAAAAAACGGCCCGGGGCGCATGATGCTCCCCCGGGCCGCTGAAGTATGGGATGCAGGCGTTGCAGCGGGGTGCGGCAACATTACTCCCTTCGGGTCGCAAAACATAACTAACGTACCGACAGCATTGATGATTGTACGATTCCGACAGAAGCGGGCGCGCCAGCGAAATTTCGAACCCCGGCCGGCCTCGCTGCGACGTCGCACGCTGTTGGCGAGTCGGGAACCAATGTGTATGGTCTCCCGGTCAGTTTAGCATTGCAGAGGAAATTCAATGGCTTCTTACGGCACGACCGCGCGACTGTGCGCCAGCGCGATGATTTTGGTCGGCCTTTCGGCCTGTGGTGGTGGCGACAAGGCCGCCGACACGACAGCGACCGACACGACCACCGCCGAAGCCACGGCACCCGCCGCCGAGACGACAGCCGCCGCGGATGAAACCGCTTCGGCCGGCGCCATGGCGCCGGCAGCGACCGTAACTTATGCCTCGCTGACCGGCGATGCCACCAAGGGCGAAAAGACCTTTGCCGTCTGCAAGACCTGCCATGTCGCCGAAAAGGGCGTCAACCGGGTTGGCCCGTCGTTGTGGGGCGTCGTGGGGCGTCAATCGGGCAGCATCGAAGGCTTTAAATATTCGCCGGCCAACAAGAACAGCGGCATCGTCTGGACCGAAGAGGAATTGTTCAAATATCTCGAGGCGCCCCAGAAGACGATTCCCGGTACCTATATGTCCTATGGCGGCATGAAGGATCCGCAGGGCCGCGCCGATATCATCGCCTATCTGAAGACCAGGGCCTGAGGCCTGCGGAAAAGGGGCGCGGCCGACGCCGCGCCCCTTTTCACCGCCTTTTTTTCGCAGCCGGAACCGGCGTTCAGCCGAACGGCGGGTTCAGCGCAACCACTGCTTCATTCAGCACGCCGGCAAAGCTGACCCACACCAGGTACGGCACCAGTAACCACGCCGCCCCGGCAGAATAGCGCCGCACCACGACGATCAACGCAGCGATCGATGCCCACAACAGCCACACCTCAAGCGCCGCCAGATCGGGGCGCTGTGCGCGGAAAAACAAAAAGCTCCACAACAGGTTAAGAAAGCCGTTGAGCGCGAACAGGCCGATCATCGTATAGGCGGCATCGCGATCGGGTGCTGCCATCCACGCCGTCGCCGCCGACATCGCACACAGGCCGAATATGATCGTCCAGGCCGGGCCAAAGGCGATATCGGGCGGCGCCCAGATCGGCTGCGCCAGCCCGGCATACCAAGGACCCAGCACCGTGATCGTCGCGCCCAGCGCCGCGATCATTGATGTCGTCAGTGCCGCAACCGATGCCGGCAACAGCCAGCGGCCCATGTTCACGTCGCGCACACCGGCGCCGATGGCATCAGTTACGCGCCGTCGCGCCGGGTTTGCGACCGGTGAACATGGCACCGATCAACTGCCGGCAATCCTTGATGAACACCCGCAAGTGCGCCATCGGTTCCTGCCGCACCAGTTCCTTGTTCATGTAGGATTCCCAGGTCAGCCGCTGGATATCCGGATCGCGGCACAGCTTCACGAAGCGTTCGCGCATGTTGTCGCTGCGATACCAGAACCACTGCATCAGCCCCAGCACGCGGAACACCTGGCCATGCGCCTTCATGAAGCGCTTCCGAGCGGTCTTCAACGCCGCCGGATTGCCGGTGGCGAGGAATTCACCCGCCGCCTCCGCCGCCAGTCGCCCCGCCGTCATGGCATAATAAATGCCTTCACCCGATGCCGGTGCAACCACGCCCGCGGCATCGCCCGCCACCACCACGTCGCGGCCATTGTCCCAGCGTTTGCGCGGGCGCAGCGGGATCGGCGCGCCTTCAACCCGCACCGTCTTGCAATCTTCCATGCCGACCTGTTCGCGCAACCGGGCCACGGCATCACGCAGCGCAAAGCCCTTCACCGCGCTGCCGACACCCACGCTGGTCTTGTCACCATGCGGGAAGATCCAGGCATAGAAATCGGGCGAAAGATTGCCTTGATAATAGACATCGCAGCGCCCGCCCTCGAACCCCTTGAAGCCTTCCGGCGGCGATTCGATAACTTCGTGATAGGCGGAAACGAACGGCACCTTTTCATTGGCGGGCAGCGCCGCGCGCGCCACCGCCGAATTGCCGCCATCGCAGCCGATTACCACCTTGGCGCGCACCCGCACCTGTTCGCCGCCACGCGCCTGCCCCTTGGGCCTGAACGCGATGACGGCGGTGCCATCGGCGTCGCGCTCCAGGGCTTCGAACGTGCCGTCGATCCGCGTCGCGCCATGCTCGGCGGCGCGGCAACGCAGCCATTCATCGAACACATCGCGATCGACCATGCCGACAAAGCCATCGCCCACCGGCATGTCCACAGCCAGGTTGGACGGCGCGATCATCCGCGCCGAACTGGCCCTGGCGCATAACTGCTCCAGCGGCACCTCGAAATCCTTCAGCAGTCGCGGTGGCACCGCGCCGCCGCACGGCTTGATGCGGCCGGCGCGATCAAGCAGCAGCACCTTGTGGCCGGCCCGCGCCAGGTCATCTGCGGCGGTGGCACCCGATGGGCCACCGCCCACCACGACAGCATCGAAAATCTCGGTCATGCGATTGCCTCCATCTTGCCAGCGGCGATGCCGCTCTCGTTTCTGTTGCTCAGCCCGACGGCGATCACCGCCGCTCCCAGAAAAATCAGCGCCTCAAGCGCAAAAACCAGCTCGAACGCCGGCGCATCGGCGCCCAGCAAATGCCGCCCGGCATCGACCAGCCCCGCACCCGAAAAGCCGCCAAGCCCGAATGCAACGGCCTGCGCCGCGCCCCAAAGCCCCATGCGTATACCTTCCTGCCCCGATGGCCCGCCATCGCGGCCACCGCGCCCGGCCAGATCGAGCATCGACCCGATCGCCGCCACCGCGAACACACCATTGGCAAAACCCAGCGCAAATACCGTCGGCCGCAATGGCCAGCCCGGCCCCGTCACCGCCGCCATGGCCAGCGCGGCCAACGCCAGCGCCGATCCGATGCAGCCGCCGATGATCCAGCGTTTCAGCTTCAACCCGGCAAGGCTCCGGCCGCTCGCGCCAAAGCCGTGGCCGGCCACCCCGACCAGCACCATGCCGAGCAAGACACCGGCGTGCTGCACCCCGGAAAGCTGTGTCGACTGGCCGGGATCAAGCCCGAACACCAGCCCGGAAAACGGCTCAAGGATCAAATCCTGCATGGAATAGGCAAGCATCGAGACGAACACGAAAATGCTGAACAACCGCGTTACCGGATCGGCCCAGACTGACCGCAGCGCCGCACCGAATGCAGCGGGCGGGCCATCGGATGACACCACAACCGGCGCCACAGCGCGCCCTTCGACACCGGCAACACCGATGCAGGCGACCAAAAACGCCGCCACGGCGACTCCACTCGCCACCGCCAGCAGGCGCTGCGGCGAAAATGGTTCCAGCAGGCCGCCGGCGATGCCAGCCGTCACCACGATACCGGCGATCATCATGATCCAGGTCAGCGAAGCCGCCGCCGGCCTGCGTGCCGGTGCGGTACGGGTCGCCAGCAACGCCAGCAAGGACGTGCCGGCGGCACCAACCCCGGCACCAATCATCGCATAGGCGAGAATCGACAGGGCCAACGCCGGCAGCAGCGGCCCGTGCAGCATTGTCACGGCCTCGGTCGCCAGAATCGCCCCGGCCGCCAGCACCGCCATGCCGCCGATGATCCACGGCGTCCGCCGCCAGCCGCGATCGGACCCATGGCCCCATTTCGTCCGGCTCAATTGCACCGCATAATGAAACGCCACCAGCCCGGCCGGCAGGGTTGCGGCTTGCGCATATTCGACCACCATCACCCGGTTGAGCAGCGACGTCGCCAGCATGACGATCGCCCCGATAGCGCTCTGCACCAGCCCCAGCCGGACGATGCCAAACCAGCCCAACGGCGCCGGCCCGGTCAAAGCGCCCGCAGCCCGAAAGCAGCCGCCAGCATGCCCAGCACATACAGCGAGGTGCCGGTGGCGTTATAGAATGGTGCCTGTTTCGCCGGGTTGGACAACAGTCGCGGCATCAACCCGAACTGGCAGGCAATCGATACCGAGACGAGCGCCGCCGGAATCGTCTCGCCCCAGCGCAGCAACAGCACCGCCACGACAATCTGCGGCGCCGCCATCGTCACGCACGCCACCAGCGCGGCGCGGCGTTCGCCCAGCAGCACCGGCAGCGACCGCACACCGCTCAACCGGTCGCCGGCCACCGCCTTGAAATCATTCAACACCATGATGCCGTGCGCGCCCGCGGCATACAGCGCCAGCACCGCCAGCACCCGCGCATCGGGCAGGCCGCCCACCATCACGGCGGCCCCGGTAAACCAGGTCAGACCTTCATAGGCCGCAGCGCAAACGCCCGGCCCCCACCAGCCATTGGCCTTGGCCCGAATCGGCGGCGCGCTGTAAATCCACGCCAGCACCAGCCCCAGAACCGTTGCCGCCAGCACCCATGGCCCGATCAACCCGCCGACGATCAGCGACAGGCCAGTGCCGAAAATGGCAATGCCCAGCCCCCAGCGGCCCGGAATGCGCCCGGATGGAATCGGCCTGCCGGGTTCGTTGATGGCATCGACATGGCGGTCGAACCAATCGTTTATCGCCTGGCTGTTGCCGCAGACCAGCGGCCCCGCAAGCATCATGCCGGCGAGCAGGAAGCCCCAGCGTTCGGAAAGCGGCACGCCCGATGAAACAACGCCGCACATGAACGCCCACATCGGCGGAAACCAGGTCACCGGCTTCAGCAGCTCCAGCACGTCCCGTGGCCGCGGATAGCGGCGGGTCGGCGATTCCAGGGTCACCCCATCCATGAGTGTAAGCTAGACTTGACAGTCGAGGCCGTCAACAAACTCTGACACTATTTTGGCGTATTTTGCGGCGCCCGGCGCCCGGCGCGGCTCAATCGGTATCGGAAAGGTTTCCAAGACCGTGGCGGTGCAGCTTGGAATACAGGCTTTGCCGCGAAAGCCCCAGGATTTCAGCCGCCGAAGCGCGATTGTCGGCGGTGTAGGTCAGCGCCGCCTCGATGCACAGCCGCTCGATCAGATCGGTCGATTCGCGCACGATTTCCTTCAACGACACGCGGCCGACCAGTTCCGTCAATTGCTCGACAGAGCGCGGCACCTGCCGATCATCGACGGCCGTGACCAGCCGCCGGCCGGTCTGGCGGATGCTGAAACCGTGGCGAATCTCGCCGCCCTCGTCCGACATCACGGCCGATATTTCGATATCGTCATAGCGGCCATCATCGGACCGGACGACGGTCGCGAAATTGCGCACGCTGCCATGATCGAGCAACTGCGCTTCCAATACGCGCAAGTCGATGCCCGGCCGCCCGATGAACCGCGCCAGCGCTTCACCGCGCACATCCTCGCTGCGCGCCTGGTGCACGAGATCGAGAAAAGCGCCGTTGCTGGCCAGGATCGCCAGCGATGCATCGGTCAGCACAAACGCATCGGGCATGCGCTCCAGCACTTCGCCGAGCGGACGTTCGGCAATCCCACCGCTGCCCATGTCGAGCGGCAGCAGCCGGACCAGCAGATAGGCACCCCGGTCCTGCCGGAACAGCGTCGCCGCAATCTGGCACGACTGGCCATCGGCGAGTCGCACCCGGCCCGGCTGGCGTTGTTCGGCAGCGGCAACCGCGCCCAATATGGCAACCGAAAGATCACGGTCGTCGGCGTGGATGACGCTGGTAAAGGCCTGGCCTTCGACACTGCCGGTGCCCAGCCCGGCCAGCCGCCGCGCCGCCGGATTGGCCTCCGCAATCCGCCGCGTCGTCGCATCGACGATGACAATTGCTTCCGGCGCCGAATCGAACAACAGCCGATACCGCGCCTCAAGCTGCCGCAGCCGCAGCGAATCCCGCTCCATGGATTGCTGGGCGCGCAACAGCCGTTGTTGCAGCGCCGCAGCGTCGCGCATGTCGCGGCCGATGGCGACGATACGGCCATCCTCATCGCTGCGAATGGCGAGATAACGAATCGGCACTTCGCCGGCCGCGCCTTCATGGTTGACCTGCCGCCAGCGGCCCGGTTCACCGATGCCGCCCAGCAGTTCGTGTATCTTGGCGCGGTTTTCACCGGGCACCGTGTCTGCCCAGGGCCGGTTCAGCCAGCTTTCGATGCCAAGGTCGGACAGGTTTTCGGCGCCGATTGCGACATCGCGGATTATGCCATCGGCATCGACCACAAGCGCCACATCGCACGCCGCCGCCAACGCCGCCGTCGCCGTTTGCGCCGACAGGCCACCAAGCACGCGCCGTGGCATTGTCTCGGGCCGGTCTTCGGCGGGGGCGATAGTCGCATCCATGATCGCTTGGAAAGCTACTCCCATTCAGTGTCGCCGGCGGCAGCCGGGGAAAATGTCAATCTCGCTGCAGCCCAGATGAGGTTGCAAGCCGTTGAGTCAAGAGCGTTTCGGCGAGCACCACCGCCAATTTGCCGTCGGCCGCCGTGCCATCGGCGCCAACTTCGGTGGCAAGTTGCGGATTTTCCATGAAAACCCGGCCCCCAACAAGTATCCGCACATCGGGATTGCGGGACGCCCGGCGCACCGCCGCAATGGTGCGCGTCAACGATCCCAGATGGCGCTCGACACTCACCGCCAGCCCGATGATATCGAACGATCGGCCCGCCGCCAGCGCCACCAGCTCCGCTTCATCCAGCGCCGGGGCGCTCCAGGTCTGCCAGCCGGCGCGGCGAAAAAACTCCTCGACGATGATCGCGCCCAGCCCGTGCTGCTCGCCCGGCGCGGGCGAAAACAGCGCCCGCCGGTCTGCCCCATCGGCCGGCGCCATGCCGGGCACCAGCGCCGACAGCGCATGAACGATTTCCTGCAGGCGCCATAGTCCCATGGTGACATCGACGAAATCGCAGGCGTCTTCATCCCACCAGCTGCCAAGCCGCCGCGCGGCAGGGGCCAGCACGTGCAGGTACGCCGTCTCGACACTCACGCCGCCGGCCATCAAGCCTTCGACCCTGGCCAGCAACGGCCCGACTTCCTCGGTCAGAGTGGCGGCGGCAAACTGGTCGGCAAAGCCATCGGGCACCTCAGCGCTGACGGCCGCCGGGGCAACGGCCCTCGCAGCCGGCAATTCGCGATGCGCCAGCAGCAGGCGCGGGATGATGTCGCTTTCAATCACGCGCGCCAACGCGTCTGGGCTGGCGGTCTCGCGAGTCCGGAATGCGGCGCGGCGAGCGCGATCCCAACCGCGGCTTGCCGCAATCTTCGCCTCCGTCACGATCTCCAGCATCGATGCCATAGCGTCCCCCGTCACCTTGTAGCGACTGGTCCCGATTGTCCGACAAGAGCCGGACACCTGAATCCTTGTGAGCCAAAGTTAACCAACCCGTCCACGGCGTGCAAGACACTGAGTGTGCGCTGCGGCATAAGTTGTCAAATCTTTTTGACGTAAAGGTAGGTTGACACTTCTAGGTCGGATGATAGGCTTCAAAAACAGGGAGCGACCGGGTGGAACGGCATTTGATGCAATCGACTGACAAGCGCACGACCAAGCCGTTATATACGGCCGATGAGCGTGCCCGTCGTGATGCCTCGCCCTGGACATTGGTACAGGGCGTGCTGGCGCCGGTGCAATTCCTGATTTTCGCGGTCAGCCTGTATCTCGTGCTGCATTATCTGCGCACTGGCGAAAATCACGATGCCGCCATCTGGTCCGTCGTTGTAAAAACCGGCGCGCTCTACACCATAATGGTAACCGGCGCGATCTGGGAAAAAGTGGTCTTCGGGCGATATTTGTTCGCGCCGGCCTTTTACTGGGAAGACGTGTTTTCGATGCTCGTCATCGCGCTGCACACTGCCTATCTGGTGGCGCTGTTCACCGGCTATCTGGGTGATCGCGACCTGATGCTGCTCGCGCTGGCCGCCTATTTCACCTATGTCATCAACGCCGCCCAGTTCATCCGCAAGCTGCGCATGGCCCGGCTGGCATCATCGCCACGTAACGAAAGTGGCGAAACCAACGCATCGGCGGTGGCAGCATGAACGTCGCGCTCGCCCCCGAAGCCCTTGCCGCCGCCCGCGCCGATGCCGTTTCCGAGTCGCTGCCAATCCTGCGCGAACGCGGCCAACGCGAAGTTTTTTGCGGCCTGACCGGCATCGTCTGGCTGCACAGAAAAATTCAGGACGCGTTTTTTCTGGTCGTCGGCAGCCGCACTTGTGCCCACCTGCTGCAATCGGCCGCAGGCGTGATGGTATTCGCCGAACCACGTTTCGGCACCGCCATCATCGAGGAACGTGATCTCGCCGGCCTCGCCGATGCCAATGAGGAACTCGACAAGGTCGTCCACCGGCTTCTCGCCCGCCGCCCCGAAATCAAGCTGCTGTTCCTCGTCGGCTCGTGCCCCAGCGAAGTCATCAAGCTCGATCTGTCGCGCGCCGCCGAACGGCTGAACGTCACCCACGCCCCCAATGTCCGCATCCTCAACTATTCAGGCAGCGGCATCGAAACCACCTTCACCCAGGGCGAAGACGCCTGCCTCGCAGCGCTGGTGCCCGACATGGCAGAGGCGCCGGCCGACGTCAGCGATCTGCTGATCGTCGGCTCGCTGCCCGACATCGTCGAGGACCAGTTCCGCCGGCTTTTCAAGGAACTCGGCATCGCCCGGGTCGATACGCTGCCGCCGCGCCGGGCCAAGGATCTGCCCGCCATCGGCCCC
>JBBQPR010000071.1:0-15480 GCA_038217075.1 Sphingomonadales bacterium
CACCTCGGTCGGAAAAAAGTCGGCAAAACGTCAGAGCCTTGTCCTATCGCATCGCCCCCTCACGGAGCAACATTCGCTACGCTGGCGCAGCGCCGGTGTTTCGGGAGTTATTGTAATGAACCGTTTTGTGTTAATCGCGGCGACCATCGCTACCGGGCTCGCCGCGCCCGGCATGGCGGCGTCTTTCGCCGGCACATTCGCCAACAGCAACCCGCCTGCCGCCACCGATGGCCGTTGCGCCGGTCTAACCGTCACGATCGGAAATTTTGGACCTTTCTCCGCCCATGGAACATCCAGCTTCGGTGCGTTCAGCGCCGACGAGAGCCACTGCCTCGCAGGACCGCCACCGATCGCAACTGGCGCGCCCGATCGGCCTTATAGCGACGGCTTGTTCAATTTCGATTTCGCATCGGGCGGCACGCTGTTCGGCACCTATTTCGGGGTTCTGTCGAATGCGGGCAGCCTAGGGCTTGTCAGCAATATCCAGGATTTTTTCGTAACCGGCGGCACCGGCCGCTTTTTAGGGGCCAGCGGCAGCTTCCGAGGTGAAGGCCAGATCGTATTCCTCCCCGGCCCGCCAGCAGCAACTCTCACTTTCACTTCGGGCAACATATTCGCGCCGGGGGTACCTGAGCCCTCTGCCTGGATGATGATCATCATCGGCTTAGGCTGTGCAGGCCTTGTCATGCGTCGGCAGCGCAGCGCACACGTGGCTGCGTAAGCGTGGAGCCGGATTGCCCGTCCCCGAGCTGTGTTCCGCCCAGTGGGAAGCGACTGTCCGCAAGAGAACGCCTTACAACTACCAACAGCGAACAGCGAACAGCGAACAGCGAACAGCGAACAGCATAGGGCCTGACGTCACCCCCGCCTTTCATCCAGCGGCAACCAGAGACCGGTTGGTGTTGTCGCGCATGAGCGCGGATGAAGCAACAGGCGGGATTAACCCCGCCCGTTGCTTTTCGAGGCCGGCGGCGAATGCCGCCGGTGTGCCGTAACCGAGCGAGGAGTGCGGCCGCGAGGTGTGTTAGTCGTCGACCCATCGAGCAAGGATGGTGCGAGCCTGGCCGATCGTGAAAAACAGTTTCTCGTTGAGCAGCTCGTCGCGCATGCGACTGTCGAAGCTCTCGACGAACTCGTTCTGCGTCGGCTTGCCTGGCGCGATGTAATGCCACTCGATGCCGACGTCGACACACCAGACCAACACAGCGTTCGACGTCAGCTCGGTGCCGTTGTCGCTGACGATCATCTTCGGCGCGCCACGCCTGGCGATCAGATCGTCCAGCTCGCGCACCACCCGCCGGCCCGAGATCGATGTATCGACCACCGCCGCCAGACACCTGCGTGTCACGTCATCGACGATGTTGAGCAACCGGAACCGGCGTCCAGTCGAAAGCTGGTCGTGGACGAAATCGAGGCTCCAGCGCTGGTTGGGCAGCGCGATCACCGGGGCGGGTGCCCGCGCGCCGACGGCGCGCTTGCGTCCCTTCATGCGACGGACCGCCCGACCCTCCTCGCGATACAGGCGCTGCGTCTTCTTGCGGTTGATGGTAATGCCGTCGCGGCGGAGCAGGATGTGCAGCCGCTGATCGCCAAACCGCCGGCGTTGCTGCGCCAGTTCGCATAATCGCGACCGCAGGTCGCCATCATCATTCCGACACGAACGATACCGCAGGTTCGATAGGTAGTATTTCCGCTCTCCAGTTGTGCGCCTTTCGCCGATCAGCCAGACGTCCTGCTCGCCGGGCATGGCCTGGACACGACAGTCGACAATGCGATGCCTGTAGCCCTCTGCCACCCGGACACGACGCGCCGCAAACAGGCAGGTCAATTTGCCCTTGGTTCCGCGCCGCCAACTAATCTTCTGCCATTTTGCTTCGGCCAGCATCAATCCGGCAGAGACGGCAACATCATCAGGCACGTGGTATTTCCGCCGCCTTCTGGTCGCAGCGTTTGGGAATATCAGTCCAACGTCCGCCTGATAGGCATTCTGACGCCGCGACATGTCAACCGCCCACAGCAAGCCGCGCTTGCTCAAAGCGTGGCGCAACGGCCCGCTCGACCCATAGCCGGCATCGGCGAGCACGCAGCCAAAGCGGGCGCCCGAGCCGATAACGCGATCGATTTCGGCGATGGCGATCTCTGGCTTTGTCAGGGCGACCCGGCGCTCTTGTGGAACCCGAGCCCTGTCCATCCGATCGACATCCACCGTCCAGCTTTCGGGCAGGAAGAGGCGCAGGCCCACCATCACCGGCACTTCGAGCGACGCCAGCGTCACCGAAACAAGCGACTGGCAGTTGGACGTCTTGCCCAGCGAGGAGGCGTGTTGCGCCGCCACCCCGACCGAATGGATGCCCTTCTTGGGCAACGCCGTGTCGTGGATGGCGGCGCGCTCTCCCACACGCCGTCGGCGACGAAATGATGAAGTTGGTCATAGCCAAAATTACCATCACGGGCTGCCATCGGCTGGACACTCTTGCGGTCACCCGGGCCAATCAGGCCCGCAATGTACGCTGCGCAAAGTCGCATCCGGGTCTTGTGCCGTATCGCCGCCAGCCAAATCTCCACGCCAGTCGTCCGACATCGCCAGCCTCCCATAAAGCTGGCTCCCGATGAATCAGGGAAATCGCATCAAGGGAATCGAAAAATCAACTTTCTGCAAAAGCAGTGCTATTAACCTAAAATATACACTAATTAATATTTGATGTTTTGAAATGCACTTCAATTTGAAGCGCTTTGCCGTCTAAATTTTTTATGTTATATTACAAACACTGACTTTTTGGCCCTTATAAAAACAAAGTCGCGCTTGGACTGAAAAGCCGCTGCCTTTTGGTGGGGGGTTGCATGGTGGGTTTTGCCGGGCGACAGTACAGAACGTGTTTTGTGAATCAGGGGCTCGTCTACCTTGGCTCGGCACGCCAAATTTTCTGCGGATCGCTGCTTTTTGTGTTGAGTGCTTGCGCATCGACTGGAGACGTTCATTCCGCTTCGAGCAGGCCAATATCGCTTTGCACAGTTGAGAACACGACGACAGCCAACGTCGTGGCGCTTGAGCAAGTCTACCAGTACAATCGGTATGGCTCGTATAACCCTCGCGGTATGGTGTATGCTTTACGACGCGATGTGATAATGGAAGGCGAAGATGGCGGCCTAGATGAAGCCATTCCTGCACAGCCCGGTTTGGGCGATGCCAGTCTGGCTGGCAAAGTCCGCCTGCGCAGTGATAAACGTCCGCGGCCACTGGTGTTGCGGGTCAACGATGGCGACTGTCTCCGCGTAACTTTCACCAATTTGTTGCCACCCCGCGACGATGGCGAAGATGTCAGGATCGATCCGGAAAATGGTCACTTGGTGCCGATCGAGGTTGAAGCTCCGCGGAGCCGCCTGGCATCAATCCATGTAACCGGGCTGGCGCTGGCCGATGACATTCGCTCCGATGGCGGGGCGGTGGGCCGCAATCCCTCGGGTCTCGTCGCGCCGGGCGGAACGACCACCTATAGCTGGCTGGCACGCGGCGAAGGCGGCTATTTCTTCTATTCGATGGGCGATACTGTGTCGGGTGAAGGCAACGGTGGACAACCCGGGCTTGGCCTGTTCGGGGCGATCAATGTCGAGCCGAAGGGCTCGCGCTGGTATCGCAGCCAGGTCGATCATAACGCCATGCAGTTGAGCACAACTGGGCGGTCCGCACTGCATACGCCAGTCATCTACTATGCGGCATACAAGGGTGGCGTACCCGTCCTCGCCATTACCAACAGCGCGCGCGAAATCATCCATTCCGATCTGAATGCCGTGATCGCGCCCAACGACGGTGAAGCCTGCGCTACGATGGACGATGGACCGTCTGAAACCTGCGGCGCGTCATTTCGCGAGTTCACCTCGATCTTCCATGACGAGTTGACAGTTGATCAGGCATTTTCCGAACTCGCCGACGAGAGCAACCCTATCCACTCACTGCGCGACGGCATGGGCATCAACTATGGCGCGTCCGGTCTCGGCTCAATGGTCATCGCCAATCGCGACACCAAGGGCCCTGGCGGGCACAGCCGCTACGCCCTCGATGCCAGCCGCGAATGTGTAGAATGCAAGCTGGAGGAGTTTTTCCTAACCGCCTGGGTCGTAGGCGATCCGGCGATGGTGATGGAACGCGACACTGGCCAGCGCGCTAAACAGGCGCTGTATCCAGATGATCCCTCAAACGTCCATCACAGCTATCTTGGTGATCCGGTTCGCTTCCGCAACATCCATGCCGGGCCCAAGGAAACCCATGTTTTCCACCTGCACGCACACCAGTGGCTGCGCGATCCGCAGTCAGACAAGTCGGTGTATCTGGATTCGCAGACCATCGGGCCGGGCGCTTCCTATACCTATCAGATCAGCTGGGGCGGATCGGGCAACCGCAATCTGGAAGTTGGCGATTCCATCTTCCACTGCCACCTTTACCCCCATTTCGCGCAAGGCATGTGGGAATTGTGGCGCACGCACGATACGTTCGAGGACGGTACGCCGGGGCTGTACGATCCCGGCAAGTCAGTGGGACCGGGCAACAATCCACGATCGCGCAATCTGCCAGATAGCGAGCTTGCCGGGGGAACGCCGTCTCCGGCGCTGGTGCCCATCCCCGGTCGCCCGCTGCCGCCGCTGCCCACTGTCGATCTTCCCGGATACCCCTTCTATATCGCCGGCACGATAGGCCACCGCCCGCCGCAGCCCCCGCGTGACATGGACAGTGCAAGCAGCAATCCCGATGATCCGAACCGCGAGGATGGCGGCCTGCAGCGGCATGTGATTATCGGCGGCGAACGCGAAACCGGCCTGCCTGATCCAAAATATCTCGATCTGGCCAATGCCGTAAGCAACGGTCTTGTCCCGGCTTCGGTCGCCACCGCCAAGCGGGTGAAGCTGACCAATGGCGATCCGCGCCTGTTCGGATTGGCCGTCGAATTGACCAAGGCCAACGTCAAGCTGGTGCCTTGGGACGGAACAGCGCTTGAGCATAAGGCCGAAGATTTCCATCATGGCAAAGCACTGCAATTCGGCGATCTGGCGACTGCGGCGATCGTGCCAAGCAAGACCCACAAACCCGGTGACGCAGCCCAAAGCTGGTGGACCGGCGTTGGCTATCCAAGTTGTGACAGCGCGGGCCACTGCTACAACGCGGCCAATCCCGATCCCGCCCTGCTGTTTCACGTCAATGGCGGCAAACCGCAGATGGGGGCGCCGTTCGCCGATCCTTGCAATGTCGATGTAAACGGCGTGGCACCACCCGAACGGACGTACCGCGCCACCTATCTGCAGTTCGACATGAAAGTGAACCGTGCCGGCTGGCACGATCCGCAGGCTCGCGCCATCGTGCTCGAACGCGACATGAAGGAGACGCTCAACGGCCAGCGCGATCCAGAGCCATTTTTCATCCGCGCCAATTCCGGCGAGTGCGTCACGTTCAAAGCGACCAATCTGGTCCCCAGCGTGCTCAACCTCGACGATTTCCAAGTCTATTCACCAACCGATGCGATCGGCCAGCACATCCATCTGGTGAAGTTCGATGTGACCAGCTCGGACGGTTCGGCAAATGGCTGGAATTATGAAGATTCGACCCTGTCTGCCGACGAAGTGCGCGAACGGATCATCGCCAACAACGCCTATCAGGCCGCCATCGGCGGCGCGCAGATGCTAGCGCCCAAGGTCCACCGGATTTTCCGTGCCGGCGGTGAAATGGCTGGCGACAGCCGCGGGCAATGTGGCGCTACCGCCGCCCAATGGCGCTTGCACCCGTGGTGCGGCGCGCAAACAACGGTGCAGCGCTGGTGGGCCGATCCGCTGCCTGATAAGGCCGGCAACGACCGGACGATCCGCACCGTTTTCACCCATGATCATCTAGGGCCAAGTTCACACCAGCAGCACGGATTTTATGCCGCGCTGGTCGTAGAACCGAAAGGTTCGAAGTGGACCAGCATCGATGGGGCGACACTGCTGGGCGATGTAGACGCTGCCGGAAAGCCCGTCGTGCTGCGCGATGATGGCGGTCCCACCAGTTGGGCGGCCAATATCCTCACCACCAACGGAACCGATCCGGTCAATGGTGATCGCCGCGAATATGATCTCGCCTTTGCTGATTACGCGCTGCTTTACGATGCCGCCAACCAGCCGGTGAATCCGCCCAACCGTCTTGATCATGATCTACCGACCTTTGCGATCCACCAGTCCAAGCCATTTCCGGAAGGAATCTCCACCAAGGATCCAGGGACGCAGGTGCTAAATTACCGAAATGAGCCAATCCCGCTGCGGATCGCCGGGCAAAGCGGCGACTTGGGCAGCTGGCGACAGCACGGGCCAGAGGTCCAGCAGGAGTGCCGCGACGATCGCCGCGATGAACTCGACCAGCCGATAGCCGGCGCAACCACTATCAGCGCTGCATTTGCCGAACCCCCCGCCATCAAAGCCGCCCGGATCGCCCGGATGTGTGATCGTGGCGACATGGCCAACGTGTTCTCCAGTCGCACCCATGGCGATCCCTACACCCATCTGCTCCCCGCGTATCAAGGTGACCGCGTCCAGGTTCGTCTGATCCAAGGCGCGCAGGAGGAAAACCACGTCTTCTCCATCAATGGCGGCAAGTGGCTCGCTCAGCCCGGCAGCCCCGACAGCGGCTGGATGGGCGGGCAGCAACTCGGCATTTCAGAACACTTTGAATTCGACGTCGAAGTGAACGAGCAGACCCCGCAGGTTCCGGTCGATCACCTCGTCGCGGCATCGGCAACCGACAATCTGTGGGACGGACAATGGGCCTTGCTGCGCGCCTACCCACCCGATGGCATGCCGGTCACGACGGACAGCCCGGCGCTCCCGCTGGCCCGGCTGCGCAACAATCCGGGAACCGACATCGTGCGCAACCCGGATACCGGTGTGCTGATAACCGATGCACTGAACCGGGTTTGCATTCCGAACCCTTCAGAACCGCCATTGAAACTGGTTGCTATGCGGGTCGCGGACCTGCTCGGCGATGCCACAGGTCTCGTCTATAATGGCGAATTTGGCATCACCGATCCCGATGCGATCGTGTTCTTCAAGCAGACGGACGAGGCTGCGCTGCGCAATCGCAGCCGGCCCATCGAGCCGCTGGTACTGCGCGCACCTGCCGGCGCTTGCATTGATGTCATGTTGATCAATCGCCTGCCGCTCGTGATGCCCGACGATCCGGCAAAGCCCAATGACCCAGCGACCAAGCGCAATTGGAGCTACAACGCCATGCCGCCGATCGTCGGCGGCATGAATTTCAACGATTTCCACAGCTCATCGCGCATTGGCCTGCATGCTCAGCTGGTGAGCAGCAACACTCTGTTCGACGATGGCAGCAATATCGGCGGAAATCTTGATTCTACAGTGCCCCCAACAGACTGTCCGCCCGCCATGACAACCGCACAGTGCGTGGACGAGCGCGATGCAGCCGGCAATCCGGTCCGTACGGTTCCCGTCGGCAATTACCGCTGGTATGCCGGTGACGCCAGTCTAAAGCTGCGCGGTCCGCAGGCAGGTGAACGCCGCAATGTTCCGGTTGAATATGGTGTGGTTTCGCTGCGCGATTTCGGCGACGTCATCAAGCACAGTTCGCACGGCGCAATTGGGGCGTTGGTGGTCGAACCTGAAGGCGCGGTCGCCCAAAGCGACTGCGAGGTGCTGGCACAGGCAAATGTTACCACGCCGCCGCTGCCCTGCCTGAATGCCGCAGCGAGCGTTTCCTACACCGATCATGATGGCAAACGGCAGACCTTCCGTGAGCTGGTCGTGCTCTATCAGGATGACGTCAGCCTGCAGCGCAATGGCATGGCGATGGCCAATCTGGGCGGCGACGACGATTCCGAGGATACCGGCCAGCGCGCCTTCAATTATCGGATGGAACCGCTGTGGGCGCGTGCTGGGGCGAGTGAATCCACGGCGCCCGAAGACCTGCTGAGCTACGATTTCGGCGACGTGCTATCATCGTTCCGCTGTGCAGACCGTTCGGGCACAAACCCCTGCGCCGATGGCGCGATGCCGCAAATCGTCGATCCGGTCACACCGTTACTGACGGTCGGTGCGGGCGAACAACTGCGGTTGCGCGTGGTTCACCCGTCGGGCCACCCCCGCAACCATTCCTTTTCGTTCTCGGGTCACAGCTGGCCCGCCGAGCCGTTCGGCAACTATACCGATGCCAATAGCGATATCGGTTCGCGCTGGATGGGTGAGCACGCCAACAACTGGGGCCGCCGGCTCTATGGCACAACCGGCGGCATCGGCCCATCGCGGCACCTAAATCTGATGGTCGGACCTGCGGGCGGACCCAATTTGGTTATCGGCGATTATCTCTATCGCTCACAGGACGGGCTGGCTTTCCTGTCCGGCCAATGGGGCATCGTGCGGGTGCTGCCCGCCTGCAAGGGCAAGCCAGTCACCAGCGCGGGTGAGGTTTGCAAATGAGCCTGCTCGCCGTCTTGGCTGCCGCGGCAACCGGCGCCCTGCCCGTCCCGGTTGCTGCAGGCACGCAGATCGACGGGACCGCGATTGCGGTGGAGATTAGCAGCAGCGGTGATGAGCGCCGGGTCGAACTGAAGCTGACTGATGCGGTTTCGGGTGCGCCGCTACGCAATGCTGAACCGCTCGGCTGGCTTTATCCCGAAGACGCTGCGCTCACCTGCAAGGCGGTGATCGTCAAAGCCAGCAATGGTGCCCTAGGCACGCCGGGGATCAATCTCAACACCTTGCGGATTGCCGCTGCCTTTGCCGACGGCAGCCTTGGCATGATCGATCCGCAAACCAGCTTTGCCGGAACGCAGCTTGAATCGGCCTACGATCTTGGTAGCCCCGCCAACACCATGGCGGCGAGCGTCACGGGCGATAGGCTCGCTGTCATCACCCAGGCCGGAAAACTGCAACTGATCGATGCAAGCGCCGCAATGCGCGCGGTTTTCAGCGCCGCCGCACCAGCCGATGCCGCAGTCGGATGGGACGGCAATCGCCTGCTCATGGCTGGCGGCGCAGGTATTGTGACGTTTTCCGGCGAAGACGGCGCTCTTGTGCGCACTCGCGAGTGGCAGATGACGGGCCCGCCGCTGCTGCGGATTGCGCCGGGACGAAGCCTGCTGCTTTCCAGCGCGTCAGGCCCGGTGGGGATTGGAACCGGAGCCGCTATGGAACTGTCCAAACTCCCCGAAATCAGCGGTGCGCGTGACGCGGTGTGGCTCGCCAAATCCGCTGCTTGGGCAATCGCGGCCAGCGATGGCAAGCTGTTCCTGGCGAGGGCGGGCAGCCTGGCTGAAGGGCTTAACGATGTTAACGGCGTGCGGGCAGTCGCCAGCGATGACGAAGGCCGCTTCATCCTTGCCGCTGTTGATGAAGGTGCCAATCTCGCGCTGATCGACGCCGCCGATGGCCGCGTGCTCGATACCCGGCCGATTCCCGAAAAGGCTGACCGCATCACCGTCAGCCGCGATTTCGCCTACGTCTATTCGGGAACATCGGCCAACGTCGTACTGATTTCCTTTGTCGTCATCCGCCAGCAACACCGGATATCAACAGTCGACCTTCCGTTCGGCAGCGATCAACCCGCCGCACAAACGCCTTTCGGGCGTGTCGGCATCATGCCGGGCGGCGCAGCGATAGTGGGCCAAGATGGCAAAACCTTATTTGCCTATGCCGAAGGCATGATGGTGCCGATGGGCAGCTTTGCCGGCATCTCGCGGACCGTGGCAGGGGTAGCGGTGCTGGATCGCAGCATGCGGGAAACCGCGCCGGGCGTTTACAAAACCACGGCCGAGGTCCGCTTCGGTGGCCGCTACCGTGTGCCGCTCCGGCTCGGCAATCCGCGCCTAGACACCTGCTTAACCGTCGACCTACCTGGACCGGAACGCAAGACGCAGGCTGTGGCAAGCAATGCCCGGTTTGATCGCCGCGAAATTTCAGCCCGCGCGAAGCAGCCCGTCGCCGTGGCATTTGCAGCCCCTGTAAGCGCGCCCACGATCCTCGCGCTGGCGACCGACATGCTTGGCCGCTGGCAACGGCATTTCCCGCTGCGGCGGACAGGCCCCGGCACATATATGGGCGAAGTCAGTTTTCCAGCGCCAGGGTCTTATCGGCTGATCGCGCTCGACGCGCGGTCGAGCGTCTCAGTCCAACAGGAGCCTATTCCATGACTAGGAAGCTACTAGGCGTGCTGGCACTTCTGCTAACAATGGGCGCTACCGCAGCAGCGAGCCGACTGGCCGTGCCTGAGGTACAGCTGTTCGATCAGACCGGCGCACAACTGCGCTACAGCGAACTGGTACGCGGCAAAACCGCCGTCATCGCGTTCCTTTTCACCGGCTGCAGCAGCACTTGTCCGGTGATCGGCCAGCGGATGGCGCAAGTGCGCTCCAAGCTTGCCGCGCGTGCCGGGCGGGACATCGTATTTGTGGGCATCAGTGTGGATCCACGGGGTGATACCCGTCAGGCGATGGCCAGCTTTTCGAAGAGCATTGGCATGGGGCCAGGCTGGCATTTCCTAAACGGCCGACCCGATGTCATGGCGCAGCTCAGCCAAACACTGGGAGGCGGGGGAGGCGGCGGCGACCATGCCAATTTCCTGCTGGTATCCAACGACGCCACCGGTGTCGTCAGCCGCATCGACGCCACGACTACCGATACCGCGACGATAGCCCGCCGAGTCGAAGCAGTGGCTGACGGCGAGCGGGCTCGGGCAGAAGGAACTGCGCGATATTTCGCTGCCGGCTCGCTTACGACAGCCGACAACCGCCGCGTGGATTTCTATCGGGACGTGCTGGCGGGACAGGTCGTGCTGATTAACACCCTTTTCACCCGCTGCGTCGATGCCTGCCCGCTGATCACGCAGAAGCTGGCGCGCGCCAGGGAACTGCTCGGGCCACAGGCAGAGCGGGTGCGCTTTGTTTCGCTCAGCAACGACCCTGCCTATGATACGCCCGCTCGCCTGCAGCGCTTCGGCCGCGAACGCGGAGTGAGCGGCAACTGGGTCCTGTTGACGGGCGCGGAAGCGGACATGTCGCGCTTGCTGACCCGTTTCAATCTCGCGGGCGGCGGCGGGCAGGATCACAGTACCGCGCTGATCATCGGCAACGACCGATCCGGCAGCTGGCGACGGGTATCGCCAGCAATCTCGCCCGAACAGCTGGCGCAATTGCTGCGCCAGGCTTTGGCGGAGGCGCCGACATGACAATGCTGCTGACTATCCTTGCGGCAGCACTTGCCACCAGCGCCCCTGGCGAAGGTCGCACGCTATACCAGTTCGGCGTGACGGATTCCCCGGTATTGATGAGCCTTCCGGGTGACACGGCCTTCGCTGGCGGTTCGGCAATGGCCTGCGCTGCGTGCCATGGCAGTTCGGGCAACGGCACGGCAGAACGGGTCTCGCTTCCTGCTCTCGCGCTGGTCGCCGCAACCGCCGCCGACGCCGAACGTTTCGCCCGTGCGCTGGGACAGGGCATCGCCAGCGATGGGCATGCCATGCGGCTCATGCCGCGCTACGCAATGAGCCCAGCGCAGCGCCAGTCGTTGGCAAGCTATCTGATAGCCTTGGAAGCAGGCAGTCCCCACGAGCCGGGGGTAAGCGACAGCGCGATTATCATTGACATCCGCGCTCTGGCGGATGGGCCGAGGCGGGCTCTGCTCAGCTATGCAGGGGAGCACCCAAGTTCGATATATGGCCGCTTAGTGCGCTTCAGTAGCGCCAGCGAAGCGGCACCTTTCGCCCGTATCGCGCCCGCCGCGCCCGCCAGCCTTTCACCGCAGGATACGCCGGTGCTGGTGATCGCATCGGAAAGTCCGGGCGCGGGCCGCGCCGCGGTGCTGGTCATGACCGAATTACTCAGACGTAGCGGACGCCGCCTTACCCAGCACGGCTTTGCAGAGGCGCTGGAGGACTTGAGCAAGCAGGAGATCAAGCCATGACGAACCGTTTGCACCTGTGGCTCGCCACATGGCTGCTTTGCCTGATCGCAGCGCCAGCACGCGCCGATGTGCAGCAGTTTTCCATCATCGGGCCATTGCAATCGTTGAAGCTGGACGCCGGCGCGAATCCCTTACGCGGTGGGCACATGCGAATTAACGGCATTGAAATCGTCATCCCGCGCAACACGTTGATGCGATTTCCGACGATGTTCCTGCCGCTGTCCAAAGTCTTCTCGATGAATCCTGCGGGCGGCGCATCGAGTGGGCTGGCAATCGACGATCTGCCGAAGCCCGTGGCCACCTTCGAGGTTTCGGTCGCCGGCAATATCGTTGACGGCGTTTACATCGCAGGCCTGGTCGACATTGCCCAAAACGCTCTGTTCAACGGTGCGGGCACGATCAAAGCGATGGCTGCAGATGGCACGCTGACCATCGGCGCTGCGGGCGCGCCAGTGGGACCGGCAGACACGCGCGTGCGGATTGTCGATCCTGAGGGGCGTTTTGGCGCCGTAACAACATTTATAGGAGCTGACACGCGCTTCGCCGTGGATGACGAAAATCCCAGCGTGTTAGCGATTACCGGCTTCCCGATGTGCGTCCCGCGCAGCGCCTCCGATCCGCTGTGTCCGTCAAGCAACCGCCCGGTTTCTGGAGCGGGTACGCTGCGCCTTTTCGTAATGTCAGCGACGGGTTTGCCGCCTTCGCCCGCCGGTGGCATCCCTATACCACCATGCCCTGCCTGTGACGCAAACCGCCAAGCGCCGCTGCGGATCGGCGATCATGTCGATTTCACCGGCATTGCGGCCCGTGACGCCACCGGCATTTATGTCCAAGCGTTTGCCGTTCTGGCAGATGTCGGAATTTACACGGCTCCCAACACGAAGCCCGCCTATGTCATGATTGAAGGGTCACTGGTCGGGACGATGGGACCGCAAATCCCGCGGCCAGGCGCGGCCGCTGGCGTATTTCTGCCACAAGAGACGCAGGACCGCTTCAAAATTGAAGGAATGACAACCGATCCCAGCCGAGCAGTCGGAATTTATGCGGTCGACATCGATCCCGGCACCGGGGTCACCTCGCTACGTCGGCTGGCCATCACTGCGCCGGGAGACGCACCATTCGGGCGCTACCGCCACATCGTGGGCAAACGCGCCGGCGTGCTGTTCGAAGGCGCTGCAGTGAAGGGTGTAACTCGTGAACTCATGGTCCGGCTAGAGGACGGTTCCAACCTCACCCACGCCCAGGTTCCCATAGGTCCGACCACGGCACATGGCCTTGTGGCTGGTCAGTACGTCGCACCGGTCGGGGAAATCATCTTTCCCGAAAACAAGCTTGGCGGCGATCCGCTGGTTCCCGCCAATTTTGAGTGCGTAGCGTTTCTGCAGCGAGGGTCCGGCCCTTTCGAAGGTGGAAGTCCGCCCGTTGGCCGGCTTTCGCCCTGGCCCGGCGGCGTGGCTGCACCGACGACAGTCACTTGCGGCCCCTAAGACACCGATCTGTTTTTAAATCGACAGGAGGGAATAATGTCTCGATTTGCAGTCACTCGGACAGCTTCCGGCAATGGCACATCACCAGATCAGGCGCGTGCCCAATTTAGCGCGACCGACAAGATCGACTGGGCAAGTTTGCCTTTTCAGAACCGGGCTCTCCTGACGTTTTCAGTAGACCCGGCAACAGGCACCCGGTTCGTTCCATTCGCCTCCGAACTCGGCGAGCCTTGCGTGGCAACCCACCCACTTGATTTAGTTAGATTGACGCAGGGGCCCATGGGGGGATGGGCAGGGAACTTTCCTCCCAACGAGGCATTGCTCTTCACCAATGATCGGCCGCCGCCAGTCGAAGATCCACTCAAGGAATCAATCGTCTTTCACTTCCGCAAGCCTGTGCGCGGGGTCGGACTGCAATTCGAAGGTTCGAGCAAGTCTGCGTCACCTAAGATGAGGTTTAGGGCGAACCTCGTGCTGTGGAACCTCGATCGCTCAGACTGGGGACAGCCCGAGTCTGCTATCGGTGCAGTCGAAGATAGTTCCGCAGTATTCCTGGGGGCGGTCGCAGCCCAACCAGTGGTCAGCACCGTCCAGATTTACGTGACAGCGATGAACGGACAACAGCTCGATTTTGCGATAGGCCAAGTCAACATCGTCGTGTGATGAGTTCGATTTTTTCGAAGGAAATCGGCGCGCGGGTCTGCTCATAAATTCGTGCCCGGCGCAGAAACGCAACCGGCAAGGTCGCCATCGGCGCGATAAATTGCTGCCGCCCTCCCTGCCTTTGGTATAGCGTGGAAGACTAGGGCGCTGCCGCCGCAGCACCGCCCGCAAGTTCCAAGGAATATTTGCCACCAACATCGACGTCGCCGACGTTACTCACGATTCTCGCATACCCGAAGAGGTTCCGGACGGCGGGCAGGTTCCCGGTCGCCTTGTAGAAGCTGCATATTTGGCGCCATGGTTGGATCATGGTCGCGAATTGCGTTTGGTTGAATTGCGTCTAACGAAACTGGAGACTCTTGATGGCGAGCCCATGCTCAGCGTTAGTAATTAGCATCGACGATCCCGAAGGGATAGGACGGGCTAAGGTCCGGATTAGTCAAGCGCAGATTCCCACTCCGGATATCTGGGCAAATGTCCTGCAACCCTTTTTCACTTCAGACCCAGCGCTCGGTCCGGAGGTTGGAGACCAAGTGCTTATTATATTTGAGAATAGCGACATGCGTTATCCATTTGTGATTGGGCGCATTCGAAATATGAGTGACCGAGAGGTTCGAGCAGTGCGTCACGGAACATAGCGCGGGACAACGCCATCGACGAGCTTTGACGGGGATGACCGCCGGTTCGGAGTGCAAGCCGTCCGATCTGCCTTTCTGAGTGATTGTTACCGTTTTCGATAAAGTGGGAATTGCGGGGAAAGACCTTCATCGTTCTGCCCCGACCCCGCCGCTGACATGAATGAACAGCCGAAGTTGGGAAGCTCAAAATAGACTTCGAATGACGGATTGTGGGTCGTCGCGGCCGTGGCACGTTGGCGGCAGCTTCCGACCACATCCGGTCGCTCCTTTTATTACCCAGGAACAACCGCACTTGCCAAAAAGTGGACGTTTGCTTGCGGTCAGTCCCGCAATTTGCTCAACATCGCGAAGGTCGCTAGAGAGCGCTGCTTTATGCCCGCCAAGTTCCGCCTGGCAATTATCGGTTCTGGCCCGGCCGGACTTAGCGCTGCAGCGCGTGCCGAGAAGTTGGGCATCAACTACATTCTAATTGAAAAAGCCAACCACCTTCTCGACACAGTCTCCAAATATCACAGAGGCAAGCTCGTCATGGCGACTCCAGCTAGACTGGAGCTGCGTTCCGACTTGCCGTTTGCGCCAGGTACCTGCTGGCGCGCGAGGGACTGGTGCCGAACCACAAGAAGCTGCTGCGGATTTACCGTGAGGAAGGATTGAAGGTGCGCCGCCGCGGCGGCCGCAAGCGCGCTTTGGGCACCAGGGCGCCGATGACGATGCCGCAGGGGCCGAACCAGCGCTGGTCGCTCGACTTTGTAAGCGAT
>JBBQPR010000072.1:0-15119 GCA_038217075.1 Sphingomonadales bacterium
CTCAACGTCCACGCCGGCGAACATGGCACCGCCGAACAGAATATCGCGCTCTACAAGGCGGTGATGGCGCATCTGGAAGGCTCGGGCGCGATCGTCTCGCTCAACCTGAAGCATTGATCCCGCGCGGCGCTGCATCGCGGCGCCGCGCCTGCCGACCAGCGAAGGCGGCACCGGCCCCCCGGTGCCGCCTTTCGTCGTCAATCGACACGACGACCGCGCCTATTGCGCTGGGGGTTTCGAGGCCGGCGCTTCCGCTGTCGCGCTCTGCCAACCGCCGCCCAGCGCCTTGAATACCGCGATCTGCGCCGTCGAAAGCGCAGCATCGCTGGTGGCGAGATCGGCGTCGGCGGTGGTGAGCGTGCGTTCGGCATCGAGCACGGCGAGAAAGTTTTCCACCCCCACGCCATAGCGCAGCCGCACGATCCGCGCTGCTTCGGCGCTTTCGTCCCGCGCCCGGCGCAGCGCCGTGTTGCGATCGATGGCGCCCGAATAATCGCTGAGCGCGGTTTCGGTTTCCTTCAACGCCGCCAGCACGGTGCCGTCAAAACTCGCCAGCGCCGCCTCCGTCGATGCCTTGGCCTGGCGGATACGCGCCCGCGCCACGGTGATGTTGGGGAATACCCAGTTGATCGCCGGGCCGATGCTGAAGCCAAAGCCGTTCGAGCTGAACGCGCTGCCCGGCGTCACCCCCGACGCACTCGCCGATGCGCCCAACGTGATCTTGGGGAACAGATCGGCGGTGGCTACCCCGATACGCGCGGTGGCGGCGGCAAGGTTGCGATCGGCCTGCCGAATATCGGGCCGGCGCTTCAACAACGCCGCGCCATCGCCGACCGGGATCGGCTGTTTCAACTGGGGCGGCGCGGTGCAGGCGGCGGCGCGCGGATCCACCTCCGCGGGCGGTTTTCCGGTCAATACCGCCAGCCGGAACAGCGCGCTGCGCTGCGCCGCGGCGAGCGCGGGCAGGGCGGCACGGGTGGTTTCCAGCTGCGCCCGCGCCCGCGCCGCATCCAGCGGCGAATCGCGCCCGGCGGCAACCCGCCGCTCGGTCAGGCCAAAGCTGTCGGTCTGGATTTTCAGGCTGCGCGTTGCCACCGCCAGCCGAGCGGCGCCCGAACAGGCATCGGCATAGGCCCGCGCGGTTTCGGCAGCGACGCTGATCGCCACGGTATCGCGTGCCGCCGCGCTTGCCGCCGTATCGGCGCGCGCCGCCTCGATGTTGCGGCCAACCCGGCCATAAAGATCGATCTCGTAACTGGCATCAAAACCGGCGCGGTAGAATTCGCTGCGGAACGGGCGCGGGCCGTTGACCGTGCCGATGGTCTGCTGCGCTTCGGTGGCGCTGGCAGATGTGTTGGTGGTGGGCAGTCGTGCCGATCGGCTTTCCGACAGCACGGCGCGGGCGCGGCGCAAATTCGCCGTCGCCACGCGCAGATCGGTGTTGGCAGCGAACGCCTGATGGATCAGATCATCCAGCACCGGATCGTCATACAGCCGCCACCAGGCATCGGGCGTGGCATCGCCGCTGGCGACGACTGGCGTGGCCGATACAAAGGCACCGGCGGGCGGCGTCGCCGGGGCGCGGTAGTTCGGCCCCAGCGCACAGCCGGAAAGCAGCAGCGCGCCGACGATGGCAGCAAAACGCGCGGTCATTCGGCTGGCTCCGGCGCGGCTTCGGCGGGTGGTGGCGCGGTGCGGTTGCGGGCGCGCAGCCTTGCCACCTTGGTCGCCGCCCAACTGGCGATCACATAGAATACCGGCGTGAACAGCAGGCCGAATATGGTGACGCCGATCATGCCGAAGAACACCGCCGTGCCCAGCGCCTGCCGCATTTCGGCGCCCGGCCCGGATGCCAGCACCAGCGGCACCACGCCCAGGATGAAGGCAAAGCTGGTCATCAGGATCGGCCGCAACCGGGTCCGCGCGGCCTCCTCGGCCGCCGCCAGCCTGTCCAGCCCGCGTTCCTCCGCCTGTTTGGCGAATTCGACGATCAGGATGGCGTTCTTGGCGGCAAGGCCGATCAGCACGACGAGCCCGATCTGGGTGAGGATATTATTGTCGAAGCCGCGCAGATTGACGCCCAGAATCGCCGCCAACAGGCACATCGGCACGATGAGGATGACCGCGAGCGGCAGCACCAGCGATTCATATTGCGCCGCCAGCAGCAGGAACACGAAGATCACCGCCAGGATGAACACGATGACGGCGGTATTGCCCTGCGTCTTCTCCTGATACGCCAGTTCGGTCCATTCATAGCTGAACCCGGCGGGCAGCAGCTTGGCCGCCAGCTTTTCCATCGATGCCAGCGCCTGGCCCGATGAAACCCCCGGCAGGCGATCGCCCTGCAATTCGGCCGACGGGAACAGATTGTGGCGCACGACGCGATACGGCCCGCTGCGGTTTTCCAGCGATGCCACCGATCCCAGCGGCACCATGGTCCCCGACGATGATCGCACCTTCAACGCCAATATGTCGGCCGGCGCGCTGCGGAATGGCGCATCGGCCTGCGCCGTCACCCGGTATGTGCGGCCGAACAGGTTGAAATCATTGATATAGCTTGAACCAAGATAGGTCTGCATCGTGGAAAACACCGATGATGGCTCCACACCCAGCAATTCGGCCTTGCCGCGATCGATATCGGCATAGACGCGCGGCGTCGCGGTGTTGAACAAGGTGAAAACCGATGTCAGCCCGGGTTCCTGATTGGCCGCCATCATCATGCCGAATGTCGCCTGTTCCAGCGCAGCATAGCCTTTGCCGCCGCGGTCCTGGATCATCATCTTGAAACCGCCGCCGGTACCGATGCCGCGCACCGGCGGCGGCGGGATGACCAGCACATTGGCCGAATCGATCGCGCTCATCCGCTTGCGCAGATCGGCAAGGATCGAATCGCCGGTAAAGCCCTTGCCGATGCGGACCGGGAAATCCTCCATCTGGATAAACAGCGTGCCGGCGTTCGGCGCATTGGAAAAACTCGCGCCATCCAGCCCGGCGAACGACACCGCCAGCTTCACACCCGGCGTGCCGCGCGCAATTTCGACGGCGCGGTGCACGACAGCATCGGTGCGGTTCAGCGCCGATCCCGGCGGCATCTGCACAACGGCAATCAAATAGCCCTGGTCCTGCGCCGGGATGAAGCCGACGGGTGTCGCGGCAAAGCGCCAGCCGGCAAGCGCCAGCAACCCGACATAGACCACCAGCACCAGCGCAATCGCCCGGATCGCCCGCGCCGCGATCGTGCCATAGCGCTCGGCAAGCCAGTCGAAACCCCGGTTAAAGCCTTGGGCAAAACGCTGTGGATAGCGCCGCCAGCCGGTTTCGACATGATCGGGTTCATGCGGCTTCAGCAACAGCGCCGCCAGCGCCGGAGAAAGAGTCAGCGAAACAAGGCAGGAAATCAGCGTTGCGGACGCGATGGTCAGCGCGAACTGTTTATAGAATTGCCCTGAAATGCCGCTGATGAACGCCGTCGGCACGAACACCGCGCACAGGGTCAGCGCGATGGCGATCAACGCGCCGCCCACTTCGTCCATGGTGCGATACGACGCTTCGCGCGGGGTATAGCCGAGCCGTAATTCGCGCTCGACATTTTCAACCACGACAATGGCATCATCGACAACGATGCCGATGGCCAGCACCAGCCCGAACAGCGACAGGTTGTTGAGCGAATAGCCAAAGCCCGCCATCACCGCGAAGGTGCCGATCAACGACACCGGAATGGCCAGCACCGGAATGATCGCGGCGCGCCAGCTTTGCAGGAAGATCAGCACCACCAGCACCACCAGCAGGATCGCTTCGACGAGCGTGCGCTGGACGCTTTCGATGGAGGCACGGACATAGTTGGTCGGGTTATAGGGGATGGTATATTTCATCCCCGGCGGGAAACTCGCCTTGGCCGTTTCCATCGTCGCGATGATCGTATCGGCGGTGGCCAGCGCATTTGATCCCGGCCGTTGGGTAACGCCCATCGCTACGCCGCTGACATTGTTGACTGCGGCGTTGGTACCATAATCCTGGGCGCCCACTTCCACCCGCGCGATATCGCGGACGTGCACCATGCGGTTGCCATCGGCCTTGATGATGATGTCGCCAAAGGCTTCGGGCGTCGTCAGCCGGCCTTGCGTTTCGACATTGATCTGGAACCCCGATCCGCCGCGCTGGAACGGCGGCGCGCCGATGGTGCCGGCCGCCACCTGGACATTCTGCGCCCGCAGCGCCGCGACGATCTCGCTGGCGTTGAGGTTGCGCGACGCGGCCTTTTCAGGGTCGATCCAGATGCGCATCGAATAATCGCGGGCGCCGAACACATTGATGCCGCCAACGCCATCAAGCCGGGCGATCTGGTCCTTCAGGTAAAGATTGGCATAGTTGGACAGATATTCCGGCGACAGACTGCCATCGGGCGAGCGCAGGAACACCACCAGCAACAAATCGGGCGAATTCTTGCGGGTGGTGACGCCCAATGATCGCACCGTGTCGGGCAGGCGCGGCTCCGCCGAGGCAACGCGGTTCTGCACCAGCACCTGGGCATTGTTGAGATCAGTACCCAGCTTGAAGACGATATTCAGCGTGACCCGCCCGTCGCCGGTGGAGGACGAGGTCATGTAGATCATGTCGTCGACGCCGTTGATCTCCTGTTCCAGCGGCGCGGCGACGGTATCGGCCAGCACCTCGGGCGAGGCGCCGGGATAGCTTGCCGTGACGGTGATCGTCGGCGGCGCGATTTCCGGATACTGGCCGACCGGCAGCGTTGGATAGGCGACGATGCCGATCAGCACGATCAGGATCGAGATGACGCTCGCAAAGATCGGGCGATCGATGAAAAAACGCGAAAACCGCATGGCGTCAGGCCGGCTCTGGCGGCTGGAACGACGGGCAGCAACGGGGTGGGCGGCGCATCATTGTGCGGCCGCGCCGGCAGCAGTTGCCGATGCCGCAGGCGGCTCGTTGACCGGCGGCACGACGGGCCCGGTGCCCGGCGCCGGCGGCACGATCTTGCCCATTTGCGGCTTCACCTTGCTGCCCGGCCGGGTGCGCTGTACCCCGGCGATGATGATGCGATCATCGGCTTTCAGGCCATCGCGCACCACGCGCAGGCCATCGACCAGCGGCCCCAACGTCACCAGCTTGCCTTCGACCATGTCGCCCTTGCCGACAACCATCACCAGCTTGCGGGTCTGATCGGTCACCACCGCGTCTTCGGGGATCAGCATGCCATTATAGCTGCCCGATCCGAGCAGCCGCATATGGCCGAACATCCCCGGCGTCAGGAACCCGTCCGGGTTGCGCACGACGGCACGGCCGCGAATAGTGCCGGAACCCAGGTCGAGCGCATTGTCGACAAAATCCATGCGGCCGTGCCAGCGATATTCGCTTTCATCGGCCAGCCGGATATCGACCGGATTGGGCGCCACCCGCGATGATGGTCGCGTGCCGGCCCGATTGGCGCGCTGATACTTCAGATAGACCGCTTCCGACCCGGTAAAGCTGAAATGGATTGGATCGAGCTTCACCACCGTCGTCAACACTGTCGATCCGCTGGTGACAAAGCCGCCGACATCGACGCGATGGTCCGAAAGCCGCCCCGAAATCGGCGCCGTCACCCGGGTGAAGCTGACATCGAGCGCCCGCGCTGCAACCGTCGCCTGTGCCGACCCCAGCGATGCGCGCGCCTGCGCCAGCGTCGCCTTGGCGGTATCAAACTCCTCCTGGCTGATGGCGTTGCCGGCCAACAGCTTTTCGGTGCGGCCAAAATTGCTGGCGGCAAGATCGGCGGTCGCCTTGGCCCGCGCCGCATCGGCCCGGGCCTGCGCCAATGCCGCGTCGAACGGCCGCGGGTCGATCACGAACAACAGGTCGCCGGCCTTGGCGAATTCGCCATCCCGAAACGTCACCTTCGCCACATAACCCGACACGCGCGGCCGCACCTCGACATTCTGCAAGGCGTCGAAACGACCGATGTAATCATCCCAATCGACGATAGGCTTAATCAACGGCGTCGCCACCGTCACCGGCGGCGGCCCGCCGGCGCCCGGGCCGGCGGCGCCGCTCTTCTTGTCGCCACAGGCGGCCAGCGCAAGGGCCAGCGCGGAGATGACGGTAATCCTGGCCCACATGTGCAACTTGATCCTTGCAACGCTGCCCGAAAGGCTAGCGATGTCGCAGCGCAGCGTCCATTGCCCCGGCGAAATCGTCATCACACTGAAACAGTTCGTCGAAAACCGCGCCGGCTTGCCAGCCCGGCGGAGCACCAACGCCGCCCGAAAAATTGCAGGCGGGATGACACAAAGGGATCGTTCGGATGGACGGCCGCATTGCCAAAGGCTATGTTAATATAATCAAGAAACTTGATCGTCAAGATAGTTGGACGTTTCAGCCGTGGACAAGACCGAGCATCTGCAAGCCATCATGGCCGCCGGCCGGCGCATCCATGAAGCCATCGACATGATCGACGCGATCGTATCGGAACGGCTTGGTGTGCATCGCAGCGATCTGCGCTGTCTCTATATGCTCAATGCCGGGCCGGTGACGCCGGGCGAAGTGGCGGCGCGCACCCGGCTGACCAGCGGTTCGGTAACGGCGCTGGTCGATCGGCTGGCCAGTGCAGGCTTTGTCGAGCGGCGGCCCTCGGTCTGCGACCGGCGCTCGGTAGCGCTCATCATGCCCGAGGCCCGGCGGCAGCAGATGGATGCAATCAAGGCCGAAATCGAAAACGCCATCCGCGATTATTTCGCCGGCCAGGACACCACCGTCATCGCGGAGGCCGGCCGATCGCTCGGTACGCTCGCCTCGGCGCTCGATCGCTACACCGCCCGCTATGGCCACGCCGGCGATAGCAGGGACGCCGGCATTGGCAACGACGCCGTCAGGGACGCCGGCAGCAGCACCGACTGAACAAGCACAGGCTTGGCAAGCCCGCCGCATTCGCCCATGCAGCGCGAATGCGCCTAGCCTTGCCCCGCCGCGAATTCGCCGTCGTGTTCGCCGCCCTGCTGACCGTTGCCGCCGGCAATACCGCGCTGCAAACCATCATCCCCGGTATCGCGCGGGTGATCCACATCCCCGATCTGCTCGTCGCGATCATCTTTTCCTTCTCGGCGCTGCTGTGGACCTTCAGCGCGCCCTATTGGGCCCGCCAGTCCGACATCCGTGGCCGCCGCCGGCTGATGGAGGTCGGCCTGATCGGCTTTTGCGTGTCGATGCTCGGCTGCGGCCTCGCCATCCTGGCCGGGCTGAAGGGCGTGCTTGGCGGCATCGCGACCTTTGCCGTTTTCGCCACGCTGCGGTCGCTGTTCGGCATCTTCGGTTCCGCCTCCAACCCCGCCGCCCAGGCTTATGTCGCGGCGCGCACCAGCGAATCGGAACGCACCGGCGCGCTGGCCTCGCTGTCCTCCGCCTTCGGCCTTGGCACCATCATCGGCCCCGCCGTGGCGCCGCTGTTCATCATCGGCTGGGTCGGGCTATCGGGGCCATTGTTCGCCTTCACCCTGATCGCCCTTGTCATGCTGGTGACGGTGCGCCTCAACCTGCCCGATGATGATCCGACGCACTTCCCCGGCCAGATTGGTGCCGGGGCCGATGCACTGGCCATGCCGACCATCGCCCATGGTGCGCCCTCCAGCGAGCCCAACATCAGCGGCGGCGCCACCGGCGGCAGCCTGCGCGCCGCCACCGCCGGCCGCGCGCCGCGTCTGTCATGGCGTGATTCGCGCATCCAGCCGTTCATGGTCTACGGCTTTTTCTCGGGCTCCATCCAGGCCGCCACCAGCCAGGCGCTGGGCTTTCTGGTCATCGACCGGCTGGGCGGCGACGCCATTGCCGCGCAACAGGAAATCGCCATCATTTTCATGGGCGGCGCCGCGGCCACGCTGCTGGCGCAATGGGGCCTGATCCCGATGTTCCGCATGACCCCGCCGATGTTGATCCGCTGGGGCACCGCCTTTGCCGCCATCGGCACCGCCGGCATCGCCACATCGCCCAGCTTCTATGGCCTTGTCGTCTGCTTTGCGCTGTCATCGCTCGGCTATGGCCTTGCCCGCCCCGGCTTCACCGCCGGCGCCAGCCTTGCCGTGGGGGAGGCCGAACAGGGCGGCGTTGCCGGCGCGGTGACGGCGGTCAATGGCTCGTGCTTCGTGCTCGCCCCGGCGATCGGCATCGGCCTGTACCAGTTCGGGCCGTCCTTGCCCTATGCCCTTGGCGCGGTGGCGCTGGTTGCGCTGTTCGTGTTCGCCAACGCCAGCAAGCCACTGAGGCGGGAGCCGGTGTTCGCCGACGAAACGGCCTGAACCCGGCCACGCGGCACCACTGTCACCCCAGCAAAATTTCCGCTTGCCCGGCCTGCAGCAATATATATAACGCGTTATACGAATCGCTCGGGACGCGCCGCATGACCATCGCTCAAAGCAATGCCGACATCATCGCCGATATGGGCTACCTGTTCCTCGGCAGCCGGTTGAAGCGCCTCGCCGAACGCTTTCAGGCCGGCGCTGCCAAGGCGTTCCGCGATGCCGGGCACGATGTCCAGCCGGGCCAGATGCCGCTGCTCGCCGCGCTCGATCGGCAGGGGCCGCTCACCGTCAACGCCATGGTCGAAGCGGTGGGGGTCAGCCAGCCTGCCGTCACCCGCAACCTTGCCGGCCTCGTCGCCATGGGTCTTGTCGAATCAAGCGTTTCCGATGCCGACCGCCGCCAAAAGACCATCGCGCTCAGCGCCGAGGGCAGGGCGTTCGTCGCCGATGTAAAGGCCCGGCTGTGGCCACGGATCGATGCCGCCGTCACCGCCATGTGCCGGCCGCTCGATGGCCCGCTGCTCTGCCAGATTTCGGCGCTGGAGGCGGCGCTGGCGGCGGCCCCGCTCGAATCGCGTGTCGCAGCGCTCGCCGCCGATAAACCGGCCCCGGCCACCGCGCTCGAACTCGTCGATTTCAGCGATTCGCTCGCCGATGATTTCCGCCGCATCAACGCCGAATGGATCGGCGCCATGTACACCATGGAGGCAACCGACCATGACGTGCTCGACAACCCGCGCGCCCGCATCATCGATCGCGGCGGCGCCATCCTGTATGCCCGCGCCGACGATCTCGGCGTTGTCGGCACCTGTGCCCTGCAACAGACGGAGCCGGGCGTTTTCGAATTGACCAAGATGGGCGTGCTGGCGGCGGCGCGGGGCCGCAAGGTCGGCGAATTCCTGCTCGCCGGCGTCATCGAACGCGCCCGCCGCATGAACATGCAGACGCTCTACCTGCTCACCAACCGCAAATCGGAAGCCGCCATCCATTTGTATGAAAAGCTTGGCTTCTTCCATGATGCCGACATCATGGCGCGCTATGGTCGCAAATATGCGCGTTGCAACGTGGCGATGCGCTACCCGCTGTAACCGCGCCCGGCCGCCTTGCTGCGCCGACAAAAAAAGATCCCGGACCAAAGCCCGGGATCACCAATGTCAGTCCATCCTGTCGAAATCGACGCTTACGCCTGTGGTGCGGGTTCCCCGAAACCACCGCGGCGCCCGGTCTTGGGAATCGCCGAAACGCCCGCCGCAGGCCGCACCGCCGGTGTGCCGGTGGTGGTGCCGCGATCGATGGCTTCGCCGGCCAGCACCTTCTTGATCTCGTCACCCGACAGGGTTTCAAGCTCCAGCAGCGCCGCCGCCAGATTGTGCAGCTGGTCGACATTGTCGGTCAGCACCTGCTTGGCGCGGTCATAACCGACGGTGACGATGGCGCGGACTTCCGCATCGATCAACTGGGCAGTCTGCTCGCTGACATTCTGGGTCCTCGTCACGCTGTGGCCCAGGAACACTTCTTCCTGGTTGTCCGCATATTTCAACGGGCCGAGCTTGTCGCTCATCCCCCATTGCGTGACCATCGAGCGCGCCAGATCGGTGGCATAGCTGATGTCCGACGATGCGCCCGAGCTGACCTTGTCATAGCCGAAGATCAGTTCCTCGGCGACACGGCCGCCCATCGATACCGACAGGTTCGCGTACATCTTGTCGCGGTGATAGCTGTACTGGTCGCGCTCCGGCAGGCGCATGACCATGCCCAATGCCCGACCGCGCGGGATGATCGTCGCCTTGTGGATCGGGTCCGACGCCGCTTCATGGCACGAAACAATGGCATGGCCGGCCTCGTGATAGGCGGTCATCTTCTTTTCGTCCTCGGTCATCACCATGGACTTGCGCTCGACACCCATCAGGACCTTGTCCTTGGCATCCTCGAAATCGCGCATGGAGACGAGCCGCTTGGCCCGGCGTGCCGCCAGCAACGCCGCCTCGTTGACCAGATTGGCCAGATCGGCACCCGAAAAGCCGGGCGTGCCGCGCGCGATGGTGCGGGCATTCACATCCGGCGCCAGCGGCACCTTCTTCATGTGCACGGCAAGGATCTTCTCGCGGCCCTCGATATCGGGGCGTCCGACGACGACCTGCCGATCGAAACGGCCCGGCCGCAGCAATGCCGGATCGAGCACGTCGGGCCGGTTGGTGGCCGCAACGATGATGATGCCTTCGTTGGCGTCGAAACCATCCATTTCGACCAAAAGCTGGTTCAGCGTCTGCTCGCGTTCATCATTGCCGCCGCCAAGCCCGGCACCGCGCGAACGGCCGACTGCGTCGATTTCATCGATGAAGATGATGCAGGGCGCGGATTTCTTGCCCTGTTCGAACATGTCGCGAACCCGGCTGGCGCCGACGCCGACGAACATTTCAACAAAGTCCGAACCCGAAATATTGAAGAACGGCACATTGGCTTCGCCGGCAATGGCGCGGGCCAACAGCGTCTTGCCGGTGCCCGGCGGGCCAACGAGCAGCGCGCCCTTCGGAATCTTGCCGCCCAGCCGGTGGAACCGCGCCGGGTCCTTCAGGAAATCGACGATCTCCTGCAATTCTTCCCGCGCTTCGTCGATGCCGGCGACATCATCGAACGTCACCCGGCCTTCCTTGGCGACCAGCAGCTTGGCGCGCGATTTGCCAAAACCCATGGCGCCGCGGCCGGAGCCGTTCTGCATCTGGCGCATCACGAAAATCCAGATGCCGAGAATCAGCACGAATGGCAGCATGTTCAGGAACAGCTGCGACATCAACGAGCGGGCTTCTTCCGGCTTGGCATCGAAGCGCACATTCTTGGCACGCAGGCGATTTACCAATTCAAGATCGCCGGGGTTGAACGTGCGGTAATCCGCATCGGACGATGTCTTGCCGACAATCTCGTCACCGCGGATTTCGGCGGAACGGATGCCGCCCTCGTCGATCTTGGTCAGGAAATCCGAATAGGCCATCGTATCGCTGCCGGTCGCAGACCGAGACGGCCCCTGCATGACGTTGACCACAACCACCAGACCCAGCAGAATCACGAACCAAAGGCCGAGATTCTTCATCCAGGGGCTGGGCGGTTTTTTGTTGTTATCGGCCATGAACGCGGCTTTCCTCTACTGAGTCGTCTCACCAAGATAGGCGTTGCGCCGCCGCTTGCAATCAGCCTGCGCGAATCTGCCTCGATTTGGCACGCCCATACCGTAATTCTGCGGCAATTCAGTCCGATTTCCGGGTCAGTCCGATTTCCGGGGCGCACGGGTAATCGGCCGCGCCTGTTGAAACCGCCACGGCATCCCGCCCGCGCCGCGCACGCCGGCCAGCGTGCCGGAACCGCCGGTCTGCATCCGGGCCACCAACCGGGCGACATCGGGGCCGCGCGGTGCCGCATCCGGCGCCAGCACCGCGATGGCGCGCAAGGCCAGGCGCCGCACCAGTTCATCGGGCAGCCCGGCCGCATCCAGCGCCACGATTCCGCCATCCACCCGGGCGCGCCCGGCCCAGGCCCGGTCCGCCGCCCAGGCCAGCGCCGCCTCGGCATCGGCCAGATGCGCCGCCGCTGCCGCCATCTGCCCGGCATCCAGCCACGCCGCCGCCGCCAGCAATTGCCGCGCCCGCGTCCGGGCATAATGCGGGTCGCGATTGGTCGGATCATCGGCGATCACCCAGCCGCTTTCCACCGCAATGGCCGCCAGCGCCGCGCGCCGTACCGTCAACAATGGCCGGACCAGCGTCACCCCCGGCAGCAGCGGACGACAGGCCCGGATTCCGGCCAGCCCGGCGCTGCCGCTGCCGCGCGCCATCCGCATCAACAGCGTTTCCGCCTGATCATCGGCGTGATGCGCCGTCAGCAACAGCGCCACGCCATTGGCGGCACACCATTCGGCCATCAGGGCATAACGCGCCGCGCGCGCCGCCGCCTGCACGCCCGGCCCCGCGCTGCCGCCGGTCCAGGCCAGTGTCACATGGGGCAAGCCATGCCGGGCACATTGCGCGGCAACCATGGCCGCTTCGGCTGCCGCCCCGGCGCGCAAGCCGTGATCGACGGTGATCGCCGTTACCCGCCCGGGAAACGCGGCGGCGGCGAGCAGCAGCAAGGCCACACTGTCCGGCCCGCCCGAAACGGCGACGGCCATGCGCTCGGCATCGCCTGGCGAGCGCCCTAGCGCGCCGGTGAGAAGGGCCTCGAGGTCGGGCATATGCCAATCATGCCGCGCACTTGGCCTTGGCACGCAACGCCTTGGCATCGGCCTTTTGCGCCGCCGTCAGCTTCTTGCCGTAAACGCTGTCCAGTTCGCCGAGCACGCGGCAGGCGTCCTTGGGTTTTTTCAAACCCGACAGCGCGGTCGCCAGCCCGACCAGCGCATCCGGCGCCTGGTCGCTGTTCGGCGCGGTCTTGTACAGCTCGAGAAAGGCGCGCGCTGCCTCGGCGTGCTGGTCGCGCTCGGCATGGCTGCGGCCCAGCCAATATTGCGCCTGTGGCAGCCGTGTCGATTTCGGCCAATCGGCGATATAATCGGTCATCGTTGCTTCGGTTTCCGGCCATTTTTTGGCAAGCACATTGGCATAGGCGATCTTCCACGCCGCAACCGCTGTCTTGGGCTTTTCAACCGGCTTTTCGACGGGCTTTACGGTCGCGGGCTTGGCGACCGCAGGTGCCGCACCGGGCGCCGAGCCGAACGGCGGCGTACCCGCAGGCGGCGCGCCAGCAACGCCGCCCGGCGCATTGCCCTCCAGCGCGTTCAGCCGGAACTCGACATCGCCGCGCAGCTTGGTCTGCGCATCCTCAAGCTGGCGCAGCTTGAACTGGTTCACCTCGACCTGGCCCGTCAGGGTGCGCAACTGGCCCTCCAATGCGTTGACCCGCTGCGCCAGATCGACCAATGGCGCCGATGCCGGAGTGCCGACCGGTGCTGCTGCCTCGGGCGGCGGCGCGGTGATCTCGGGCTCGAAATATTTGGGATCGCCGCCGGGAAAAACCTTGCGCTGCACGGCGCGCAATTCCGATTCCAGTTTGGAAACCCGCTTTTCCACCCGCACCGGGTCAAGATCCTGCGCCGCCGCGGCCCCGAACGGCATGGCTTCGAACGGCAGGGCTTCAAACGGCAGTATCAACGCAAGCGCAAGCAACACAGAACGCATCAGGTCAAACTCCAGGGGTGGCGTCGGCCGACGAAACCGTCGCATCCGGCAGCGCCGCCGTCGGGGCCGGGCGCGGCCTTGGCATCTGGGCGATCGGGCGCGGACCAGCCGGCGCTGCGACAGCGCCGGTATCCGTCGCGGCATTTGTCGCGCCGCCCGCGGCAACCGGATTGCTGCGGGCGATCAGGTCGGCGGGCGCCAGGCTCAGGTTGCGCACGGTCTCGACCGGGCCGCCAAGCGGCGGAATCGGCCGGCCGCCAACCGTCACGTCAAGCGCGCCGACCTTGCCGGTCCACAACAACAGCCCGGGCGGATCACTTGGCACGGTATAGCTTTCGCCGGTCTGCAGAACGCCGATCCGAACGGTCGTATTGCTCGCCTTGTCGAAAATCTTCACCCAGACCGGTTCCCGCGCCGTCAACACCACCGGGCCGCGAGCGGCGGCGGCGGATATGCCAGCGGGAAGGGCGGCGGGCGGGCCAGCGGGGAGGGCAACGTCGGCATCGGCACCGGCGATCGCCGCGGTATCGCCAGCCAGCGGCGTTGTCGTTGCGTCGAGGGGCGTCGCCATGGCCGATGTGTCGGTGGCGGCGGTTTCGGGCGGTGGCGGCGCATCGAACATGCCCGATCCCCAGGCGGAAAGCCCGGCGATGATCAGCACCACCACACCGACACTGGCGAAAACCAGCCCGCGTCCCGGCATCCGCCGTTCATCGAGGGGTTCCAGCGTCAGCGGCGTCGGCACATGCGCGCCCTTGGTGGTTTCACTGCGAAACTGTGCCGCAACGGCCTCGATATCCAGACCGACGGAACGGGCATAGGATTTAACAAAGCCGATGGCATAGGGCAGCGCCGGCAGTTCATCATGCCGATCCGCCTCGATCGCTTTCAGATGCCGCAGCGGAATCCGCGTATCGCGGGCAATATCGGTAAGTTCCAGGCCGGCGGCCACACGCGCTTCGGCAAGCAGGGCGCCGGTGCGCGTTGGGCCTTGGTTGACGCTGTTGTTAACGCCGTTGTCGAGCGACTCCACGCCGGCAATTCCTCTTGTTTCGGCCCGCAACGGGCCGGATCTGCAGTGGTCACCCCCCGTGAATGGCCAGTGCCGTTCTGTCCCCGTTCGATGCCGGTGGGGCGCGCGCAAGTCAAGGCGGCGTGGCCGTTCGGGGGGTTCTGTCCGGCGGGTTCGGTCGTCGGTCTGCCGCATCGCCGGCCCCCGTGCCTACCCCCGTGCCTACCCCCGTGCCCGCCACCCCGCCCGCCTTCGCGTTCGGCTTTCCGGGCCGATGGATCGCTGCCATAGGGAAATCCCGGTGCGGCTGCCCTGCACTTCTGTGCTGCGCCCTACCTTGTTGCGGCGCATCAAAGCGGCTATGGCCCCGCCCATGATGGGCCCAATCGCCCGCTCGGCACCCTGCCGGTTCCACAGGATCTGAATTCAATGCCTTTGCGTAATATCGCGATCATCGCGCACGTCGATCATGGCAAGACCACCCTTGTCGACCAGTTGTTCCGCCAGTCGGGCACGTTCCGCGAAAACCAGCGCGTCGCCGAACGCGCCATGGATTCGAACGATCTCGAAAAAGAACGCGGCATCACCATTCTCGCCAAATGCACGTCGATCGAATGGACCGACAAGACCAAGGGCGAAACCACCCATATCAAC
>JBBQPR010000073.1:0-15056 GCA_038217075.1 Sphingomonadales bacterium
GCCGCCGCCGATGTCAGGCCTTCCGTCACCAGCGAACCCGCGCCGGAAAAGGCAACCGCCTTTTGCTGCTCGACCTTGTCGCCCTTTCGCGCATAGGCCAGCGCAAGATCGCCGCGGATGCGGACATCGGCGATGTTGATCTTCCGCGTTGTCGCCCCGCCAGCTGCCGATGCCGCCAATTTGAACCAGCGCAGCGACTCGAGCGCATGGTTGTTGTTCAACTCGACGCGGCCGCGCAGCGTCAGCAACAGCGCCCTCGCATCGGTCGTTTTGGCAAAAGCAGAATCGGGAAGGGCCAGCAAGCCATCGATCAGGGCGCGGGCCGCATCGGGTGCCGACCAGATCGAAACGCGCGCCAGGGCGGTGCGCAGCGCAATATCGTCGCTGCTGTCGGGGGCAAAGGCCTTTTCGGCCATGACGGTGCGATAGGCGGCGGCGGCGGAATCGAGGCGACCGGCGCTTTCCAGCCCAATGCCGCGATCAAAGCCGGCGACCGCGCGGTCCTGCACGGCTTCGGGCGTGGTGCCGGTAAAGCTGGCCAGTGCCTGCGCCAACAACGGCTCGGCGGCTTCGGGATCGTTGTTGGAGATCAACGCCTTGCCGAGCCGCGCGCGGAAGATGTTGACGATACGGCCGTTGTCGCCCGGCTTCATGCGGGCCAGCAGCGCCCGGAAACCGTCGCGCGCCTCTGGGTATTTGCCGGCATCGAGCGCCGTTTGGGCGGCGTTGTAGTCATCCTGCAGGCCGGCCGCCGTTGCAGGCGCCGCCAAAGCAAGGGCAATGGCTGTAATCAGAATGGACCGCACTATTGGAATCCCCGTTTGATGGCAGCACGATAACCGACGCTGCGGGGCTTTGACACCATCCCTGATCAGGGGTGACGCCCTGTCCTACAGCGTTGTTTTTGACTAGGGTCGCAATCGGTGACGGCCTGCGTCGTCTTGCCAGGCGGGAAGATGTGCTGAAAAATGCCTGAAACGGTAAACCTAGTAAACTTATCGGGACGCGGGGCTGCGGCCGGGGCGAGGAGAAAATGATGCCGGTTGAAGCACTTGGGGACTATGACGACAGCAATATCTTCGCCCGCATCCTGCGCGGGGAGATTCCGTCGAAACGGGTTTACGAGGATGAATGGGCAATCGCCTTTCACGACATCAACCCGCAAGCGCCGATGCATGTGCTGGTGATTCCGCGTGGGCCCTGGCGATCATGGGCGGATTTTTCGGCAGGCGCGCCGGATGCCGAAATCGCCGGCTTCATCCGCGCGGTGGGGGCGGTGGCGAAACAATTGGGGCTGGAAGAACCCGGCTATCGGCTGCTCGCCAACGCCGGCATGGACGCGCATCAGGAAGTGCCGCACCTGCACGTGCATGTGTTCGGCGGCCGCAAACTGGGGCCGATGCTGGCCCGCTGATCGGGGTCTGCCGCCGCCGTTTCGGGTTGCGCCGCACCGGCCGTCCTGTAGACCCGCATGATTGCAGCAGGAGACGGACGTGCAGACAATCGGTGTGATCGGCGCAGGCCTGATGGGCAATGGCATCGCCCATGTGTCGGCGCTGGCCGGCTATGACGTCATCCTGTCCGACATCGAAATGGCCCGCGCCGAAGCCGCCCGCGCTACCATCGAGAAAAACCTCAGCCGCGCCGTCAAAAAGGAAAGCATCACCGCTACCGATGCCGATGCCGCACTCGCCCGCATCGCGCTCACCACCGACAACGCCGCCTTCGCCGATGCCGATCTGGTCATCGAAGCCGCCACCGAAAACGAAGCCATCAAGGCAAAAATCTTCGCCGGACTGAAACTGAAGCCCGCAGCGCTGCTGGCCACCAACACCTCGTCGATTTCCGTCACCAGCCTCGCCGCCGCCACCGATCGGCCGGACCGCTTCACCGGCCTGCATTTCTTCAACCCGGTGCCGATGATGGCGCTGGTCGAGATCATCCCCGGCCTCGCCACCTCCGCCGAAACCAAGGCTGCCATGCACGGTTTCGCCGCCCGGCTCGGCAAGACCGCGATCGAGGCCGCCGACAGCCCGGCGTTCATCGTCAACCGCATCCTCTGCCCGATGCTGAACGAAGCGATCTTTGCGCTCGGCGAAGGCGTTGGCAGCGTCGTCGATATCGATACCGGGCTGAAACTGGGCGCCAACCACCCGATGGGGCCGCTCACGCTCGCCGATTTCGTCGGGCTGGACACGCTGCTCAGCATCATGCGGGTCATGCAGGAAGCCACCGGCGATCCCAAATATCGCCCGGCGCCGCTGCTGGTGAAATATGTCGAGGCCGGCTGGTACGGCCGCAAATCCGGCCGCGGCTTTTACGATTATGCGGGGCCGGAGCCTGTGCCGACCCGATAAAAAAGCGCCGGCCCGGGGCTATCCCGGGCCGGCGCTTTTCAAACCGACGCGCTTACTTGCGGGTCGCCAGATAGGCGATCACATCGGCGCGCTTCTGCGGGTCCTTCAGGCCGGCATAGGCCATCTTGGTGCCCGGCACGACCTTTTGCGGCGCTTCGAGATATTTGAACAGCTCGGCGGCCGTCCACACGAGACCGCTCTTCTTGTTGGCGGCGGAATAATTATAGCCCGGCACGGTCGCCGAATGGCGGCCAACAACGCCCCAAAGCGACGGACCGACGCGGTTCACGCCCTTGTCGGCAACATGGCAGGTCTTGCAGACAACAAACGCCTTTTCGCCGGCAGCGGCATTGCCCTTTGGCATTGCCTGGGCGTTCGCCGCCGTGGTGGAAAGGCCGGCCACCAACGCGGCGGCGGCGATCGAAAGCAGTGCATTCCTGGACATACAGGCCCCTCACAAAGAAACAGTTCAAACGCCCATGTGGCACGCGCCTAATGAGCAACACAGCCTTAGCCGCAGCTTAACGACGGCGAAAAGCCGTAATTTGCAGCGCCAGTGTCGCAGGATGCCCGGCGCCGTGATAAACGCAACCCACAGACGCGCCGGATTACCAAAATGAAATTGAATTTCACCAAGGGCAGCGGCAAATTCGACCGGCTCGATATCGTTACCAGCGCCGGCGCACGCCCCCCGATCCAATGCCCCAAACAAGGCATCATCCCGCACGACATGGTGCATTTCGCCGTGGAGGCAGAAGCCGCGGCAACCGGCTTTCTGGGCAATATCGCGGCGGGCGGCGACAGCGGCTTTACCGCCGCCACGGATGATGCGCACGCCCGCAGCGTCGAACGGCTCGTCGAAACCGTGCAGGCCGAAGCCTGGAGCGGCGCACCGGTCGATGACGATTATTTCATCGATTTGTACCGCGTCACCTGCAACGCCCGCGGCGATGTGCCGCTCGCCATCGATGCGGCGACGCTTGCCGGCATCCGGTCGCGGTTGGCCAGTCTGACCGCGGCATGGGCGGCGGTGCCCGTCGGCGGCAGGCTGGAACTCAGCCTGCCGGAATAGCCGGCAGTGCCGCCCATCCCCCCTTAAATGCTTGCTTTCACCATCGGCATCGCATCCCTATAGGCGCAGCATGTCGCACGCACCCGATCCCGAAATGCTCGCCAAGACTGAAACGCTCATCGAGGCGTTGCCTTATCTGCAACGCTATGCCGGCAAGATTTTCGTCGTCAAATATGGCGGCCACGCCATGGGCGACGCCGAACTGGCGCACGATTTCGCCGAAGATATCGTGCTGCTGAAGGCCATCGGCATCCGCCCGGTGGTGGTGCACGGCGGTGGCCCGCAAATCGGCGCCATGCTGAAACGGCTGGGCATCGAAAGCAGTTTCATCGATGGCCTGCGCGTCACGGACGAAGCCACCGCCAAGGTCGCCGAAATGGTGCTGGCCGGCTCCATCAACAAGGAACTGGTCGCCTGGATCGAACAGGCCGGCGGTCGCGCTGCCGGCATTTCGGGCAAGGACGCCGGGCTTGTCCGCGCCAGAAAGGTCGAACGTACCCGCAAGGACCCGGGCAGCGCCATCGAACAGATCGTCGATCTGGGCTTTGTCGGCGAACCCGAAACGGTCGATCGCACCATTATCGACACGTTGCTGGCGGCGGGCATCACCCCCGTCATCGCGCCGGTCGCGGTCGGTGCCGATGGCCATACCTACAACATCAACGCCGATACCATGGCCGGCGCCATCGCCGGCGCGCTCGGCGCTGCCCGGCTGTTCCTGCTCACCGATGTGGCGGGCGTGCTTGGCAAGGACGGCAGCCTCCAGACCGATCTCACCCCCGCCGATATCGCCGCGCTGGTCGCCGATGGCACCATCACCGGCGGCATGATTCCAAAGCTGGAAACCTGCGTATCGGCGGTCGAAAACGGCGTCGATGCCGCCGTCATCCTCGATGGCCGCGTCGGCCACGCCATGCTGCTGGAAATCTTCACCCGGCGCGGCGTCGGCACGCTGGTCCGCGCCTGAACCAGCCGCGCCTGAACCGGCTGCACGAAAAACCCCCGCACCTGCGGTCGCCGGGCGGGGGCTGATTTCGTCTCAGGCTGGCGTTACAGCTTGCCGGTCAATTCCGGCAGCACGGTGAACAGATCACCCACCAATCCCAGGTCCGCGACCTGGAAGATCGGCGCTTCCTCGTCCTTGTTGATGGCGACGATGATCTTGCTGTCCTTCATGCCGGCCAGGTGCTGGATGGCACCCGAAATGCCGATGGCGACATACAGTTCCGGCGCGACAATCTTGCCGGTCTGGCCGACCTGATAATCATTGGGCGCATAACCGGCATCGACAGCAGCGCGGCTGGCGCCAACCGCAGCGCCCAGCTTGTCGGCGAGCGGATCGATGAACTCGTGGAATTTCTCCGACGAGCCCAGCGCCCGGCCACCCGAAACGATGATCTTGGCCGCGGTCAGTTCCGGCCGCGCCGAAGTCGTCAGATCGGCGCCTTCGAATTTGGAAAGCCCCGAATCAGCCAGCGCCGCGACATTTTCAACCGACGCCGAACCACCGCTGATCGCTGCCTTGGCAAAGGCGGTGCCGCGCACGGTGATCACCTTCTTCGCGTCCGACGATTTGACGGTGGCAATGGCGTTGCCTGCATAGATCGGCCGGGTAAAGGTATCGGCGCTCTCCACCGACAGGATTTCCGAAATCTGCGCCACATCCAGTGCGGCGGCAACGCGCGGCGCGACATTCTTGCCGCGCGTCGTCGCCGGCGCCACGAACGCGTCGTAACCAGCCATCAGGCCAACCACCAGCGGCGCGATATTCTCGGCCAGCGGATGTTCGTACACCGCATCATCGGCGAGCAGCACCTTGTCGACACCGGCGACCTTGGCACCAGCTTCGGCGACTGCCGCGGCGCTCTTGCCGGCGACCAGCAGGTGCACGCCGCCACCAATGGCGACGGCGGCCGTCACCGCGGCCAGGGTCGCATCCTTCAAAACGCTGTTGTCATGTTCGGCCAGGACCAGAACGCTCATGCCACGGCTCCCATCGTCTTCAGCTTTTCGACCAGTTCATCGACGGTCTTCACCTTGATGCCGGCGCTGCGCTTGGCCGGCTCGACAACCTTCATCACGGTCAGCCGCGGCGTCACATCGACCCCGTAATCCTCGGGCGTCTTGGCGGCGATCGGCTTGGACTTGGCCTTCATGATGTTGGGCAGCGAGGCGTAACGCGGCTCGTTCAGGCGCAAATCGGTGGTCACGATGGCCGGCAGCTTCAGCGCAACGGTTTCGGCACCGCCATCGACTTCGCGCGCCACATGCACGGTTTCACCATCGATGGTCACCTTCGATGCAAACGTGCCCTGCGCCCACCCAAGCAGCCCGGCCAGCATCTGCCCGGTCTGGTTGGCGTCATCATCGATCGCCTGCTTGCCCAGAATGATCAGGCCCGGCGCTTCCTCCTTGGCGATGGCGGCGAGCAGCTTGGCCACCGCCAGCGATTCGGTGGTCACATCGGTGGTGACCAGGATGCCGCGATCGGCGCCCATGGCCAGTGCGGTGCACAGCGTTTCGGTGCATTGCTGCACGCCGATCGACACGACGATGATCTCGGTCGCAATGCCCTTTTCCTTCAGGCGAATGGCTTCCTCGACGGCGATTTCGTCAAACGGATTCATGCTCATTTTGACATTGGCGAGTTCAACGCCGGTCTGGTCGGATTTGACCCGAACCTTGACGTTGTAATCGACGACCCGCTTGACGGGCACGAGGACCTTCATGTGCGTCACTTCCCAAGGCTGTTAATGCCCGCCGTGCTTGGCGCAGGGGCGCGCGCCAGTCAACCTTGCGGGTGGTCGCAGCGATTGCGAATCGCGGCATGACCGACAAAGCTGGATGTCAGGCGAAACGCGGTCGCAAGCCTGACGTTCGCGGCGCCGCCACAGTTCGACCTGGCCTCGCCCCCACCGCCAGGTCACCGAACGCGACGCCAGCCGAAATCGAGCCCGTGCCGGAAGAATCACCGGGATTATCCCCATGGCGCACGGGTTGGAGCAGCGCGTTTCCAGCATCGACTTCTGCATGAAACTGCCGGCTGCATCCGATGGCGCGCCAGGCCTTCCCGATGGCTTGCCGGCACCGCGGCTGACGCTCGATCTGCGCGCGGCGATAGCCAGCAGTCAAGCCGCGGCCGATCGGCAATGGAGCCGCGGTCAAGCCGCGGCGGGCGCCCGGCCCGCCGACAGCCGCCGGATCAACCATCCGACGCTGCCACCCTGCACGATCACCGCAAACATCACGATCACATAGGTTGTCGCCAGGATGACGGTGCGCACCGGCGAATCGGGCAGGGACAGCGCCAGCGCCACGGAAATGCCACCGCGCAAGCCGCCCCACACCAATGTCGGCAGCGCCAGCGGCCCCAGCGACAGCAGCGGCCGCAACGCCGTCAGCGGCAGCGCCACGGATATGGCGCGGGCGCCGATCACCAGCGGCACCGCCAGCAACCCGAGCAGCAACAGCCGCGGATCGCGGGCGATGGCGATCACCTCCAGCCCGATCAACAGGAACAGCACGGCGTTCAAGATCTCGTCGATCAACGACCAGAATTTCAGCAGATAATCCCGCGTCACATCGCTCATCGCACGGGCAACCCCGGCATTGCCGATCAACAGGCCGGCCACCGCCATCGCCACCGGCCCGCTGACATGCACGGTATGGGCCAGGCTGTAGCCGCCCATCACCACCGCCAGGCTGATCATCACCTCGACATTATATTCATCGATGCTGCGCATGGCGCGAAAGGCGATCCACCCCATTACCAGCCCCAGCACAGCGCCGCCGCCGGCTTCGCGCAGGAACTCCATCCCGGCTTGCTGCAACGAAAACGGCTCCGTCCCCAGCGCCACCGACAGCAATATGGCGAACACCACCACGCCCACGCCATCGTTGAACAGGCTTTCGCCCGCCACCGTCGCCTGCAAGGTCGGCGGCACAGCGGCACGCTTCAGCACGGCCATCACCGCCACCGGGTCCGTCGGGCTGATCAAGGCGCCGAACACGAAGCACCAGATCAGCGGCACCGCCAGCCCCAGCACCGAGGCAACGGCAGCAAACCCGAACCCGACCAGCGCCGTCGAGATCAGCACGCCGACCGTGCTCAGCAACAGGATCGGCCAGCGCCCGCGCCGCATCTCGCTCCAATCGACGTGCAGCGCCCCGGCAAACAACAGGAAACTCAACATCCCGTCCATCAGAGTCACATGAAAATCGATGGACGACAGGAACCCGTTGACCCGCGCCGACAGGCTCCATGTCGGCAGGATGCTGTCCACGCCGATCACCAGCAGCGACGCAATCGCCCCCATCAATGTCATCCCCACCGACGCCGGCAGCTTGAAAACACGGTGGTTGAGATAGCCCAGCGCCGCTGCCAGCACGATCAGGATCGCGGCAGCGTCAAAGGCAGACAAGTCCTGAATCAAATCGAAACCCCCAGATCAGTCATAACGGTCAGCCACAACTGTAAACCACAACGGTCGGCCACAACGCTCAGCCATTACACCGCAGCCGGCCGCCGCTATCTCAACCGGCACAAAACCGCGCCATGTCCGCCGCCGTATCATGGCTGATGTCCGGGCAGGTGATCGAAAATATCTCCGTCCCATGGATGGTGCCCATCACCTGCCGGCACCGCGCGCTTACCCCGGCGTTCAGCAGCAGCCGGTAAAAACCGATGCCTTCGTCGCGTAACGGGTCGCATTCATTGACGCTGATCACCGTTGGCGGGAAACCGCGCACATCCTCAAGGCTCGCAAACCCCGGCCAGGCCAACGGATCGCGCGCCTCGAGCGCCTCGATGCCATAGGCCATCGCGCCGCGATTATTGTGCAGTTCCAGAAGAATCCCGTTGCTTTCGCTGGACGACGGATACTGCGGCTGTGGCCAGTGCCCGGCGATATAGGGGCAAAGCGCATACAGGCCCTTCACCAGCCCGATGTCGCCATCCTGTTTCAGCTTCAAAACCGTCGCAATGGCAAGATTGCCGCCGCCGCTTTCCCCCGCAACGACGATCCGCGCCGGGTCGATCCCCAGCCGCGCGGCATTTTCCACCAACCAGCGCAGGCCCGATACGCAATCATTGAGGCCGGCGGGAAACGGCGCCACGTCGGGCGCCGATGATGGCCGCAACGCGTTTCGAAAATCCACCATCACCACCGCGACACCCTTGGCGGCGATGATCCGCCCCCAGGCCCTGTACATGCCGTTGAAGCACGACATCACCTGCATGCCACCGCCATGGATGTAATAGACGCAGGGCAACGGCCCCTCGCCTGCGGGCCGGATGACCTGCACATCGATGCTGTTGTCATCCGGCGCCGAAACCAGTGTTTCGGTATGGACGCGCAGGCCGGCCGATGGTGCGATCACCTCATTGTCGCAGGCCTCGAACATCGCCGCCATCGCCGCTTCATTGGCCAGCGCGGCCGGGCTGTTGGCCTCCGCCAGAAAGGCTTCGCGGCTTACCACATCGCCCATCGCCACCACGTCCGGCCCGGCAAAGATCGCCTTGATGCGCGGGTCGATACGCGGGTCGGATCCGATCCTGTTGGCCATAAAGGGTTCCTTGCACCTGCTTGTCGGGGCGCACGCTAGCCCGCCCGCCGCGCTTTGCGCAATCGCGTTCGCCACGCCCCCATTCACTTCTGGCAGGTTCCCCACCACCGCCAACCCGCCTAAAAGCCGGGCAACACACAGGGGCAACACACAGGGGATTCAACCATGGCACTTCCGGCCGACCGCACGCCCGTCATCATCGGCATCGGCGAAATCGTCGATCGGCCAGCCGATCCGGCTGCGGCGCTGGAGCCTTTGGCGTTGATGGCGGCGGCGATCCGTGCGGCCGATGCCGACGCCGGTGGCGGTTTTCTCGATCGTATCGATTCCATCGATGTCATCAACCTGGTGTCCTGGCGCTACGACCGCGTCGCGCAGCGGCTCGCCGAACGCCTGGGCATCAACCCGGCCCGCGCCAAATATGGCGTCGTCGGCGGCGAAACCCCCACCACCCGCATCCACGAAGCCGCGCTCAGCATCATGAACGGCAACAGCCGCGTCGCCGTGGTGACAGGGGGTGAAGCCACCAACGCGGTCGCCAAGGCCAAGGCGGCCGGCATCGACCTGCCCTGGACCCCGCCCGCGGCCAAGGTCGAAAACCCCATCATTGGCAGCGAACATGTCACAGCGCTCGCCGTCCGACATGGCGTCATGCAACCGGTCCACATCTACCCATTGTACGAAAACGCCGCGTCCGCCGCCTGGGGCCAGACGCCCGCGCAGGCACTCGCCGAATCCGGCCAGGCCTGGGCCGGCTTCTCCAGCGCCGCCGCCGAAAACCCCAACAGCTGGTCCAGAAAAGCCTTTACGGCCGCCGAAATCACCACACCGACGCCCGACAATCGCATGATCGCCTATCCCTATACCAAGCGCATGGTGGCCAATCCCGCCGTCAACCAGGCCGCCGCGGTATTGCTCACCAGCCTGGCGCTCGCTCGCGCCGCCGGCATCCCCGAATCCCGCATCGTCTATGTCCATGGCGGTGCCGCTGCCGCCGAGCCGATGGACTACATGGCCCGCGACCAATACCGCCATTCGGTGGCGCAGGACGCCGTGCTCGCCGCCGCAATGCGACTGGCGCCCGACGGTTTTGACCGGGTGGAGCTGTATTCCTGCTTCCCCATCGTCCCCAAAATGGCCCGCCGCACGCTGGGGCTCGCCGCCGATGCGCCGTTCACCGTCACCGGCGGCCTCAGCTTTTTTGGCGCGCCGCTCAACACCTATATGACCCATGCCACCTGCGCGATGGTCCGTTCGCTGCGCACCAACCCCTCCGATGCGGCGCTGCTCTATGGCCAAGGTGGCTATGTCACCAAGCATCACGCGCTCATCGTCGGCAGCACCCCGCCCGATCCCGCCAGCCTGATGGCCCCGCGCGACGTGCAGGCCGAAGCCGAAGCGATGCGCGAACCGGTCCCGGCGCTCGATACGGCGCACGTCGGGGCGGCAACGCTCGAAAGCTTCACGGTCGTGTATGACCGCGACGGCGTCCCGGCCTATGGCGGCGTCGCCGGGCGAACGGCGGCCGGTACACGGGTATTCGGCAAGGTAGCCGCCGACGATACCGATACCTTGTCGCTACTGCTCGATCCCGGCGTCTCGCCGGTCGGCAGCACTGGCGCAGTAACGATCGATGGCGACGGCCTGCAGATCTGGCGCGGCTGACCGGCTGCCGTCAGAGCAGCAGCAGCGGCACCAGCGATCCGGCGACGATCATCACGACCGAAAGCCGCCGCGTCGCCTTGCTGTTCAGCGCGATCATCATGCCCAGCAATGCCGAAGAAATCAGCCCGACCGACATCAGCACGGCCAGGATACGCATCGGCAGCTTCGATTTGCCCGGCACCGGCGGTTTCCTTGCAACCGCGGCGCTGGCGGGTGCCGCAGCCACCGCTGCCTTGCCGTCAGCCGCACCGGCATGATCCCCCGCCTCGCCAGCAGGCCGATGGGCTGCTTCCGCCTGCGGCGCCACACCCGCCGGCTTGGCGCGCGGCAGCGCCGAATCCTTGTGGACACTGGCCATCCACACGATCCAGTTTGGCGGTATGCCGCCCCAGCCCTTTTCTTCCTGCAAGCGGAACGTCTGCAACGCGCCGCTCAGCGCGAAAAAGATGATCAGCGGCGCGAAAAACACGCCAAGATACAAATGATATTGCCGAATACGGCGCATGGTCTGGGCTTGCATGCCAGCTTTCCTAAGGCATCGCGCCACCACCGCGCAATCGTTGATGCGCGGTGCCTGCCAGTTGCCCCCTTGAGACGGATGACGCCCCGGCGCATAGGGGCGGGAAAGGGGCATATACGTGACGCAGCAACAAACCGACGTCGTCATCATCGGCGGCGGCCATAACGGCCTCGTTTGCGCCGCCTATCTCGCCGCCGCCGGCCTCAAGGTGACGGTGCTGGAACGCCGCAGCGTCACCGGCGGCGCGGCGGTGACGGAGGAATTCGCCCCCGGTTTCCGCAATTCGGTCGCCGCCTATACCGTCTCGCTGCTCAATCCAAAGGTTATCGCCGATCTTGAACTCGCCCGCCACGGGCTCAGCATCGTCAACCGGCCCTATTCGAACTTCCTGCCAACCGATGATGGCCGCTACCTGCTCACCGGCGGCGGCGGCTCCATCGCTGAAGTCGCCAAATTTTCGGAAAAAGACGCCGCCGCCCTGCCCGCCTATGAGGCACGGCTCGAAGCCATCGCCGATCTGTTGCGCGATCTGGTGCTCGAAACCCCGCCCAATCTGACCAGCGGCGGCTGGCGCGACGCCATCCCCGAACTGCTCGGCGCAGCACGGCTGGGCAACCGCCTGCGCCGCCTCACCATGGAGGAACGCCGCACCCTGCTCGAACTGTTCGCCACATCGGCGGGCGAATTCCTCGATGACTGGTTCGAAAGCGCGCCGCTGAAGGCCGTGCTCGGCTTTGATGGCATTGTCGGCAATTATGCCTCTCCCTATGCCCCCGGCAGCGCCTATGTGCTGCTCCACCACGTCTTTGGCGAAGTGAACGGCGTCAAGGGCGCCTGGGGCCACGCCATCGGCGGTATGGGCGCCATCAGCCAGGCCATGCAGCGCTGTTGCGAAGCGCGCGGCGTCACCATACGCACCGATTGTGCTGTTGCCGAGGTGCTGGTCGAAAAGGGCCGCGCCACCGGCGTCGTTACCGAAGCCGGCGATACCATCCGCGCCGCCCGCGTCATCTCCAACATCCACCCGCGCCTGCTCTACGAAAAACTCATCGAGCCCGATGCCCTGCCCGCCGATTTCCGCGGCCGCATCGCTCGCTGGAAATCCGGGTCCGGCACCTTCCGCATGAATGTCGCGCTTGATCGCCTGCCCGATTTCACCTGCCTGCCCGGCGCCGGGCCGCATCTGTCCGCCGGCATCATCCTGGCACCCACGCTGGCCTATATGGAACAGGCCTGGATCGACGCCCGCCAGCACGGCTGGTCAAAGGCACCGATCGTCGAAATGCTCATCCCCTCGACGCTGGACGACAGCCTCGCCCCGGCCGGCAAGCACGTCGCCAGCCTGTTCTGCCAGCATGTCGCCCCCGAATTGCCGGCGGGCTTTCCCGGCGGCAACAGCTGGGACGACCACCGCGAAACCGTCGCGGATCTGATGATCGCCACCGTCGACAAGGCCGCCCCCGGCTTTGCCGCCTCGGTCATCGGCCGCCAGATCAAGTCCCCGCTCGATCTCGAACGCGATTTCGGTCTTGTCGGCGGCGACATCTTCCACGGCCGGCTTACCCTTGATCAGCTGTTTTCCGCCCGGCCCATGCTCGGCCACGGCGATTATCGCGGCCCCATCCCCGGCCTCTACATGTGCGGCGCCGGCACCCATCCGGGCGGCGGCGTCACCGGCGCACCGGGCCACAACGCCGCCCGCGCCGTGCTCGCCGACGCCGGGCGCCGTCGCAACAGTTCGCGTTAAAAACATACAGAATTCCGCGATAAACTTGCGTCGTCGCAATTGATGCGTCACTTTGTCATCGGGCTGCGTATCTGTGCCTGGTCGGGGGAAGAAATTCGGGCAGATGTTGATCGCGCAGGTCACGGATATTCATTTGGGGTTTCAGCCGGACGACCCGGCAGAGCTTAATCGCAAGCGATTTGATGACGTTGTCGAAACACTACTGGCACTGAAGCCACAACCCGACCTGTTGCTCGCCACCGGCGATCTGACCGAGGCCGGCACCATAGCGTCCTATCGCATTTTCAAGACCCTGTGTGACGCCCTGCCGTTCCCGGTGTTGCCGGCGCTGGGCAATCACGATCTGCGCGACAATTTCCGCACTGTTTTCGATACGACGCCCTGTGCCGATGGCTATGTCCAATATGTCCATGATGCCGGCCCGTTGCGCATCATCGTTCTCGATACGCTCGACGAAGGCCATCACGGCGGCAATTTCGATGCCGCCCGCGCCGCCTGGTTGTCGACCCAGCTCAACGCATCGTCAAAACCGACGATCATCGTCCTGCATCACCCGCCCATCGAAACCGGCAATGGCTGGATGACAGAAGACCTTGATGCGCCATGGGTGCGCTGCCTCGCCGATGTCGTGCGCGGCCAGCCGCATGTCATCCGGCTCGTCACCGGCCATCTGCACCGCGCCATCGTTACCAGCTGGGCCGGGACGACTCTGGCCGTCTGCCCATCAACCGCGCCGCAAGTCGCCATCGATTTTCGTGATCTCGACCCCGAAACCCCCGATGGCCGCGACATGATCGTCGCCGAAAGCCCGGGTTTCGCGCTGCATTACTGGACCGGGCGCGATCTCGTCACCCATTTCGGCGCCGGCGGTGATCACCCGGTGCTCGCCCGCTACAACGCCCGCATGCAACCGACTGTCCGGCACATTTTGGGCGAACGCGGCGCGCACTGACAGGCAGGACGGCCCGGCGCCAACCGGGCCAGCCCGATCACACCCGCATCGGCATCAGCACATACAGCGCCCGGCTGTCGTCATCCTTGCGGATCAGCGTCGGCGCGGCCGCATCGGACAGATGCACATCGACCTGGTCGCTGCCCACCTGCGCCAGAATGTCGAGCAGATAGCGATAGTTGAAACCAACCTCGAACTCCGCTGAGGCATAGTCCGCCGGCACTTCTTCCGCCGCCGTGCCATTTTCCGGGCTCGTCACCGACAGCGTCACCTTGTCCCGGCCCAGCGCCAGCTTCACGGCGCGGGTCTTTTCCGTCGTCGCAATCGCGGCAACCCGGTCAACCCCTTCCGACAGGCTGCGCGCATCGATCTTCAGCAACCGGTCGTTCGCCGTCGGAATCACCCGGCTGTAATCCGGGAACGTCCCGTCGATCAGCTTGGAGGTCAGCGTCGCTTCGGGCGAGAAACGAAACCGGATCTTCGATGTCGAAAGCGACACTTCGATCGGCGCATCATCGGCATATTCGTCCAGCAACTTGCGCACTTCGCCAACGCATTTGCGCGGCACGATCACCCCCGGCATGGCGGCGGCACCATCCGGCAGGTCCAGGTCGATCCGCGCCAGCCGATGGCCGTCTGTCGCCACAGCGCGCAATTTCGGCACCGGGCCTTCGACGGCATGGATGTAGATGCCGTTCAAATAATAGCGCGTTTCCTCAGTCGAAATCGCAAAGCGCGTGCTGTCGATCAACTCGCGCAACTCCTTGGCGGAAAGCGTGAACACCGTCGGCAATTCGGTTTCGGCAATCACCGGGAAATCGTCGCGCTTCAAAGTCGCCAGGCTGAACCGCGACCGGTTGGCCACCACCGTCATCTTGTCGCCAACCACCGCCAGTTCGACCTGGCTGCCTTCCGGCAATTTGCGTACGATGTCGAACAAGGTGTGGGCGCTGGCCGTCGTCGCGCCGTTCAGGTCGATCGACGCCGGAATGGTCTCCACCACCTGCAGATCGAGATCCGTCGCCATCAAACGCAGCCCTTCCGCCCGCGCTTCGATCAGCACGTTCGACAGGATGGGGATGGTATTGCGGCGCTCAACCACCGACTGGATATGCGCCAGGCACTTGAGCAGCGTTGCGCGTTCAACCGTCGCCTTCATCAATAGTCCTTGCTTGCCC
>JBBQPR010000074.1:0-14591 GCA_038217075.1 Sphingomonadales bacterium
GCTGATGGCGCGCTCGATATTGTCCTTGGGCATGCCGCCCTGCCGCGCCGAAACCACCGCAGCGCGCAGCCGGGCATTCATCGCCGGATCCGGCATGCCGGACTTTGCCGCAACGGTGATTTCACGCGACAGCTTCGAAAATGCCGCCGCGCGCTTTTTGTCCTGCGCACCCTTGCGGTGCATGATGTTCTTGAATTTGGAATGACCAGCCATGGCGCAAGGCTCTAGGACATGCGCGGGCAATTAGGCAATATCGGCGGCGCCCGCTCAGGCCAGTTTCACCGCCGTGCCCGACGTTACCACCATCATCATCGAATCCTTGGCACCCACAGCTTCATAATCGAGCGAAATGCCCACAATGGCATCGGCGCCCAGCCGGTGCGCTTCGTCCATCATTTCGGAAAGCGCCTGGTCGCGGCCACCGCGCAGCACATTTTCATAGCTCGCAGCCCGGCCGCCGACGATGTCGCGAATGCCGGCGAACAGATCTCGAAAGATGTTGGCGCCCATCACCGCCTCGCCCGAAACCAGCCCCAGATACTGGCTGATCTGGCGGCCTTCGACGGTGCCTGTCGTCGTCGTGATCATCGCCTGCTTCTCCCACGGGCTGACCATGGTCAGGTCGCCTTGCTGATCGCCTCGGCCAGCATGACGCCGGCCAGGTGCGCCCGAAACTCGGCGCTGGCGTGGATATCGGTGTTCAGATCACCATCATCAAGCACCAGCCCGGCAACCGCAGCGGCGCTGAAATTGCCCGAAAGTGCGGCTTCCGCCTCGGCCCAGCGGAACACGCCCGGCCCGGCACCGGTAACGGCCACGCGCACGCCATCGGCAAAACGCGCCACAGCGACGCCAACGATGGCATAGCGCGAAGCCGGGTGGCGGAACTTGGCATAGCCAAAGCCCAACGGCAGCGTGAACCGAATGCGCGACACGATTTCACCATCGGCCAGTGCGGTTGCGAACATGCCCTGGAAATAATCATCGGCAGCGTGCGAGCCGGACGATGTTTCGACCTTGGCATTCAACGCCAGCACCGCCGCCGGATAATCGGCGGCCGGATCATTGTTGGCAATCACACCGCCCAGCGTGCCGCGGTTGCGCACCTGCTGGTCACCAATGCCCAGCGCCAGCGCCGCCAGGCCCGGGATCGCCGCTTGCACGGTCGCATCGGCCGCAACCGCTGCATGGGTGGTCATCGCGCCGATCCAGATCGTATCGCCATCGCGCGTGATGCCTGAAAGCCCCGGAATCCCCGCCAGATCGACCAGCGTATCCGGCATCCGCAGCCGCGATTTGATCGCCGGCAACAGCGTGTGGCCACCCGCGATGAACGCCGCTTCCCCGCCCCCTGCAAAGGCGCTGGCAGCATCGGCAAGGCTGGTCGGGCGCGCATAGGCAAAATCACGCATTGGCCGTTTCCCCCATCTTGCGCGCGCCGGCTTCGATCGCCTTGACGATATTCATATAGCCCGTGCAGCGGCACAGATTGCCTTCAAGATCATGGGCGATGGTCGCCGCATCGACATTGGTGCCGTGGCGGCGGACGATCTCCAGCCCGGCCATCACCATGCCCGGCGTGCAGAAACCGCATTGCAGGCCGTGATGCTCGCGGAACGCCGCCTGCATCGGGTGCAGGGTCTCGCCATCGGCCAGCCCCTCGATCGTCGTCACGCTGGCACCATCGGCCTGCACCGCCAATATCGTGCAGCTTTTCACCGCAACGCCATCCACCAGCACATTGCAGGCACCACACTGGCTGGTATCGCAGCCGATATGGGTGCCGGTCAGGCCAAGCTCGTCGCGCAACAGTTCAACAAGCAACGTGGCGGGTGCCACCTCGCGGGTCTGGCTGGCGCCATTGATTGTCAGATGCGTCTGCATGCGTCTCCCCGGGGAATCAGCGTCTATGGGCTTCTAGCGTGTCAGGTGGCGGTTCGTCTCCCCTTCCTCTCGGTAGGGCAGGTGCGGCTCAACCGCCCATCATGGCCTTCAGGCCGGCGGCCTGTTCGGCGATGCAACGGCTGCCGATCTCGCTGGCCTTGGCGCGCGCCCACCAGGCGGCCAGGCCGGGCCTTGCGGCAACCAGTTCCGCCGTCGGCATCGATGCGCCGAAAGCATCGAAAAAGAAGAACAACGGGATCAGCGCCGCATCGGCAACGGTGAAGCTGTCGCCGACGATGAACACGTCACTGTCCTCGCGAAAATGCTCGATATAGCCAAGCGCTTCGGCAAGCCCGGCCAGCGCCGGCGCGACGCCATCGGGGTTCTCACGGCCCCTAAACAGCCCACCCAGATGCGGCACCAGATAAAGATCGGCCATCCGCACGATCAGCCGTGTGCGCGCGGCTTCCTTTGGATCCGTCGGTGCCAGCTTGGGGCCGGACAGCACGGCATCGAGATAATCGGTGATCGGCTGGCTTTCGGGCAGGCAGAAATCGCCATCGACGAGCAGCGGCATCTTGGCCATCGGCGTCATCGCCACATAGGCATCGGACTTGATGCCGCCTTCAAAGCTTTCGGGCTCCAGTTCATGCCCCTTGGCGCGCGCCGCCAGCACGGGCCGCATGACAAAAGGAGAAAGCTTGCCGCCGTAAAGATGCATGAAAATGGCCTTTTGCGCTGCACCCCGCCCGCTTGCGCGGCGGGGAAAGGGTTTTAGTCGATCAGACCAAGCGCGGTCTTGTAAGTGTCCAGCAACGCTTCGGCTTCCTGCCGGGCATTTGCCTCCATCTTGCGCAGCCGCACGATGGCCTTCATCGTCTTGGTGTCGAAACCGGTGCCCTTGGCTTCGGCATAGACATCCTTGATGTCATCAGCCGTGGCCTTTTTTTCTTCTTCCAGCGTCTCGATCCGCTCGATGAACAGCCGCAACTGCTCGGCGGACACGTTTTCCGTCGACATATTCTCTCCAGATTCGTTGTAGCGCGACGCTAGAAGAGCAATCGGTTACGTTCAAGGGCGGGAATCGCCAGACTGTGGCGTTTAAGGAGATCGCCATGGCTTTTCCAACAATCGCCGATCCCGCCGTATCCGATTATTTCGAACGGCTCGAACCCGCTTCCCGGGCACGGCTGCTCTTGGCGCGCGCGGGCGTGATGAAAGCGGCAGGCACCAGCGCGCCGCCAATCGAGGAAAGCCTGAAGTGGGGCGAACCAAGCTATCGTACCGGCAATCGTGGCAAAGCTGTCCGCATCAACATGCGCGGCGAGGATATCGTGCTGCTGTTTCATTGCCGAACGAGCATCGTCTCGGACATCCGCGACAGATTTGGCGCCGCACTCGAGTATGACGGGCAGCGCGCCGTCATCCTGCGAGGGCCGGCCGCAGAAGACGCGGAACTTATCGGTGATCTGGCCGCCCACGCTTTCAACTATCGCCGCTGATCGGCCAACCTAAAGTCCCGCCGCTTTGTTGCGCTCGATCGAACCGGCCATGCGGGCGAGTTGTTTCGTCGTCGCTTCGCCCTGGTATTTGGCCTTCCAGTCGGCCTGGTGCATGCCATAGACATGGCGGCGCGCATCGGCATGCTCGATGGCGATGCCGGCCTCCGTCGCCGCTTCGGCGATCCAATCACCCAGGCAATTGCGGCAAAAACCGCCAGCGCCCATCAGATCGACATTCTGCACATCGGTGCGCGCCGCCAGCAACGCCAGCAGGCGCCGGAACGCCGCTGCCTCGATCCGGTCTCGCGTTGCATCATCGGCAAATATTTCGGACATTTTCGCTTCTCCCATGGCGCGGCAGGCCCCCGGCGGCTATGGGCATGGCCCGCCGCCAAGGAGTTCCACATGCCGCCCCATCTCGAACCGCGCGGCCGCCGGGTCAAGGTGCTGGCGACATTGGGGCCGGCATCGCGCACCCCGGAAATGATCGAAGCGCTGATGCGTGCCGGCGCCGATGCGTTTCGTGTCAACATGAGCCATGGCACCGTGGCGGAACGGACTGCGCTGATCGCCGCCATCCGCGCAGTTGAAAAAACCAGCGGGCGCCCATTGACCATCCTCGCCGATCTGCAGGGGCCAAAACTGCGCGTCGGCCGCTTTGCCGATGGCGGCGCCCAACTCGTCAATGGCGCCAAATTCAGCCTCGACCGCGATACGGCGCCTGGCGACGCCAGCCGCGTCTGCCTGCCGCACAAGGAATTATTCGCAGCCCTGGCGCCCGGCGCCCGGCTGCTCATCGATGATGGCAAGCTGGTGCTGCGCGTCACCGCCGTCGATGCCAAAACCATCGCGTGCACGGTGGAGGTCGGCGGCAGGATTTCCGACAACAAGGGCGTCAATGTGCCCGATGTGGTGGTGCCGCTGCCGGCGCTGACGCCAAAGGACCGCACCGATCTGGCCTTTGCGCTGGAACAGGGCGTCGACTGGATCGCACTCAGCTTTGTGCAGCGGCCAGAGGATGTCGCCGAGGCGCGCGGGCTGATCGGCGGCAAGGCGGCGCTGCTCGCCAAGATCGAAAAGCCGGCAGCGCTGGAACGGCTCGCCGAAATCCTGGAACTCGCCGATGCGGTCATGGTGGCGCGCGGCGATCTGGGCGTCGAACTGCCCCCGCAACAGGTGCCGCCGGCGCAAAAGCGCATCGTCGCCATGGCCCGCGCGCTCGGCAAGCCGGTGGTGGTCGCGACGCAGATGCTCGAATCGATGATCCTGTCGCCATCGCCGACCCGCGCCGAAGTGTCGGACGTCGCCACCGCCATTTACGATGGTGCCGATGCGGTCATGCTCTCCGCCGAAAGCGCCGCCGGCAAATTCCCGGTCGAAGCCGTCGCGATGATGAACGCCATCGCCTGCGAGGTGGAGGCCGATCCCGGCTATTTCGGCCGCGTGCACTTCAGCGAGACGACCACTGGCCGCACAACTGCCGATGCGATGACCGCCGCCGCAGCAAGTATCAGCCGCATCATCGGTGCCCGCGCCATCGTCTGCTTCACCATCAGCGGCTCCACCGCCCGCCGCGCCGCCCGCGAACGCGCCGAATTACCAGTGCTGTGCCTGACGCCAAAACTGGCGACGGCGCGCCGCATGGGGCTGGTCTGGGGCGTCCACGCCGTCGTCACCCGCGATGTCGCCGGGTTCGAGGAAATGGTCGAAAAGGCCAAGCGCATGGCGTTGCGTTCAAAACTGGCAGTTGGCGGCGACCCGCTCGTGCTGATCGCGGGCGTGCCGTTTTCAACACCGGGCACCACCAACGTCGTCCATGTCGTGCGGCTGACCGGGCAGGAACTGGTCGGATATTGATCGGAAGGGGGCTAAAGCAGCCCTTCCGCCACCAATCGCGTCCGCAACGATGCAAGGCCGGTGAAATGATGGCCGGGAAAGCCTTCGGCCGCGCCGCCGCGCACATTGTCGATGCGGTCGTCGATGAACAGGCCCTGCCCCGGTTCCAGCCCGAACCGCTTCAGCGCTAGCTGGTAGATCGCCGGTTCGGGCTTCAGCAGCTTTTCGGCGCCCGACACCACAACATCGCGAAACCGATCGAAAATCGGCGCTTCGGCGCGGAACATCGGCCAGAACTCGGCCGAAAAATTGGTGATGCCGAAAATCGGCACGCCGCGATCATCCAGCTCCTCGACCAGCTCCAGCATGCCCGGGATCGGCCCGGTGATGGTTTCCAGCCATCGCGGCACATAGGCGCGAATCAGGTCGGCCTCGGCCGGATATTGCGCGATGAGTTCGGCGGAGGTTTCGGCATGAGGCCGGCCATGATCGTGCTGGAAATGCCATTCCGGCGTCACGACATGCGTCAGGAACCAGTCCAGCCTGGCCCGATCGGGAATCAATTTTCCATAAAGCGCGCCGATGTCCCATCCATAAAGGACATTGCCGACGTCGAAAACAACAGCGCTTATCGGGGTGCGTTCGGCGGCCAGCTTCAAGTCAGCCAACTGCAACTCCCGCGATCGTCAACGGTTTGCCGTAAACCCGCCCACGAAGGGCGGGCGACGCATCAACCCTGGCGGGCCTTGAAGCGGCGGTTGGTCTTGTTGATGACATAGGTGCGGCCATGACGGCGCACGACCTGGCAGTCGCGATGGCGATTTTTCAGCGACTTGAGGCTGTTACGGACCTTCATGGGAAATCTCTGAATTCGGGGTGGTGCTGGAAAGAGCGCGCTGGCTAGGGAATGCAGCGGCGAAAGTCAAATGATTTGGGAGTCTTTCAGGGGATTTGCGGTTGCGCCACTTGCCTCCTGCGCCATCAGCACCTTCTCCCACGCCAGCGCATCGGCGACAATGGTGGCCAATGCGGCCCGACGCGGTTGCCAATCCAGGCGCCGATGGATGGCGCCAGTGTTTGCCACCAGGATCGGCGGATCGCCCTGTCGGCGCGGCCCGAACCGACGCGGCACCGCAACGCCGCAAACCGCATCGACCGTATCGAGCACCTCCAGCACCGATGCGCCGCGGCCATAGCCGGCGTTGCAGGTGAAGGATTGGCCAGGCGCCGCCCGCAACGCCGCCAGCGCCGCGACATGGGCATCGGCTAGATCGCTGACATGGATATAGTCACGGATGCAGGTGCCGTCGGGCGTATCATAATCCGTGCCGAATACGTCGATATGGTCGCGCTGGCCCAGCGCCGCGGCGAGCGCCACCTTGATGAGGTGCGTCGCCCCCGCTGTGGCCTGGCCGCTGCGCTGTTGCGGATCGGCGCCGGCCACGTTGAAATAGCGCAGCACGCCAAAATTCATCGCGAATGCCGCCGCGACATCGGCCAGCATGCGCTCGGTCATCAGCTTCGATGCGCCATAGGGGTTGATAGGGTCCTTCGGGCAATCTTCCGGGATCGGCACGATCGACGGTATCCCATACACAGATGCCGTCGATGAAAAGAGGAAATGCGGCACCTTCGCCGCCACCGCTGCCTCGATCAGGATCCGGGATGCGGCGGTGTTGTTGCGATAATATCGGAGCGGATCGGCAACCGATTCGGGTACGATGATCGACCCGGCGAAATGCAGGATGGCGCCGATGTCGTGCGCGGCAAAAAGCCCGTCGAGCAGCGCCCGGTCGGCAATATCGCCGCGCACCAAAGGCACATCTTGCGGTACGGCGGCGACGAAGCCGGTCGAAAGATCATCGACAACCACCACCGTCTCGCCGGCGTCGCGCAACGCCAGCACCGCATGGCTGCCGATATAGCCGGCGCCACCGGTGACCAAAATGGCGTTTCCGGCGGTCATCGGTTGGTGCCCAAGGCTGAAAACATGATCGCGGTGTGCCCATATGCTGCCCCAAAGGCTTGCAGACCATGTTGCGTCATGCCACCCAAGGATGCCGCACGTCTGGACGCCGCACCGGCGCTTGGCAAGGGCGGCGAGGGGATGGTTCGATGGGCAATTTCGGAACGCTGGGACGGCGGCTGGCGATGGCCAGCGCATTGCTGCTGTCGGCCTGCGCCACGCCCATGCCCGGCATCGATGTCACCAGATTCCATCTCGGCCAACCCATCCCGGCCGACACGATCATTCTCCAACCACCGCCTGGCGCACCCGCCTTTTCGCTTGAATATCAAAGCTATGCCAATGTGTTGTCCACCGATCTTGCCGCCGCCGGCCTGCGCCGCGTCAGCAATGATCCCAATGCCGCCTATATCGGCATATTGAACATCGAACAGGCGCGGCGCGAAGGCCCGCCGAAGCCGCCGCGCTTCCAGATCGGCATCGGCGGTGGCACGGGCGGGCGCAGAGGCGGCATCGGCGGCGGCATCAACGTGCCTGTCGGCAAGCCGGGCAGCAGTACCGTCACCGTCAATTCGCTGTCGCTGCAGATCAAGCGGCGATCGGACGCGACCATCGTCTGGGAAGGTCGCGCCGTGCAGGAACGCGATGGCGATGGCGACCTTTCGGCGGCGATGCCGGCGCTGTCCCATGCCTTGTTAGCCGGCTTTCCCGGCGTGTCCGGACAAACAATCAGGGTGAAGGCCCCAGGAGTGATGGCCCCAGGAGTGAAGGCAAAGTGACGATCAGCATCGATGCAGCATTTGATTCGGGAAATATCGTCGTGCGCTGCTGCGCCGGCCCCGACGATATCGAGCTTTCGATCCGCAAGGACCGCGATTCGGACTTCTTCCAATGGTTCCACTTCCGCCTGTCCGGTGCGCGCGGCAAGGCGTGTACGCTGCGCATCGTCGAACTGGCCGGCAGCGCCTATCCCGGCGGCTGGCCGAACTACAACGCCGCCATGTCCACCGATCGCCAGACCTGGACCCGAGCGCCCGCAAGCTATGACGCAAAAATCGGCAACGGCACGCTGACCATCAGCATCACGCCCGAAACCGATTCTGTCTGGCTGGCCTATTTCGCCCCCTATTCGATGGAGCGGCACCACGATCTGGTGGCGCGCATCGGCAGCGCGCCGGGCGTGGCCGCCGATGTGCTGGGCCACAGCATCGAAGGCCAAAGCATCGACCGGCTTCGCATCGGCACCGGACCCTTGCAACTATGGCTGTACGGCCGCCAGCACCCCGGCGAATCCATGGCCGAATGGTGGATGGAGGGCGCGCTGGAACGGCTGATCGATCCGGCAGATCCCGTCGCCCGCACGTTGCGCGCCGCTGCCACGCTGCACATCGTGCCCAACATGAACCCCGATGGATCGATGCGCGGCCATTTGCGTACCAATGCCTGCGGGGCCAATCTCAACCGCGAATGGGCCACCCCCAGCCCGGAACGGTCGCCCGAGGTGCTGCATGTGCTGGCGGCGATGCAGGCCGGCGGCGTGGATTTCGCCATGGATGTGCACGGCGATGAGGCCATCCCGCACGTCTTCATCGCCGGTTTCGAAGGCATTCCGTCGATCACCGCGCCGCAACTTGCGCTGCTGAAAGATTACAAGGCCCGGCTGCAACGCCTGTCGCCGGATTTCCAGACCCGCATCGGCTACCCGGCCGCGGGTGCCGGCAAGGCCAATCTGACGATGAGCACCAATGCCGTCGCCGAACGCTTCGGCTGCCTCGCCATGACGCTGGAGATGCCGTTCAAGGACAATGACGACTTGCCAGACGCGTTGCATGGCTGGTCGCCGGGCCGCAGCAAGGCGCTGGCCCGCGATTGCCTGGCGGCGCTTGCCGAAATCCTGCCCACGCTGCGCTGATCCAGGCCGACAGGCTGAGCCGGGCGGGGCCACACCCTCGCCCTTTTGCCTGTTCCCAGCGGCAGCACAGCCGCTATGACGTTAACGTCAACCAATCGGGGAGCCGCGACCATGGCCTATGAACACATCATCTTTGAAGAGGCCGATGGCGTCGCCACGCTGACCATTAACCGGCCCGAACGGATGAACGCACTGCACATTGGCGTCATAGCCGAAATGATCGACGCGGTGGACCGGGTGCGCGATGAAGGCACGGCGCGCGTGCTGTTGATGACGGGGACCGGCCGCGCCTTTTGCAGCGGCGCCGATCTCGCCGGCGGCGGCGCCGGTGGCGGTGCTGGCCGCAGTTCCGGACCGCCCGACGCCGGCAAGGTGCTCGAAACCCATTTCAACCCGCTGCTCGAACGGCTGTTCGCGCTGCCCGTGCCCTTTGTCACCGCCGTCAATGGCGCCGCCGCCGGTGCCGGCTGCTCCTATGCGCTGGCCGGGGACATCGTCGTCGCCGGAAAATCCGCCTATTTCCTGCAGGCCTTCGTCAACATCGGTCTGGTCCCGGATGTCGGCTCGACCTGGATGCTGCCGCGCCTTGCCGGCAAGGCGCGGGCGCAGGCGATGATGATGCTGGGCGAACGCGTGCCGGCCGAAACCGCGCTCGATTGGGGCATGATCTACAAGGTCGTCGAGGATGCGGAGTTGATGACCGAAGCCCGCGCCATCGCCGCAAAGCTCGCCAAGGGGCCGACCCGCTCCTACGCCCTCATCCGCCAGGGCCTGCGCGACTGCCTCGACAAGCCGTTGACCGAAGCGTTGATGGTCGAACGCCGCAACCAGCTGCAGGCCGGCCGCACCGCCGATTTCGTCGAAGGTGTTTCCGCCTTTCTGCAAAAGCGACCGGTGGCCTTTACGGGCAAATAGCGTTTATCGGTTGGCGCTCACACAAGGCCCGACTGCCTTCAAGCGGAGTCGGCACCGTTCGAAGCCGCGGCCCGAACACGCTCGACATCCCCCGGGAACGTCATCACGGCCTCGGCCCGTGCCAGCGCTGCCCGGGCATGGGCACGCGCTGCCCCGGCAAACGGCATTGCATTTACGGACGCCAACGAACGCAGCGCCTTTTGCAGGATCAACATCACCGCGACATTGCCGGCGCCGTCCCTCGCTATGGCGGTAAAGGCATCGTCGAACATGTCTTCAACGGACAGCGGCGCCAGTTCGACGCGCGGAAACTGGACCACGGCCCGCGGTTCGTCTTCCGCTTCAATAGGGGTCGCCCAGCGCACGAACAATCGCACCAGCTTGCCGATAATGACAATCGCCGTTCCAGGGTCGTTGACCGCCGGCGATAGCGCCCGCTGCGCGATTTCGGCGAGCACGACCACCCCGAAGCGCGGATCGGATTCAAAATTGCGATCCTCCGCGATGGTGAAGGCCTTTCGAATCGCCTCGCGCTCGGCGTCTGCGGGCGGGCGATCACCGCCGAAAATACGCACCAGGGGGCGGTCAGGGCCCAGAAAGGCGCCCGGCGGCGACAAGATGGTCATATTGCCGCCCAGTGATTCGGCGATTTCCTGCAGCTTCGCCAAGGCGATGCTGTTGACGTAGCCGATGCTGTGAGAGCGCACGTGCATGGTATCGTCACGCGGCGGGCTTTCGAACGGCACCGCGCCAAGCCCGGGGCGGCGCCGGTGCGCATCTATTGCCCGACACGTCGCCTGTTCGGTCTTTTCAATGGCGGTGCCGATGCGGCCGAGGCGGGCAATATCATCGACCCAGCGCACGAACGTAAGTACCACCCAGCTGAAAATAAGCAGCGTTTCAATGAACAACGCAAATCGGCCGGCATCGCCATAATAGCCTGTCTTCAAGGCAGTGATAGCGATGACGGCAAAGATAAAGGCGCCGATAAAGCTCGACAGCGCGCGTTGCGACCGGCTGTCCCCGATGACCAGCTTGACGGCGCGCGGCGTCGCGGATGTCGCAGCCGATGAAAACGCCGAGAGCATCGAGGCAACGGAAAACGTCGCCACCGCCAGCATCGACGACGCGATGATCGTCAGCAACTTCTCGATCGTATCCGACGCCACCGACGGCACGATTGCAGCGGGCACGCCCAGCGTATCTGCGAGATGCGCCGCGAACACCGACGCCACAGCCAGCAAGCTGTAGAGCAGCGGGCGAAACCACAGCCGCGCCGCAAGCCGCCGCCAGACCTGATAGAAGTCGTCAATTGACGGCATCAAGAGGCGCGCCGCTTCATGCCATCAACAAAACCGGCTTGACGACCTTGCCGGCCTTCATGTCGGCCACCGCCTCGTTGATACTGGCAAAGGGATAGGTCGTCACCAGCCGATCATGCGGGAAACGCCCGGCCCGATGCCGCTCGATCAACCACGGTATGAACTGCTGTGGATCGGCATCGCCCTCCACCGCGCCGCGCAGATGGCGCCCGCCAAGCAGGATGTTGGGGTTGATCGTCAATTCGGTCCCCGGCGGCGTCACTGCCAGCATGGCGAGCTGCCCGCGCGATGCCAGCGCCTCGGTGCCGGCGCGGATCACCGGCCCAACGCCGGTCGTATCGACAATGAAGTTGAGCCCCAAAGGCACGATGGCGCGGATTGCGGCGGTCAGGTCGCGGCCATCGGCGAGGATGGTGTGGGTCGCGCCCAGTTCCATCGCCAGCGCCAGCCGTTCGGCATTGCGATCGACCGCGATCAAGGGTGCGCAGCCAAGGTCCGCCGCCGCCATCAACGCCGCCAGCCCGACGCTGCCGGTGCCGAACACCGCCAGCGATTGGCCGGCCTTTGGCGCCAGGCTGTTGTACACCGTCCCGGCACCCGTCTGCATGCCGCAACCAAATGGCGCCAGCACGGACAGATCGAGATCATCGGGCACCTTCACCGTGTTGCGCTGATAGGCGATGGCGTGGGTGGCAAAGCTCGACTGGCCGAAAAAAGCCCCGAACACCGGGCCATCCTTGCCCTGCATCGGCGGCCGGCCATCGTCCAGCCGCCCGGCATAGTTCAACAGCATGAAGTTCCCGCAATATTGCGGCGCATGGTCGGCACAATTCGCGCAGGTGCCGCAGGACGCATAGCTGAGAACCACATGGTCGCCCGGCGCCAACCCGGTAACGCCCGGCCCGATCGCCTCGACAACGCCGGCGCCTTCATGGCCCAGCACCTGCGGCAAGGGCAGGCCCTGCTCGTAATTCTGCACGCCGACATCGGTAAAACAAATCCCGCAGGCATGGATACGTACCCGCAACTGGCCGGGGCCGGGTTCGGCCAGATCGACGGTTTCAAGCGCATAGGGTGTACCGCGGGCACGCAGCACGGCAGCGGTGGCGGTGGTCATCAGCAAGTCTCCCCAATAGGACGGCCCAACAGGGCGGCATCGTTGCGACAGCGCGACCATTGTTGTTGTTGACGACGATACTCCCCGCTCGCACAGCCATTGGCAAGCGCCGGACGTCATGCCGTTGTGGAGAAAATGCGATGATCATCTACGGTTCGACGATGTCGCCCTTCGTGCGCAAGGTGATGGTGCTCGCCGCCGAAAAAGGCATGGACGTCGAATCGCGCCAGGTCGGCCTCGGTTCAACCGATCCCGAATTTCGCGCTGCCAGCCCGTTTGGCAAGATGCCTGCCCTGCGCGATGGTGATTTCACGCTCGCCGATTCATCGGCAATCGCCCATTATCTCGAATCGGTGCAACCCGAACCCGCGATGATCCCGGCAGCGGCACAGCCCCGCGCCACGACGATCTGGTTCGACGAATTCGCCGATACGATCCTGGTCGGCGCCGCCGGCAAGATCTTCTTCAACCGGGTGGTCGCGCCGCGTTTCCTCGGCCACCCCGGCGATCTCACCGCCGCCGACAAGGCGGCGGCCGATGAAATGCCGCCAATCCTCGATTATCTGGAACGCGTGCTGCCCGACAGCGGCCATCTTGTCGAAAACCGGCTGACGCTTGCCGATATCGCCGTCGCCAACCCCTTCGTGAACCTTGCCCATGCCGGCTATGTGCCCGATGCGGCGCGCTGGCCGCGTATCACGGCGTTTGTCGCTGCGATGCACGCCCGCCCCGGCTTTGCCGCCATTATCGCCCGGGAGAATAGGGCGATGGCGCGCTCGGCAGGCTGAACAGGCCGCCGCTACGCCCTGTTGACGGCAGCACCCGCAAAGGCCCGCAACGCCTCCCGGCTTGACCCCGTAGGCGCGCCCGTTCAAACACGCGGCATGAACGAAACCGAGCTTGCAGCCTTGAGCTTTGAAGACGCGCTCAAGCGTCTCGAAACCATCGTCCACCGCCTCGAAAGCGGTGAGGCGAGCCTTGAGGATTCGATCGGCCTGTATACCGAAGGACAGACCCTGAAGGCGCATTGCGAGGCCAAGCTTGCCGATGCAACGGCGCGTATCGAGGCCATCCAGCAAAATGATGCCGGCGAGGCCATCGGCACCCGCCGTTTCGACCCCGCCCCCGACAACCGCCAAGCATGAGCACCAGTTCCGATATGGTCCACGTCTCGACAAGCCTGAAGCCGGCGCTCGATGCCATCGGCAAGGCGATGGACCAGCGGTTCGACCGCCTGCTCGCCGTCCCGACCGACAGCCGCGCCCGCCTGTTCGAGGCGATGCGCCATGCCGCCATCGGCGGTGGCAAGCGGATGCGGCCGTTACTGGTGGTTGCCGCCTGCGATCTGTTCCATGTCGATCGCGAACGCGCGCTCCGCGTCGCCTTGTCGATTGAATGCGTACATTGCTACAGCCTGATCCACGACGATCTGCCGTGCATGGACGATGACGACCTGCGCCGCGGCAAGCCGACCGTCCACAAGGCCTATGACGAGGCAACCGCCGTCCTCGCCGGCGATTCGCTGCACGCCCTGGCCTTTGAACTGCTTGCCGATCCGCTGACTCATGAAGATCCGTTCGCCCGCGCCGAACTGGTCGTTGAACTGGCACAGGCATCGGGGCCGTCGGGGATGGCCGGCGGCCAGATGATGGACCTTGTCGCCGAACATGAAATCTATGATTTGACCGGCGTCACCCGCCTGCAACAGCTGAAAACCGGCGCGTTGATCGGTTTCTGCCTTGAAGCGGGCGCCATCATGGGCCGCATTCCCGAAGCCCAGCGCACGCCCCTGCGCGGCTATGCCCGCGACCTTGGCCTCGCCTTTCAGATTGCAGATGATCTGCTCGACGTCGAAGGCACCGAAGATGCTGCCGGCAAGGCAGTGGGCAAGGATGCCGCCGCCGGCAAGGCGACGTTCGTGTCGCTGCTGGGTGTCGAGCGCGCCCGCACCCAGGCGACCATGCTGATCGATCAGGCGATTGCACACCTCAGCAGTTTTGGCGAGGAAGCCGATCTGCTGCGCGCCATCGCCCGCTTCGCCATCGAACGCGACCGGTAAAAAGGGGTCTTGTCCATGCGCGTTGGCGTCTATCCCGGCACGTTCGACCCTGTGACTTTGGGCCATATGGACATCATC
>JBBQPR010000075.1:0-14367 GCA_038217075.1 Sphingomonadales bacterium
CCCATCGGTTTCGCCTCGGCACAATGGGGCTCGCTCGCCTCTTTCGGTGCAAAGGCCTGGCCCGGCACCAAACGCTGGTACGGCACCTATGGCAACAGCTTCGTCGCGGTCATCGATTTCGGCGGCACGCCAGACGCCCGCACCGTTTCCGCCGGCGGCGAGAGCGGCGATCCCGCGTCGAAACACTTCAACGATCAGGCCGAAATGTATCGCAGCCATGATTTCCGCCACGTCTATTTCACACCCGAATCGCTGAAGGACCACATCGAGCGCCGCTATTCGCCCGGCCAGTGACGGCGTCTGCAGACCCTGATGGCTGGGCCATATCGGCCACAGCCTGGATCGCCTCGCTCGGTGACGCAGGGGACTTTGGCCGCCGCCACGTCCTTGATGCGCCGATGCTGGCCCGCGTCACCGCCGCCGCCCCCGCCAACGCGCTCGACATCGGCTGCGGCGAAGGCCGCTTCTGCCGCCTGATGCAGGCGCAATCCACCATCACAACCGGCATCGACCCCACCGCCACGCTGATCGGCGAAGCCCGCCGCCGCGACCCCGGCGGCGATTACCGCCTCGGCGCCGGCGAAGCACCCGGCGTCCCCGACAACAGCTTCGATCTCGTCGTCAGCTATCTCTCGCTCATCGACATCCCCGATATCGCCATCGCCATCCCCGCCATGGCGCGCGCCCTGCGACCTGGCGGCCGGCTGCTCATCGCCAATCTCAATGGCTTCAACACCGCCGGGCTGGATCTGGGCTGGGACACGGGCGGCCCCGGCTTCGCGCTCGATCATTATCTCGAGGAACGCGCCGTCTGGACGGAATGGCGCGGCATCCGGGTGCTGAACCACCACCGCCCGCTCGGCCGCTATATGGCGTTGCTGCTCGACGCCGGGCTGGTGCTCACCCATTTCGCCGAACCGCGCGCTACCGGCGGGCCGCCCGATCGCGTCGCCCGCTACAATCGCGCACCCTGGTTCGTCATCATGGAATGGCAAAAGCCCGCCATCGCCGGTTGACTTCCGCGCCGCCGCCGCCACTGTCGCCGTCAAAATAACACAGAAACCGGGGATGGGCATGGTCGCGCAAGACATCGGCGCCGACGCAATCGACAACCAAGGCGCCGGCACGCGCCGGATGCTGATCGCGCTGATTTTCGTTGGCACCGCGCTCAACTATGTCGATCGGCAGGTGCTGGCGCTGCTGAAGCCCATGCTGACGGCGGAATTCAACTGGACCAACCAGGATTTCGCGCATTTCGGCTCGGCGGTGAACGCCGCCACCATCGCCGCCCTGCTATTCGTCGGCTGGTTCGTCGATCGGTTCGGCGTGCGCATCGGCTATGGCATCGCCGTCGCCGTGTGGAGCGTCGCCGGCATGGGCCATGCCTTTGCCGCCACCGTCAGCGAATTCGTCATCGCCCGCTCGGTGCTGGCAGTCGCCGAATCGGTCAACACGCCGGCCGCGGTCAAGGCCGCCGCCACCTATCTGCCGTTGAAGGAACGCTCGCTCGGCCTCGGCCTCGTCAACACCGCGCCCAACATCGGCGCCATTTTGACGCCGCTGCTGATCCCGCCGCTGGCACTGGCGTTCGGCTGGAAATCGGCCTTTCTGCTCACCGGCGGGCTGGGCTTTGTCTGGCTGGCCTTCTGGTATCTGGGCACGAAAACCCTGGTCCCGGTCGCCGTCGCCAAGCCGTCAAAGCTCGATGCCAATTGGGGCGTGCTGCTGCGTGATCGCCGCAGTTGGGCAGTGATCGGCGCCAAATTCCTCACCGATTGCGTCTGGTGGTTCCTGCTGTTCTGGACGCCTGATCTGTTCGCGCGGGTATTCCACATGGATCAGGCGTCGCTGGGTTGGCCCATCGCCGTCATCTTCACCATGGCGGCGGCGGGCGCGCTCACTTCCGGCGCGCTGTTCCCGCGGCTGCTCGATCGCGGCATGACGGTCAATCGCGCCCGCAAGACCTCGATGCTGTTCTACGCGGTGCTGATCCTGCCGATCCCGCTGGCCCTGCACGTCGAAACGCCGCTGGCCGCCGCGCTGCTGATCGGCCTTGCGCTGTTCGCGCACCAGGGCTTCTCAACCAACATCTTCGGCCTCGCCGCCGATACTGTGCCCATCGCCCGCGTAGCCAGCGTGATGGCGGCGGGCGCCGTCGCCGGCAATCTGTCGGGCCTCGCCATGAACGAGCTGACCGGCTGGACGCTCGACAATGCCGTCGGTTACTGGCCGATGTTCGCCATTGCCGCCGGCGCCTATCTCGCGGCGCTGCTCTATATCCACCTCATCCTGCCAGTCATCGAACCCGCCCACGCCTAGGGCCAGTACCGACCACCCCCTCTCCCGCCTGCGGGAGAAGGGAGAGACGGCGTAGCCGGACCTGAGGGTGTTTTTCTTGCTTCAAAGCGCGTGAACACCCTCACCCGCCGCGCTGGCGCGCGAGTCGCCTCTCCCGCCTGCGGGAGAGGGGAATGCCTCCTCACCCCAAAACCTCGTCCACCCACGCCGGCACCAACACCCCCGCAGGCCCATGCCGCGCCTCATCGAACATCGCCGTGCCCGCCGATGGATCAAGATTGATCTCCAGCGTCCGCGCCCCGGCCGCGCGCGCCCAGCCGACAAAGCCGGCCGCCGGGTACACTGCCCCCGATGTGCCGATCGAAACGAACAGGTCGCAGGCATCGATCGCCGCCTCGATCACGTCCATCCGGTACGGCATCTCCCCGAACCATACGATATCGGGCCGCAACCGCCCGACCGCGTCGCAACGCGGGCAAGCGGGTTCGCCCGACAGCCCACCCTCCCACACCGGTGCCGCGCCACAGCCGGTGCACAGCGCCCGCTTCAATTCACCATGCATGTGCAACAGCCGCCGCGACCCGCCGCGTTCGTGCAGATCATCGACATTCTGCGTCACCAGCAGAAATTCGCCCGGCCATTCGCGGTCGAGCCGCGCCAGCGCCAGATGGGCGGCATTGGGCGCCACCCGCGCCAGCGCGGCGCGGCGATCATCGTAAAACCGCTGTACCAGCACCGGATCACGCCGGAACGCCTCGGGCGTCGCCACATCCTCCACCCGGTGCCCCTCCCACAGCCCGTCGGGGCCGCGAAATGTCGGCACCCCCAATTCGGCCGAAACGCCGGCGCCGGTCAGGATCACGATGTTGCGAATGCTCATCCCCGGCTTTTCGCACCCCGGCGGCCAAAATCGCAAGCCGCCAGAATGGTGCCACCGCGCGACGGGTTGCGAACAGATGTCGCAAGGTTCACATCAGGGTAATGGCGAACGGCAAGATCAGGATCGGGGTATTGGGCGCGGGTGGTCGCATGGGCCAGGCGATCATCGCCGGCGTGGCGCGTGATCCGGCGCTGGTGCTGGCCGGCGCCATCGAACGCGCCGATCACGAAGCCGTCGGCCGGCCGCTCGGGCCACCATTTCCGCCGGGCATGACCATCTGTTCCAACCACGGCCCGCTCGCCCATGCCAGCGACGTGCTGATCGATTTCACCGCCCCCGAAGCGCTGGAGGCGACGCTGGACGCCGCATGCGACAACCGCACCGCCATCGTCATCGGCACCACCGGGCTCGATGCGCACCACCACGCCATGATCGACCGCGCCGCAAAATCCATCGCCATCCTGCAGGCCGCCAACACCAGCCTGGGCATCACGTTGCTCGCCCGGCTTGTCGGGCTGGCGGCGCGCTCGCTCGGCCCGGATTGGGATGTCGAGATCAGCGAACTGCACCACCGCCACAAGGTCGATGCGCCATCGGGCACCGCGCTGGCGCTCGGCGAAGCGGCGGCAAAGGGCCGCAAGGTCAGCCTTTCCGCCGTCAGCGATCGCGGCCGCACCGGCATTACCGGCGCACGCACGCCGGGCCATATCGGCTTTGCGTCCCTGCGCGGCGGCAGTGCGGCGGGCGACCACAGCGTGTTGTTCGCCACCGAAGGCGAATCGATCGAGCTGCGCCACCACGCCGAAAACCGCGAGATCTTTGCCACCGGCGCTCTGCGCGCCGCCGCCTGGCTCGCCGGAAAACCGCCGGGCCGCTACACGATGGACGCGGTGCTCGGGCTGCCCGCCCTGTAAAGCTGCAACGCCTCGGCGATCGCCGCCCCGACGGCGCGGCGTTCGTCGGCGGACAGGAACCGCCCCACCCGCACCCGCCGCCCGCGCGCCACCAGCCAGACATGGGCATCGCCCAGCGGCGTCTCCTCCACCTGCACCCGCGCCCAATAGGCATCAAGACCATATCGCGTCACCGCGCCCTGCGGACTTACCCGCGACAGCGTCACCATGTCATCAACAAGCACCAGCCGTTCATGGCCACCGCCGGACACGTAATTGCTGCGAAACGCCCACCACAACAGCGCCACATCCGCCGCCATGAACGGCAGGATCGGCCAGGCCCCCAGTGCCAGGAACCGCAAACCGCCCAGAAAGAATATACCGCCAACCGCGCCGACCAGCCAACGCATATGGCGCCGGTCAAACGACCGGTTCGGCGTCAATGTTAGGTCGAGCATTGGCGACATTCGGCCACCATAGCGTGAAGCCGCTGGACAGGGCACCCGCCGCGACGCCACATCGCAGCCATGACCGATGCCCAGATCACCGAATTCTTCGCCCGGCTCGCCGCCAGCAACCCGGCGCCCGTTACGGAACTCGATTATGTGAACCCCTATACGCTGCTCGTCGCAGTCGTGCTGTCGGCCCAGGCAACCGATGTGGGCGTCAACAAGGCGACGCGCGCCCTGTTCGAAACGGTAACGACCCCGGCCCAGATGGTCGCTCTCGGTGAAGCGGCGCTAAAGGCCCATATCCGCACCATCGGCCTGTTCAACACCAAGGCAAAGAACGTCATCGCCCTGTCCGAAATCCTGGTGCGCGATTTCGGCGGCACGGTGCCACAGGATCGCGACACGCTGGAAACCCTGCCCGGCGTTGGCCGCAAGACCGCCAATGTCGTCGTCAACGAAGCCTTTGGCCAGGAAACCTGCGCGGTCGATACCCATGTCTTCCGCGTCTCCAACCGCACCGGCCTTGCCCCCGGCAAGACCGTGCGCGCCGTGGAGGACGCGCTGATGGCGGTGTTGCCCGCCGCCTATCGCCGCCACGCCCATCACTGGCTGATCCTGCACGGCCGCTATACCTGCACCGCCCGAAAGCCGAATTGCGCCGCATGCGTTGTCGCCGATCTGTGCGAATTCCCCGACAAGACAGCTGCCGCCACCGGCCACAATGTCGCAGCATCCGGCGCCACACCGGCAAGTTCAGGCAGGGTTAAGCGGCCAAAGACCTAATGGGCATAGTAATTGTTGCGTAGCTTGAAACGAGTAGTCGCCGGCGTCCAGTGAGCCGGAAATAATCAGGAATATGCCGATGCGCGCACCAGCTTGGACCGCTCTGGCCGCCACGGCGCTGCTGCTGTCGGCCTGCGCCGCCGACCAGGGCACCCGCAAACCCGCCCCCGGCACCGCCGATAGCGCCTCGGTACGCAAGGCACCGCGAAAGGCACCCCGTAAACCGCCGGTCGCCGCCACCACCCCGGTTGCCACGCCAACCGGCGCAAAGCCCATCGGCTGTGTCCTGTTGCAAAGCATCCGCGAAACCCGCGTCGTCGATGACAAGACGATCGATTTCTACATGCGCGACGGCCGCGTGCTGCGCAACAACCTGCCCGGCAGCTGCCCGCAACTCGGTTTCGAACGCGCCTTCAGCTACAGCACGTCGATAAATCAGCTTTGCAACGTCGATATCATCACCGTCATCCAGCAAAGCGCCGGCATCCGCCGCGGTGCCAGTTGCGGCCTCGGCATGTTCATGCCCATCACCCCGCCGGCCAGGTAGTCGGCAAAATAACCCCACTGGCGCCCACCGCCAACCGCTGCTAACAGCACCGCCACGCATCCGTAGCTCAGCTGGATAGAGTACTGCCCTCCGAAGGCAGGGGTCACAGGTTCGAATCCTGTCGGATGCGCCAGATATCAATTACTTAGAGGCACACCTTGGGCGCCGTACGGAACGAGTACGGAAAACAGGGTGTGCGAACGCCATCTGCTGCACACCAATCAGAGCAGCTGAATGCAGTGAATCGAGCATATCGGGCAGGTGTGGACGCCAAGCGTCCACACCCTGTCGGACCGGACGAAACTATGGTTCGGAAACTCCCATGAACGCTTGTGTTCAAAAAATTGATGCCAACAAGTGACTAGAGCCACGGCGAATCGCGGCGAACGCGCCTTCGTCAGGGATCCGTTGGTCACGTGAGAGAGGCTCGGCCCTACTCGCTCGAGCATTTTCAGCGCGACGCGTTCGGGTTGGTAGATGATCAGATGGAATTTAATGAACGCACTCTCGCCGCCGCTGTGCGGCAGGAGTTGGCGGGTCTCGCCCTGAGCACGCTGGATTCGATGGGGCTACTGGCCATCGCGGACGCGCTGGATAACGATCTAGCTGAGTGGAAATTACAGCTGGTTGCCGAAAAAACTGGCGGTCGCAAATTGCACCATCATCAGATTGCACAAGATCGGACAGCGGATGAAGTGTTCATCTTGGTGATGACCGAGACGGCTCGCCTTGGAAAACGTGAATCGGCGATTTCGTTAGCCTGCGTGAAGTTCGGTATATCTCGATCGACGGTTTTCAAATTGATTAGGGGCGCAAGCGCCCGCCACAAGCGCATGCAGGAAGTCTTCGACGCGTTGGGCATCCATCCGTCTAGTCCGAACAATTCAGAAAACTAGCGGACCGCTATATGCCTATCGCGGCGCGGAAAGTGTACTAGTTGATCTCCCTCGAAGCACCGGCAAGCCCGCTGGTGCGCAAAGGGAGGCCATCCAAATGGACGGTTTTTACAGTATCGCGGAGTTTCTCCGCATCTACGCGATGGGGCGCACATCGCTCTATCGGGCCGTGAATGCGGGCCAGATTCGAATTACAAAGATCGGCCGCGCTAGCCGGATCGCCAAGGCCGATGCGAAGGCGTGGGCCGACAGTCTGCCCACGACGGGCGGGGAGGCGTGAGCATGGCAAGCAAGTTCTTGTCGAAAAGGGGGGAAGCCGCGCCAACGGCTCCCACCCACAACGTCGCCCGCTTCTCCAGCAAGGCATACGTTCAATATCCCGTCTTTGAGGTCACCTCAACCAGCGATCAGTTCGATACCGTCGCGATCGCCAAGGAAGCTGGGCAATGAGCGGTGTAGTGCTCTTCGAACAATCGCATCGAGGCGAAGTCTGGCGGCTTGAGGTGTCCGACCATGACGCCCGCGTTTTCCTCAATTGGCGTAAATGGTGGTGGCAGGACGATACCCTGAAACCGACGCGGCAGGGCGTTACGATCCCACTCGGGCGAATGCGGGAACTCTATGAGGCGATCGGGACATATCTGGTGTCGGCAGAGACCAGCGGACCGAACAACGGCGCCTAACGCCAAGGAAACTTTGGGCGCGGCTGGTGGCAGTCGCGCCCATTCTTTTGCTGAGCCATCTTGAAACTTGCGAAATGGGAGCTGGATATGGCTGCCGCTAGTTCGAGCCGGTTGCCAGTAGTCGGCGACAATGCGGCGATTCTCCAACTTGGCACGGAATCTGCATTATTAGATCGATTGAAGAGTGGAGGGCACCGGCTGGCAGGCGATAAGGAGGTGCAACGCGTGTCATGGGGTGGCGCGCGCAACCGCTACGATCGCTCGAGCGATTGCCTTACGTTGGCACAAGCCGCAAATATCATTGCCGCGGCACACCATGCCATCCGCCTGGGTTTGCCGCTCAATCGGCATTTGACAGTGCACTTGGAGAAATCGGGTGTCGTGCCTTGTGGTGGGGCGAAGGCAATCGGCGCCTATCTGAAGCTGTATCGACAATTCCTCGCGTCGCGCGGCTTTCCCTTCGCTTATGTTTGGGTTCGAGAAGATGACGACGGCGATGGGACCAAAGGGGCCCATGTCCATATCCTGATGCACGTCCCGCCAGAGGGAGCGCCAGCAGCCATCAGAAGGCAAGCTTTGTGGCTATCTAGGGTCACCGGCCTGCCATATCGCTCCGGCGCGCTGCACACGTCTCGCATCGGGGGCAAGGTGCGGACGGCTACCACGTTGCCAGAGGTCTATCGCCCCAACCTAGATGCCGTGGTCGGCTATCTGCTGAAAGGCTTAGAGCAGAGCTCGGCAGCCACACTTGGCCTTCGGCGCCACGACGAAGGGGGACTCGTCATCGGCAAGCGGTGCGGGTGGAGCGAGAACATCGGCGCCGCATCGCGGGCGCGAATTGAAGCGTAAGAGGCAACTTCGGCGCTGAGGTCCACCGTCAACGCAACGATCGGTTATTGTTCGCTGGCTCTTCACACTTTGCGCTGTCGATCGGCGGGCAAATGGAGCCAGCTAGCACCGCGAGAAAAGATGCTAACATCTGCCTTTTCTCGCCTCAGGCTAATATCGGCCGGAGGCACTTTTAAGGTCTGCTTTGCGCTCCGTCAGAGTAGCCAACGATGCTGGAGAGAGTTTCATCGCAACGAGTAAAACGACCACAGTTTCAAGTTGGTTTCGCCGTAAACGTTAAGTGTTGCATTACACGCGCTTTTTGGCCAGTCACGTTACGAATGGTCGGTGCAAGGAATTGTGAAGATTGAAGCGCCCGGCCCGTAGTCAGAAAAGTCGCGCGTCCATCACGCAGCGGAGACGCGCGCTGCGAGCACGAAACCGAGCATTGCGGCGAATCGAAAAGCGTGCGTCACTGCGCGGCGAAACGGCCAAGCGCAAGCGATTTGCCGCTGTGAATGGAATCGGTTTCGACCGAGACTTGGCCCGCGTTCAGATCGTCCTACCGGACGTGTTCTCATTGCGAGACAACTACGATCAAACAGCAGAAGTTCTCTCGACATTGCGAGAGAACGTTTTGCAACGGAACCGCCGGGTCATGGTACACTTTGCTCACGTACGTGTCATGGATCCTCCATCCGCCCTTGCGCTGGCGGCCGAAATACATCGTGCGCGAAATTTGGTATCGCCCGATGCGGTGGCCGGAACGTATCCTGGCAGTCGGGCGATCTACGACCTGTTGCACGAGATGGGTTTTTTCAGACTGCTAGACATCAGAGATGCTGACGGAATACCGGCCCCTACTCCGAGTATAGACAGGCCAATTTTTCTGCCATTCATAACTGCGAACAAGGTTGAAGCGCAGCTCGCCGACCAATTTGTAGATATTATAGAGAAGCGCCTCATACCTATGAATGCACTGGCCCGCGGTAAGCTGGTTGGAGCCCTGATTGAGGCCATGAGCAACACCTACGACCACGCTTTTCCCGAGGGCGGGTCGGCCGGGAATATGAAAAATCGGTGGTGGCTTAGCAGTAGCCTTGACCTCGTGAACAAAGAAGTTCGTGTTATGTTCTTCGATCATGGTGTCGGCATCCCCGGCACCATCACAATGAGCAAATACGAGTCGATTGTGTCTGCTCTGGCGGGAATGGCCGATTTTACCTTCAAGCTGGACCCCTCCGATGGGGAGAAGATCCTTGCTGCAGCCCAACTTTACAGAACCTCGACTGGCCAGAGTGGGCGCGGCCGAGGCTTTCGTGACATGAAGCGCTTTGTCGCAGCCTGTACAGATGGAGAGCTTCGGGTCCTTTCAAACCGAGGCAGATATAGCTATGTAAGAGATCGTGAGTCGAATGGCGACGAGCACCGCTCGATCGGCGGGACGCTAATCGAATGGCGCTTTCGTCACGACAAGGCTGTGGAAATGACCGATGAATAACGTGGTCTTTTCGATCGCGAAGGACTTTAGCCCCTATCCGGGACCTCGCTATAGCAGGCAGGGGGCGCACAGTGGCGAATCGCTGCGACGCAAACTGTTGGAGCTTCTAGATCGGACTCCGGGCAAGATCGTGGTAGACCTGGATGGAACCAAAGGTATAGGCTCATCGTTTCTCGACGAAGCTTTTGGGGGTTTGGTAAGGTGGGAACACAAGAGTCGCGATGACATCAAGCGTCGATTCGAGTTCCGTTCGAGGCTTGATCCCTCCTACATCGAGACAATTATCGAATCCATCGATCGAGCAGAGCCCGATTCCACAATCCATTAATATCACAATTATAGACAGCCGAGCGCCGCAGGCTGTTTCAAATGTTGCGGTGCTACTTCCTATTGCGAGCATAGCGGTTGCATTGGTGAGTGTTTTCATTGTGCATCGTCTGACTCGCAGTCGTGAACGCGAGAAGGCAGTTTTTGATAGCTATAAATCTACCAACGAGGCGGTTTCGTCATTGAAAATAGCTGCGTCGGCTGCTTGGGTTGAGCCAGCTGGTGCGGTAAGGCTCAGGCTAATTGCTGAAACCAAGTGGCGTTTACAAATGCTCGGGCAAGCCGTTGAACTATCTCGACGGTTATCGCGTAAGAACGTCTGGACCATGTCCCCCCCGTTTCGGACCACCAAGACAACGGCCGCTATCGGAGCAATGAGTTCTTTGAGGTACGCGTTAACCAATGATCCTTTCGAGGATCCAACCCGTTTAGGAGACGACGCGCATAGTGAACAGATCGAGCAAGCAATCGGCAGCTTTTTGCATCAGGTTAGCCAAGCCTTTGCCGATTGGCTGGATTAAACCGGTGGGAATATAACGGCAATTCGGGTCATGCATTAAGCTGGCATGCACGCGGGGATCGACCGGTTGACTGCAGGAGATAAAGTTGGATGGCTCCTTTCGGTTCACCTGCGAGCGTAGTTCGCGACGGAATTGCGATGTACAGGCCCTCTGTTTGCAGAGGAAACGCGCTCGCTTTTTCCGCTGCGGAAAGTACCTCCACCTAAATCGGGGCGACCTAAGCAGCCTCCGCCTTCTCCCTGAGGACCTCGTAGAGCCTCCCAGGGCCTAGCAGAATATTCTTCAGGCCCTCGCGCACCTTGGCGCTGTCGATCGCCTTCTGGCTCATCCTCTGGTGGGCATCGAGGGCATCGATGATGGCGTTCATCAACTCGGTGTCGATCGTAGGGGAAGCTTCGAACTGAGCCTTGCTGTTGGCGCCGGCCTGTTGAACAAGTTGGCCCGACTGCAAGATCTTCCCGCGGATGACCTCCATCACATAGACGACCTGATCTGCGTCAGTGGTGTCGGCGCCGAAGAGGTCGTTTACCCTTTGGATGATCTCCTGCAGCAGCGCCTTCTGCTTCTCCTGGACAGACCCCGAGCCGACGTCGCCTACGGGCGCGATCTTATCCCCCTCGCCGTCACCAAGCGTAAGCGTTGCCTTCCCCAGCGACTTCACGACGTGGTGCGTGAGGGTTATCTCTGACAGGTCGACCGTATCCCTCTCGCGCCCGAAATCGAGCAGGCGGACTAGGTGCTTGTAGAACAGGAACCGCTTCTCGATGTCGGTGTTGCCGTAGTCGAACATCTGGCTGAGGAACGCGTAGAGGCGGATGAACGCCCCCAGGTCGCCCTTGAACAGCGTCAAAGTCGCCATCTCATCCTTGGCCGCCTGGGCCGCCGCCTCGTCCTTCGTCTCCATCGCCACCTGCCGCTTGGCCTTCGCCGCTGAGAACCGTTTCAGCAGCCGGTCGGCGACGGGGGCCAGGGCGCCCTGCAACTGCCCCTGGGTACCCTTGGGATCCATCAGGACCTTGACGACCGTCTCGACCTCGAAGGTGTCATACCAGCCACCCCCATCGAGCTTGGTGCTGAGGTCAAATATGACGTTGGGGTCCGTGATGCCTTCGAGCTCGGCAGTCTCATAGTAGGTCTTGAAGGCCGCAAGCACCTCGTCGGCGCTGTTCGCGAAATCGAGGATGTACGTTGCATCCTTGCCCGGGTGGGCCCTGTTGAGCCTTGAGAGCGTCTGCACGGCCTGAATGCCCGCCAGCCGCCGGTCGACATACATGCCGCACAGCAGGGGCTGATCGAAACCCGTCTGGAACTTGTTGGCCACAAGCAGCAGGTGGTACTCGTCGCCCTTGAAGGCCTCCCGGATGTCCTTGCCCTTCAGGCCGGGGTTCAGGTGCGGCCCCGTTTCCGTGAAGGCGTCTGGGCCACTCTCGGGATCGTTTACCTCACCCGAGAACGCTACCAACGTCCCCAGGCCATAGCCCTTGCCCTTGATGTATTTGTCGATGGCGAGCTTCCAGCGCACCGCCTCCTTGCGGCTAGACAGAACCACCATCGCCTTCGCCTTGCCTTCGAGCAGAGGCGCCACCGTGGTTCTGAAATGCTCGACGACAATCGCGACCTTCTGGGCGATATTGTAGGGGTGCAGGCTGACCCACTGCATGATCCCCTTCAGCGCCGCAGACCGCTCGATCTCGGCGTCGTCCATCTCCTTGCCGCCATGGGCCAGCTTGAAGGCGAGCTTGTAGGGCGTGTAGTTCTGAAGCACGTCGAGGATGAAGCCCTCTTCGATGGCCTGGCGCATCGAGTAGACGTGGAACGGTCCCGGGAGGTTTCCTTCACCCGCCGGCTGGCTTGGGTCGGGCACCCGTCCGAAAAGCTGCAGCGTCTTGGCCTTGGGCGTTGCCGTGAAGGCCAGATAGGTAATGCCCTTCTCACCGGCCCGGGCGGTCATCTGGGCGGCAAGAACATCTTCGACATCCACCTCCCCGCCGTCCTTAAGGTCCTCCAGCTCCTGCGCTGATAAAACCTGCTTCAGCTTGGCAGCGGCCTCTCCCGTCTGTGAGCTATGGGCCTCGTCGGCGATCACCGCGAACCGCTTGCCCTGGGTTGCAGCAAGGTCCTGCACGGCCTCCAGGGCGAACGGGAATGTCTGGATCGTGCAGACGATGATCTTCTTGCCCGCCTTGAGAGCGTTCGCCAGTTGGCCGCTTTTGGCGGTGCCTTCGTTTTTGATGGTCTCGACCACCCCGGTGGTCCGCTCGAAGTCAAACAGCGCATCCTGCAACTGCCCATCGATCACCCGGCGGTCGGATACGACGATGACGCTGTCGAACAGCTTCTTGTCGTCGGCGTCGTGGAGCTCGCTGAGGAAGTGCGCGGACCAGGCGATGCTGTTCGTCTTCCCCGACCCCGCCGAGTGCTGAATCAGGTATTTGCCGCCCGGGCCTTCCGCCAGCACGGCCGCCTGGAGTTTACGGGTGGCATCCAGCTGGTGGTAGCGCGGGAACACCAGCGCCTTGATCACTTTCTTCGTGTCCCTGGGGGCCACCATGTAACGGCCGATCAGCTCCAGCCAGCTATCCCGCTGCCACACCTGCTCCCAGAGGTAGCGAGTCGGGTGCCCCAGGCCGTCCTTGGGGTTCCCCTTGCCGCCCCCGTCCCCGAGGTTGAACGGCAGGAACGTGGTGGCTGGCCCCGCCAGCTTGGTGGTCATCATAACTTCGAAGTTCGATACCGCGAAGTGCACCAGGGCGCCCGAAGGGAAACGCAGCAGCGGCTCAGGGTTCTTACCTTTCGGGTGGGGGAGGCGATCATACCGGTACTGATCGACCGCATCGCCGACACTTTGCGTAAAGTCGGTCTTCAACTCCACCGTCGCCACAGGCAGGCCATTCAGGAACAACACCAGATCGATGCTGTTCTCGTTGGCGAGGCTGTAACGCACCTGCCGCACCACCCGCAGCCGGTTGGCCGCATAGCGCTCCATGATCGCCGGGTTCATCCCACTCGCAGGCTTGAACTGTGCCAGCGCAATCTTTCCCTTCACCCCTATGGTCTCGATGCCCTGCCGCAGCACGTCGAGCGTCCCTCGGTCGTCCAGGGACTTGCGAACCCTGTCGGCCAACACCGTTGCCGCAGCCGCGCCATGGGTCTTCTGCAGGCCCTCCCAGGCTTTGGGCTGGCTTGTCTCCACCCAGGCTGCCAGATCAGCTGGGAACAGCGCCCTGGCCCGGTCATAGGTCGCGTAGTCGCCCGCCTGATGCAGCCAGCCGTTGGCAGCCAGGTGATCGCAGACCTCGTCCTCGAAGCACATTTCCTTGTGAAGGCTCATTCCTCGGTCACCGCGATTGGTACCCAGATCTGCTTCAAGGGCAGTCTGGCGCGGGTCTCGTCCGAAAGGTTCGGGTAGGCGCGATAAAGGGCTCTCAACAGATCGGACATCTGCCAGAGCCGGAGCTTGAAGAAATTATTGTCGAGTTCCTTCTGCGCCGGCGTGTTCACGCCTCCAATGCTGACCAGTGTCCGTCGTCAGAACATTTGGCGCAAAGTGGGGCGCGGATTATCGGAGGGTTGGCCTCGTCTGGGGTTTGATTTTAGGCGGCTAGTTTGCGGTGCTGCAAGCGCCGATGTTCGATGGTCTGTCGTTTGATCCTTTCACGCTGTTGGATGATGGCGCTGGCCCTGCCGAAGTAGGCATCGGCGGGCGTCACGTTGCACAAGCTCTCGTGGTAGCGCCGGTGATTGTAGTGCTCGACGAA
>JBBQPR010000076.1:0-14086 GCA_038217075.1 Sphingomonadales bacterium
GCCGCCGATGCCAGCTCCGATGATGACAACCCCGTCTTCTCGCGCCAAAACCCGACTCCGCCGGACCCGTGCCCGGAAGTTGCAATGATTGACCGCGCCGGGGCGACTGTCCAGAGTTCATGACACAATGATGTCCAATAAAATTGTCACCCCGTCGTCTGCGCTCCCTGAACCGGGCCAAAAACCGAGCCTGCGCGAGCGTTGGCTGTTGTTTCGCAACGGCTGGCTGGCGAGCCCGGCGTTTCAGCGCTGGTCGATGCGGACGCCGTTGATGCGCGGGGTGGCGCGGCACCACGCCAACGCGATGTTCGGGGTCATCACCGGCTTTGTGCAGACCAAGACATTGACGGCAGCGGTGGACCTGGGGGTGATTTCCGGGCTGGCGGCGGGGCCGATGTCGGGGGGCGCGCTGGCGGCGGCGGCGGGAATCGAACCGGTGGCGATGCAGCGCCTGTTGGCGGCGGCGCGGTCGATCGATCTGGTTGAACCCTTGGGTGGTGATCGCTGGACGCTGGGGCAGCGCGGCGCGGCGCTTTCGACCAACAAGGGCGCGTTGGCGATGATCGAGCATCACAAGATCTTCTATGACGACCTGGCCGACCCGGTGGCGATGTTGAAGCGCGGGCGCGGCGGCGGCGCGCTCGCGGCGTTCTGGACCTATGCCGAAGCGGCAGGCCGCGGCGAACCGGCGGCAGGCGATTCGGCAGGGGATTCGGGCGCGCAGGCCTATTCGGCGCTGATGGCGGCATCGCAGCCTATGGTGGCGGAACAAGTGCTGGAAAGCCTCGATTTTGCGCGGTTCCGCCACTTGCTCGATATCGGCGGCGGCCATGGGGCCTTTGTATCGGCGGTCGCGGCGCGGCATCCGGGGCTGGCGTTGTCGCTGTTCGATCTGCCGCCCGTTGCGGCGCGGGCGCGGGACGTGCTGGCAGTGCAGGGTCTGGGCCGGGTGACGGTGCACGGCGGCAGTTTCCGCGATGATCCGCTGCCGGTGGGCGCCGATGCGATCAGCCTGGTGCGGATATTGCATGACCATGACGATGCGGTGGTGGCGGCGTTGCTGGCGGCGGCGCACGACGCATTGCCGCCGGGGGGCACGCTGCTGATTGCCGAGCCGATGGCCGACACGCCGGGTGCCGAGGCGATGGGCGATGCCTATTTCGGGCTGTATCTATGGGCGATGGGGTCTGGCCGGCCGCGAACGGCGCCGGCCTATCTGGCCATGCTGCGGGCGGCGGGATTTGCACAGGCCCGCGAGGTGCGCACGCCGCTGCCGATGGTGGCAAGGCTGATCATCGCCACCCGCTGACATCTGCCTGCCAGTTGATGACTTGCGCGCAGCCGTGGCCGCGTGTCGCAGCCATGTACCTGAAATCGATCGATTTGTGGGCCCCGGCCCGCCGCGGAAAGCGATTTATTTTGAGTGTCCAAACTTTTTGACGCCAAAAAGCGTCAAGTTAGCTTTACATCTTTTTTGGTTCGGATAGGATGCAAGCACAGAAGGACGACACCGCACATCGGTGACGTCCCAGGGGAAGCGGTTGATGGATACTTTGGCGGTGGTTGTGGAGGCTCCGGGGCGTGTTGCGCTTCGCCGTCTCGGCATGACCCCGCCCGACGGCGATGACGTTGTTGTTGCTGTCGAATTCAGCGGCATTTCGATGGGCACCGAAAAGCTGATGTTCAACGGTTCGATGCCGCAATTCCCCGGCATGGGTTATCCGCTGGTGCCGGGTTACGAGGCAGTTGGCCGGGTGACGGATGCGGGGCCATTGGCACGCGGCCGCATCGGCGAGCAGGTTTTCGTGCCGGGTTCATCGAAATTCATCGGCGCGCGCGGGCTGTTCGGCGGTTCGGCGCGGACCTTGGTGACATCATCGACCCGCGTACTCGGCATTCCCGAAGGCATGGGCGACACCGCGGTGCTGCTGTCGCTCGCCGCCACGGCAAGGCACGCTCTCGCGGGCGGCAATCTGCCCGATCTGATCATCGGCCATGGCGTGCTGGGCCGGTTGCTGGCGCGCATGGCGGTTGCCGACGGGCGATTCCCGACGGTGTGGGAGATCAACCCGGAACGCATGAGCGGCGCCGAAGGCTATGCCGTGACGACGCCGGAACTCGACGATCGCCGCGATTATCGCAGCATCTATGACGCCAGCGGCGATTCCAACATCCTGGATGCCGCCGTTGCGCGCATGGGCCATGGCGGTGAAATCGTACTGGCGGGTTTCTACAGCGACCCGCTCAGCTTTCACTTCGCCCCGGCATTCCGGCGTGAGGCGCGGTTCCGCATCGCCACCGAATTCCTGCCCGACGATCTGGCCGCGGTCATTGCGATGGTCGGCAGCGGCCGGCTGTCGCTGGACAATCTGGTCACCAACCGGGTGCCGGCCAGCGAAGCGGCGACGGCCTATGCCGAGGCGTTTTCCAACCCTGCGTGCCTGAAAATGGTGTTCGACTGGAGAGATATCGCGTGAGTGTAAACGATCTTCTCGACGAAGTTGCCGCCCTGCGTGCAGAGGCCGCCATCGAACCGGACCCGGTGCACACCGGTGAGGTGACCAAGGAAACCCAGATCATCGCCATTTACGGCAAGGGCGGCAGCGGCAAGTCGTTCGCCCTGGCCAATCTGAGTTACATGATGGCGCAACAGGGCAAGCGCGTGCTGCTGATCGGTTGCGACCCCAAATCCGACACGACGAGCCTGTTGTTCGGCGGCAAGGCGACACCGACCATCATCGAAACCAGCGCACGCAAGAAGCTGGCCGGCGAGGAAATCAGCATCGAGGATGTGTGTTTCCAGCGCGACGGTGTGTTCGCGATGGAATTGGGCGGGCCTGAAGTCGGCCGCGGCTGCGGTGGGCGCGGTATCATCCATGGCTTTGAAACGCTGGAAAAACTGGGCTTCCACGATTGGGGCTTTGATTATGTCCTGCTCGATTTCCTTGGCGATGTGGTCTGCGGCGGTTTCGGCCTGCCGATTGCCCGCGACATGTGCCAGAAGGTGATCGTCGTCGCATCGAACGATCTGCAATCGCTGTATGTCGCCAATAACGTCTGCAAGGCGGTCGAATATTTCCGCAAGATGGGCGGCAATGTCGGTGTCGCCGGCATCCTGATCAACAAGGACGATGGTTCGGGCGAGGCCCAGGCTTTTGCCAAGGCGGTCGGTATTCCCGAACTGATTTCGATCCCGGCGGACGATGATATTCGCAAGAAATCCGCCAATTACCAGATCATCGGCACGTCGGAGAGCCAGTGGGGCCCGCTGTTCGCCGAGCTTGCCGAAAATGTCGCGACGGCACCGCCGGTGCGGCCGACCCCTCTCGACCAGGACGGCCTGCTCGGTCTGTTCAAGCCCGAGGATACCGGCGGCAATTTCACGCTGAAGCCGGCGAGCCAGGCCGATATGCGCGGCGGCGAATTCGTGACGAAACCGACGCTCGAGGTCGTTTACGATAATGTCTGATCGCATCGATCTCGATCTCAAGGCGGGTGCGCCCGAAGAAGGCGCCGGCTGCCATGCCGGTGCCGACACGATGCGCGATGCGGCGGCAAAGGCCGGCAAGTCCGAGATTCTCGACCGTTATGCTGCCGATTATCCCGTCGATCAGGCGCGGGGCCCGCACGACCAGCCGCAATCCATGTGCCCGGCGTTCGGTTCGCTCCGCGTCGGCCTTCGGATGCGGCGGACGGCAACGGTTTTGTCCGGCTCCGCCTGCTGCGTCTATGGCCTGACCTTCACCAGCCATTTCTACGGGGCGCGCCGGACGGTCGGCTATGTGCCGTTCAGTTCGGAAACGCTCGTCACCGGCAAATTGTTCGAGGATATCCGCGACGCGGTCCACGAACTCGCCGACCCGGCGCTGTATGACACCATCGTCGTCACCAATTTGTGCGTGCCGACGGCGTCGGGCGTGCCGCTGCAACTGCTGCCCGATGTCATCAACGGCGTCCGCGTCATCGGCATCGATGTGCCGGGTTTCGGCATCCCGACCCATGCCGAGGCCAAGGATGTGCTGGCCGGCGCCATGCTCGCCTATGCCCGCAAGGAAGCCATGGCGGGCCCGGTTGCGGCCCCGGCAGAGCGCCCGGACCGGCCAACGATCACGCTTTTGGGTGAAATGTTCCCGGCCGATCCGGTGGGCATTTCGATGATGCTGGAGCCGATGGGCCTGGCCGCCGGGCCGGTCGTGCCGACCCGCGAATGGCGGGAACTTTATTCGGCGCTGGATTGCGCTGCGGTGGCGGCGATACACCCGTTCTATACCGCCAGCGTGCGCGAATTCGAAGCAGCGGGCCGCAAGGTGATCGGTTCGGCACCGGTTGGCCGCGACGGCACCGCCGACTGGCTGGCCGCCATCGGCGATGCCTGCGGGATCAGCGCCGACAAGGTGGCCGCGGCGCAGAACAAGTTCCTGCCGGCGATTGCCGCGGCGCTGGCCGCCAAGCCGATCAAGGGCCGCATCACGGTTTCCGGCTATGAAGGCTCCGAATTGCTGGTGGCCCGGCTGCTGATCGAATCGGGCGCGGACGTGCCCTATGTCGGCACCGCCTGCCCACGCACCCGCTGGTCCGATCCCGACCGCGAATGGCTGATGGCCAAGGGCGTCCATGTCGAATATCGCGCCAGCCTTGAGCGTGACATTGCGGCGGTGAACGAGTTCCGGCCGGATCTGGCGATCGGCACGACGCCGGTGGTGCAGCACGCCAAATCGCGCGCCATTCCGGCGCTGTATTTCACCAATCTGATTTCGGCGCGGCCGCTGATGGGCCCGGCGGGCGCCGGCAGCCTGGCGCAGGTGATCAACGGCGCATTGGGCAACAAGGCGCGGTTCGACACGATGCGCGAGTTTTTCGAAGGCGTCGGCGAAGGCTTTTCCGCCGGAATCTGGGAAGACACGCCCACCGACCGGCCGGACTTCAAGAAAAAATACGCCGCCAAGATGATCGCCGCTGCCAAGTCAGAGGAGTCGATCGGCTCATGACTCTGATCCTCGATCACGATCGGGCCGGCGGCTATTGGGGCGCGGTTTACGCCTTTACCGCCATCAAGGGCCTGCAGGTCATCATCGATGGCCCGGTGGGTTGCGAGAATCTGCCGGTGACGTCGGTGCTGCATTATACCGACGGTCTGCCGCCGCATGAACTGCCCATCGTCGTGACCGGCCTTGGCGAGCAGGAACTGGGCCGCGACGGCACCGAAGGCGCCATGAAGCGGGCCTGGAAGACGCTTGATCCGGCATTGCCGGCCGTGGTTGTCACCGGCTCGATCGCCGAAATGATCGGCGGCGGCGTGACGCCGGAAGGCACCAATATCCAGCGGTTCCTGCCGCGCACCATCGATGAAGACCAATGGCAGGCGGGTGACCGCGCGCTGACCTGGCTGTGGACGCAGTTCGGTCCGAAAAAGACCCCGCCGCTGCGGCCGCGCAAGGAAGGCGCCAAGCCCAAGGTCAACATCATCGGGCCGATGTACGGCACCTTCAACATGCCGTCCGATCTCGCCGAGATTCGCCGCCTGATCGAAGGCATCGGTGCCGAGGTCAACATGGTGTTCCCGCTGGGCACGCACCTTGCCGATATTCGCCGGCTGGCCGATGCCGAAGTCAATGTCTGCATGTATCGCGAATGGGGCCGCGGCCTGTGCGAGGCGCTGGAGCGCCCCTATCTGCAGGCACCCATCGGCCTGAATTCGACGACGCTGTTCCTGCGCAAGCTGGCCGAGATGACCGGGCTTGATGCCGAACCGTTCATCGAAAAGGAAAAGCACACCACCATCAAGCCGCTCTGGGATTTGTGGCGGTCGGTGACCCAGGATTTCTTCGGCACCGCCAGCTTTGCCGTGGTGGCGACCGAAACCTATGTACGCGGGCTGCGCAGCTTCCTTGAAGACGATATGGGGCTGCCCTGCACCTTCAGCTTCCAGCGGTCGGCCGGAATCAAGCCCGACAATGCCAAGGTCATCGAGGCGATCAAGACCAACCCGCCGCTGATCCTGTTCGGCAGCTATAACGAGCGCATGTACATGGCCGAGCATGGCAGCCGCGCCATCTATGTGCCCGCCAGTTTTCCCGGTGCCGCCATTCGCCGGCACACCGGCACGCCGTTCATGGGCTATTCGGGCGCGACCTATCTGGTGCAGGAAGTCTGCAACGCGCTGTTCGATGCGTTGTTCTTCATCCTGCCGCTGGCAGCGCAGATGGACCGTGCCGAGGCAACGCCATCGCGGCTGCTGGAACAGGTCGGCTGGGAAGACGAAGCCCGGTCCGAACTGGATGCGCTGGTCGACAAGCAACCGGTGCTGGTGCGCATTTCTGCCGCCAAGCGGTTGCGCGATGCCGCCGAACGCGCCGCGCGCGACGCTGGCGAAAAACAGGTTACCCGGGATCGGCTGCACGCCGCTGCCCGACTTTTCGAGGCGCAGGCCGCATGACGGCCCCCGCTTTTGTCTACAAAAGCGAGTCAGAAATGGCTTGCTCATACCTTGGTCCAATCCTGGACCTCGACCACTTTGCGGTGGGTTCCAACGCCGCAAAGCTGCCGGTCGGGCGAGGCCATTCCCGGCCACGTGCGGCGGATAAACTGGAGGAAACTACATGAGTGACAACAAGTTGGGTCCAGGTACCTACCTGACCGACGCCGAAGCGAAAGAAGTGCACAAGCTCTTCATCGCAAGCACGGCGTTTTTCGTCTTCGTGGCGGTCATCGCCCACTTCCTCGTCTGGGAATGGCGTCCCTGGCTTGGGCCATCGAAGCCTTTCACCCAGGCGGCTCAGACCGAGTCCGTCCAACAGGCCGACGCCACGCGCGCCGTCCCAACCAACGGTTAAGGAGTCGGTACGATGTGGAGACTTTGGCAGACATTCAACCCGCAGCGCATCCTGAGTGCATTGGCGATCTTCCTGTTCACGCTGGCGATCCTGATTCACTTCATCCTGCTCAGCACCACCCGCTACAACTGGCTCGAAGTGAGCGACAGCACCCCGGCAACATCCGCCGCCGTGTCGTCGACCGCACTGGGCTGACGACAAAAGGCGCACGCTGCTGCGCCGATTACAAGGCGAGACGGGCAGGATTCAGTCTGCTGAAACCTGCCCGCCCGCACCAACACATTAAGGCCCGCGTCGCGACCATCACCAGGGTTGTGGCCATGGCAGGAGGTGCGCCATGGCGCTCTTGAGTTTCGAACGGAAATATCGCGTTCGCGGAGGCACGCTGATCGGCGGGGACCTCTTCGATTTCTGGATCGGCCCATTCTACGTGGGCTTCTTCGGGGTCACGACGATCTTCTTTGCAACGCTGGGTACGGCGTTGATCCTGTACGGCGCCGCCATCGGGCCGACATGGAACCCGTGGCTGATCAACATCGCGCCGCCCGACATCAAATACGGCCTGGCGCTGGCGCCGCTGCGAGACGGCGGCCTGTGGCAGATCATCACGATCTGCGCCATCGGTGCCTTTTGCAGCTGGGCGCTGCGCGAGGCGGAGATTTGCCGCAAGCTGGGCATGGGCTATCATGTACCCATCGCATTCGGCGTCGCGATCTTTGCCTATGTGTCGCTGGAGGTTATCCGCCCGGTGCTGATGGGCGCCTGGGGCTGGGGCTTTCCCTATGGCATCTTCAGCCACCTCGATTGGGTGTCGAACACCGGCTACCAATATCTGCATTTCCATTATAATCCGGCGCACATGCTGGCGGTGAGCTTCTTCTTCACCACCGCCCTGGCGCTTGGCCTGCACGGCTCGCTGGTGCTTTCGGCGGTCAATCCGGCGCCCGGCACCGATGTGAAATCGCCCGAATATGAAGATACGTTCTTCCGCGATCTGATCGGTTATTCGGTCGGCACGCTGGGCATCCACCGCGTCGGGCTGGTCCTGGCGCTGAACGCTGGGTTCTGGAGCGCGATCTGCATCATCCTGTCCGGGCCGTTCTGGTCGCGTGGCTGGCCGGAATGGTGGTCCTGGTGGCTTAACCTGCCGATCTGGCGCTGAAGGGGGATAAGACCATGGCTTATCAAAATATTTTCACCCAGGTCCAGCTCCGCGGCGAGCTTGAACCAGGCGTCCCGTTGGGGCCGCACAACGATCCGCGCTACGGGCCGTTCGGCTTTACCTATCTGATGGGCAAGATCGGCGGTTCCCAGATCGGGCCGGTGTATCTTGGCACATTGGGTGTGGCATCGCTGATCTGCGGCACCATCGCCATCGTCATCATCGGCATGAACATGTTCGCGTCGGTGCATTGGGATCCGATCCAGTTCGTCCGCCAGCTCTTCTGGCTGTCGCTGGAACCGCCACCCGCCAAATATGGGCTGAAAATCCTGCCGCCATTGGCCGAAGGCGGCTGGTGGCTGATTGCCGGCTTCTTCCTCACCGCCTCCATCCTGTTGTGGTGGACGCGCACCTATCGCCGCGCCCGCGAACTGGGCATGGGCACGCATGTCGCATGGGCCTTTGCCAGTGCGATCTGGCTATACCTGGTGCTCGGCTTCATCCGGCCGCTGGCGATGGGCAGTTGGTCGGAAGCGGTGCCGTTCGGCGTGTTTCCGCACCTCGATTGGACGGCGGCGTTCTCGATCCGCTACGGCAATTTGTTCTACAACCCGTTCCACGCGCTTTCGATCGTGTTCCTCTACGGATCGACTCTGTTGTTCGCCATGCACGGCGCGACAATCCTTGCGGTCGGTCGCTATGGCGGCGAGCGCGAGATCGAGCAGATCACCGATCGCGGCACTGCGTCAGAACGCGCCGCGCTGTTCTGGCGCTGGACCATGGGTTTCAACGCCTCTATGGAATCGATCCATCGCTGGGCCTGGTGGTTTGCGGTGCTGACGACCCTGACCGGGGGCATTGGCATCCTTTTGACCGGGACCGTGGTTGATAACTGGTACCTTTGGGCCGTCGAACACCATTATGCGCTGCAATATCCAGCGACAGGTGTGGTCGATCCCGCCACTCTTCCGGGGGCACCGCAATGATGCGCAACTTTGCCACTAAACTAGCCGGGCTGGCGCTGCTGGCACCCGCCCTGCTGCTCGCCGGCTGCGAGATCGGCACCAAGACGGTGTCACAGGCGGGGCCGCGCGGGGCCGGTCTGATGCAGGTTTCGGACAAGAGCAGCGCGCCCAAGGTGGGCGTGGTGCCCGATCCGCCGTACCCGCTGACGCCCGACATGCTGCAGGGACCCAGGGCGTCGGAGACCTATCAGAACGTCAAGGTGCTGGGCGACCTCAGCACCGAAGAGTTCAACTATACCATGGCGTCGATCACCAATTGGGTGTCCCCGGATGGTGCGGTGGAAAATGGTGGCTGCACCTATTGCCACAATGTCGAAAACATGGCGTCCGACGAGAAATATACCAAGATCGTCGCCCGCAAGATGTTGCAGATGACCCGCGCCATCAATTCGCAATGGAAGCCGCACTTTGCATTGAGCGCCAATGCGTCGGCGGGCAATGCCGGCGTCACCTGCTGGACCTGCCACCGCGGCCAGCCGGTGCCGGCCTATAACTGGTCATCGGCGGTTGCCGACCCCAAGACAATCACGGCCAACAAGCACGGCCAGAACACGCCTGGGCTGCAATCGATCGGCTATGCCTCGCTGCCCTATGATCCGTTCACCAGCTATCTGGAGGGCAAGGAGAATATCCGCGTGCAGGCCACGCGGCCGCTGCCGACCGATCATGTCGCGTCGATTGGCTCAACAGAAAAAACCTATGCCCTGATGATGCACATGTCGACGGGGCTGGGGGTGAACTGCACCTATTGCCATAACACGCAAAGCCTTGGAAACTGGAGCATTTCCGAGCCGCAGCGGGTTAGTGCCTGGTATGGCATCCGCATGGTGCGCGACGTCAACAACAACTACATCAACGCGCTGATGGGTGTGTGGCCGGCCAACCGGCTCGGCCCGGCGGGCGACCCCAAGAAGGTGGTGTGCGCCACCTGCCACCAGCAGATCAACAAGCCGCTGGGTGGCTATCCGATGCTGAAGGATTATCCGGGGCTGAAGGGGCCGTATCATTCGGCGGACCCCGCAGCCATGACGCCAACGCCGGCGACGCCGCCAACTGCGGCAACGCCGGTTGCATCAGCCGAGACTGCCAAACCGGCAGCCTGAACTGCAACGCCCAAATGAAAAGGCCCGGGGGGTGACTCCCGGGCCTTCTTTATGCGGTCGCAATCCGGTCAGATGGTGCGAGCGATGACTTCGCGCATGATTTCGGATGTGCCACCGTAAATGCGCTGCACCCGGGCATCGCGCCACAGCCGGGCGATCGGATATTCGTTCATGTAACCGGCGCCGCCATGCAGTTGCAGCGCCGCATCGACGACTTCGCCCTGCATTTCGGTGTGCCACAGCTTGGCGGCGCTGGCTTCGGCGGCGGTCAGCTTGCCTTCCATCAGACGCTTCAGGCCCCAATCGATATGGGCCCAGCCAACCTGCAATTGCGTCTTCAGGCTGGCGAGGGTGAAGCGGGTGTTCTGGAAATCGAACACCGTCTTGCCGAACGCCTTCCTGTCCTTGGTGAACTTCACCGCTTCGTCGAATGCGCGCTGGGCGCCGGCCTGCGCGGAAATGGCGATGCCGAGCCGTTCCTGCGGCAATTGGCTCATCAGGTAGATGAAGCCCTTGTTTTCCTCGCCCAGGCAATTGGTGATCGGCACGCGGACATCGTTGAAGAACAATTCCGACGTATCGGCGCTGTTCTGGCCGATCTTGTCGAGGTTGCGGCCGCGAGCAAAGCCTTCGGTGCCGCCTTCGACCAGGATCAGCGAGGTGCCCTTGGCGCCCTTGTCGGGCTCGGTCTTGGCGACGACGATGATCAGATCGGCGTTCTGGCCATTGGTGATATAGGTTTTGGACCCGCTGATGACATAATGATTGCCATCCTTTTTGGCGGTGGTGCGCACGCCCTGCAGATCGGAACCTGCGCCGGGTTCGGTCATGGCGATGGCGGTGATCAGTTCACCGCTGATCATCTTGGGCAGGTACTTGCGCTTCTGTTCCTCGGAACCGTAACCGACGATATAATCGGCAACGATGTCGGATTGCAGGGTGATGCCGGCCGAGGACCCGGCATAGGCGAGTTCTTCGTTGACGACGGCATTATAGCCGAAATCAAGGCCAAGGCCGCCATATTCTTCCGGCACCGTCGGGCAGAGCAGGCCATTGTCGCCGCAAACGCGCCAGAAATCCTTGGACACCAGCCCTTCTTCCTCGAACCGATCGAGGTTGGGGTAGAGTTCCTTTTCGAACAGCTTCCGGACCATGTCGCGGAACGCGGCGTGGTCATCATTGTAACAGGCGCGTTCGCTGGTGTTGAGCATGTGGAATCTCCCTCGGATTGCCCCTCGGGTTAGCGCGTTCGGCGGCCCTTGCGCCACCTCTCTTGCAAGAGAGGGCGATGGGGTGCGACAACATCGACCGACACGATGATTTGAACAATTGGGGGACCCGATGCGCCACACTCTTGCACTTGCCATGATGCTGGCGCTCGCCGCCCCGGCTGCCGCTGCCGACGATGCCAATCTGGCGCGCGCCCACAAGATCCTTGCGCAGCAGCCGATCATCGATGGCCATAATGACTGGGCCGAGCAGTTGCGCGGGCAGTTCGGCGAAAAATGGTGGTCGGTCGATCTGATGGCGGACAGCCGCAAATTCAAATCGCCGCTGCAAACCGATATTCCGCGCCTGCACGCCGGCCAGGTCGGCGGGCAATTCTGGTCGGTTTGGGTGCCGGCCAGCATCACCGGGCCGGCGGCGGTGAAGGCGACGCTGGAACAGATCGACATCATCCGCGGCATCGTGCTGCGCTACCCCAAGGATTTCGAGCTGGCGGCGACCGCCGCGGACATCCGGCGCATCCAGAAGGCCGGCAAGGTCGCGTCGTTGATGGGTGTGGAGGGCGGCAGCCAGATCGACAATTCGCTGCCCGTGCTGCGGCAATTCTACAACCTTGGTGTGCGCTACATGACGCTCACCCATGTGCGGCACAATGATTGGGCGGACAGCGCCAATGAAGCACCGCGCGCCGTGCCGTTGACCGATTTCGGCAAGGCGGTGGTGCATGAAATGAACCGTATCGGCATGCTGGTCGATCTCAGCCATGTCTCGCCCGGCACCATGAAGGCGGTGCTGGCGGTGACCAGGGCGCCGGTGATTTTCTCCCATTCATCGTCGCGTGCCGTCGTCGATCATCCGCGCAACGTGCCCGATGATGTGCTGGCGATGCTGCCGGCCAATGGCGGGGTGGTGATGGTGAATTACGCGCCAGGCTATGTGTCGCGGGCCCGGATGGAATATGACGCGGCGCGGGCCGGGGTGGTCGCCAGCTATAACGCGCCGCCCTATTCGGGCCTGTACATCGGCCAGCCCGATCGCGCTGCGGCGGCGCTGGCCGAATGGGACAAGGCGCACCCGGCGCCCGAAACGACGCTGTCGCAGGTTGCCGATCACCTCGACCAGATGGCGAAGATCGCCGGGCATGATCATGTCGGCATCGGCAGCGACCTCGATGGCATCGGCGATACCCCGGTCGGACTCGAAGGCGTCGAAACCTACCCCGCGCTGATCGCCGAACTGCTGCGGCGCGGCTGGAGCGACGAGGATTGCCGCAAGCTGGCGGGCGGCAACATCCTGCGCGTGCTGGAGGCGGCGGAAAAGGTTTCGGCCAGCATGCAGGGCGAGGTGCCGAGCGCTGCGACGCCGTGAGGGTGTAGCGGGAGGGGATTCTCCCTTATCACCTCCCGCTTGCGGGAGGGGTCGGGGGTGGGACTTGTCGCGGGATCGAGCGTGGATGCTGTAAACAGTGAGGGGCGGCTTTTGGGTGGTTAGCGGACTTTTGACGGAACGGATTGGGCCAATAGCTCTTCACGGCTCCAGCGTTTCATTTGGCTGATATTTTTCTGCGCTTGTCGATATTTCCAACCGCTGACCATGAGCGGGATTTCGACAGTCCGGCTCGACAAAGGCATATACAGAGACAAGTATCGGTAGCGGAGTTTGATACTGAACTTTTTAGGCTTTCCGCTCGTTATGGTGATTTTCTCCACGTCGCTCCATGCCAGAGGTCGAGAGCATATGCTGGGATGGAATACGAGCCCAGAATTTGTGGCTGTAAGACTGAAACGAGGGTCGCGAAGCCGCCAAATTGCCCCAATTGCAATGGCGCCTGTAACGGCCGCCATCAACCCGGTGACCGTTCGAAACCCGGTTGGTCCTATCAGTTGAAGCAGCGCCGCTACCAGCTTCTCGAAGCGAATTCCGATCAGATCCTGTGGGGTTAGATCCCTAGCCCAGACAGCGGCCCAAGAGAAAAGGAAGAAGCCGATTGTGCAGATTACGGCGTACGTCCAATCGCAAGAGCGTCGGATACGCAAATATATGGAGTCCACCGGTTCTGTCACTTCGGCTTTATATATATGGAACGTGTATGTCCGCAATTGGGCGAAAGCCGCCAGTCCACGCATAGTCGGTCAAGCTGTCCTACAGACCTTGAACCTGTCATAGCATTTTCCCTAGGCTCTTTGACATTGTTGGCATCGATTTTGGCATTGGCAGCATGTCTTTGCCGCGGGGTAGCGGTGCGCCATTGGCGCCCGAAATGGTCAACTTGGTAAACTTATGGTGGATGCTGCCGGGGAGAAATGGGCGGCAGGAAGCAAGGGGCACGGGCAAAGCCCGTGCTGGCGTCGGACGGGTTCGGTCGGGGGCCCGACCGCCCCGCCGGCCGTGCTTGCGCGAGTCGCAAAATAGCTCCGCTATTTTTGCGCCGCGCTGCGCAGCAAAATGGCGGCCGATGTTGCCACCGGCCGCCACTGTGTCGTGCCTGCGGGCTGTTTCGCGCTGCCTCCCGCCTTTCGGCGTCGACGCTGGGCCTCGCCTTGCGGCTGGTGCCTTCCCGTCGCGGTCGCTGCCCGGATCCAACCTTCCTGCCTTGCGGCCTTCCGGTTCGGTTCGGCCAGGCGGCCGTTGGCTTCGCGTGCCGGCTCGCGCCACGGCACTTTCGCGGGGTCCGTTCCTGCCCTTGCGGGCGCTCGCTTCGCCGCCGGACCGCTGCCTTTCGGTAGCCCGCCACCC
>JBBQPR010000077.1:0-13779 GCA_038217075.1 Sphingomonadales bacterium
GTAGCGCGGGCCATTCATGGGCGCGGGCGCGTTCATCATGCGGCGAGGGGGCGGTGGTATGGCAGCTTCTCCTGTTGTGTTGTGCTGCCTATGTAACCTTTCCGCGGCCATTCCGCAAAGGGTGGCGGGGCTTTTCGCGCGGGAATCGCCGGGATTGGCGCAATTGGGGCACAGCGGCCGCGATCAGGCGCGCAACAGGTGGCGCAACGGCCGGGCCAGCAACAGGAAAATCACCCCGCCGGCGCCAACGATGGCGGCGTGGAGCAGCCAGAAATCCGACGCCGACCATTGCCCGTACAGCCCGCCAATGCCGCCGCTGGCGGTGCTGCCGACAAAAATGGCCAGAGTCGCCACGCCCATCATGATGCCGCTGATGCGCGGTGGCGCCACACGGGCGTAAAAGGCCATGCTGATCGGCACGAAATACAACCAGCCAAGGTTGGAGATCAGGTGGAACCCCACCGCCCACAGCACCGGCACCTTGGCCGGGAACAGCCATGTCGCCGCCGCCAGCCACAAGGTGCCGCCACCAAAGACCAGGCAGCCGATGGCGAGTTTGCCGAAATCATCCGGCTCGCGCCCCTTTGCCGCCTGCGCCCGCCACAGCGCCACGCCGAACGGCATCAACAGCGCCGGGGACAGGCCATCGATGGCCTGCAACCAGGGAATCGGCATGGTCCAGCCGCCGATGATCAGATCGACATGATCGCGCACCCACAGATTGTAGACGTTCCAGACCTGCGATTGCGCCACCCAGAACAGCGCGAACAGCGGCACCAGCGCGACCAGAACCAACGTGCGGCGGCGTTCGCCGGCATCGAGCGGGATCGGCGCGGCGCTGTTCTTTTGCCGGCGCGGCGGATCGGGCGGCAGGTGCCGCGACCCGGCGAGATAGACGATCAGCCCGGCGAGCATGCCGATGCCGGCAAAGCCGAAGCCGATGTGCCAGCCATATTGCTGGGCCAAAAGCCCGGTGATGATTGGCGCCATGAAGGCCGACAGATTGACCGCGAGATAGTAGATCTGGAAGCCATCGGCGCGGCGGCGGTCGCTGGCGCTGTAGAGGCGCCCGACCTGCGCCATGACATTGCCGTGCATCAGCCCGGCGCCGATGATGAGCAGCGCCAGCGCCAACAGAAAGGACTGGTCGAATGCCATGCAGAAATGCCCGGCGGTCATCAGCAGGGCGCCGAGCGCGATGGTGTTGCGCAAGCCCAGCAACCGATCGGCGACCAGCCCGCCGAGCACCGGCGTGAAATAGGCGGTGCCGACATAAAGCCCGAAAATCTGTGCGGCCAGCGCATCCGGCGTCAATGGCCCGCGAATCGCTTCGATGATCCCGCGAAACCCGGCAAAGCCAGCGACGTTTTCGACATGGCCGGGCCGCAGCAATTGTTCGGCCATGTACAGCGTCAGCAGCGCCTGCATGCCGTAAAAGGAGATGCCGTCCCACAATTTGGTGCCGAAAATCACGGCGAGGCCGCGCGGGTGGCCCATCAGATCGGGCGTGGCGTGCGGGCTGGCCTGCAACGCCTCGATTTCGATCAATGCTTCGGTGGGCGAGGTGGTGTTGATCGGGGTATTCCTGACCGGATTGCTGCTGCAAACTGTCACGCCGGTTGCCATCGGGCAAGCCGTGACGGGACGCCGCAGTTTGCCGACGGGAAGTGCTTGGCTTTTCAGGGACGATGGCGTTTGATCGGTGGCTTCAGGGCGGAGGCGAACATCATGCGGCGGGCGGGTTTGATCGGGCGGGCAGGTGCGATCCTGTTGTTGGCGCCGGCGTTGTTTCTGGGCGCAACATCTCTGGGTGCAATGCCGGCGCGCGCCGAAAGCTTCAGCCTGGCCGGCGCGCTGGATTTTCCCTTCGTCGATGGGCTGGCCAGCAACGCCGGTGGCACGCGCATCGCCTGGGTGCGCAATGTCGGCGGGGTGCGCAACGTCTGGGTCGCCGATGCGGCGGGCGGTGCGCCGCGCAAGGTAACGCAGTTCGGCGCCGATGATGGCCAGGAAATCACCCAGATCACCCTGTCGCCCGACGGGCGGACGGTAGTTTTCGTGCGCGGCGGCGACCATGATGCGAACTGGCCGGCGGATGGCAATCTGGCGCCCGATCCGACGTCCGATCCGGGCGCGCCCGCCGTCACGCTGTGGCGCGCCGATGCGGTTGGATCGGCGGTGGCGACGCCGGTATCTGAGGGCGATGCCCCGGCGATTTCGGCTGCTGGCACGCTGGCCTATGTCAAGGACGGCGCGGTGTGGACCGTCGGGCTGGACGGCAAGGCACCGCACCGGCTGTTCTTCGATCGCGGCCATGATGGCAGCCTTGCCTGGTCGCCCGATGGCAAGCGGCTGGCCTTTGTTTCGGACCGCGGCGACCATGGATTTATCGGCATCTGGCGCGATGCGGGGACACCGATCCTGTGGCTGGCACCGTCGACGGGGCATGATGCCTCGCCGGTGTGGTCGCCCGATGGCACCCGCATCGCCTTTACCCGGCAGCCTGGCACTGGTGGCCCGCCCGCGCCGACGCTGGTGGAAGTGCCCGACCCGTGGAGCATCTGGACCGCCGATGCGACGACGGGCGCCGGACACCGGGCCTGGGCCAGCGGCAAGGCAAAGCGCGACAGTTTCCCCGATGTGGCGGGTGGCGCCAATCTGCATTGGGCGGCGGGGGACCGGCTGGTGTTCCTGTCGGAACAGTCCAACTGGCAACAGCTTTATGCCGTGCCGGCGGCGGGCGGCGCGGCGGTGCGGCTGACTGGCGATGGCTTCATGGTCGAACATGTGGCGATGACGCCCGATGGCACGGCGATGGTCTATTCGGCCAACACGGGCGCGACCGCAGATGACGATACGCGGCGGCACATTTTCCGGGTTGGCGTCGAAGGCGGCCCGGTGACGGCGCTGACCAGCGGCGACGGGCTGGAATGGACGCCGGTCGGGCTGGCGGGCGGCGGCGCGGCGTTCATCGCGGCGGGCGCGCGTGAGGCGCCGGCGCTGGCGGTGCTTGATGCTGCCGGACGGCGGACGCTGGCCGGGCAGGCGGCGCCGGCCGATTTCGCCGGGGCGAAGTTCGTGGTGCCGAAGAAGGTGCAGTTCACCGCCCCCGATGGGCAGGTGGTCTATGGGCAATTGTTCGATGCGCCCGGCGGCACCGTGAAGAAGCCGGGGCTGATTTTCGTGCATGGCGGGCCGCCGCGGCAGATGCTGCTGGGGTTTTCGTACATGGATTATTACAGCCATGCCTATGCGATGAACCAGTATCTGGCGGCGCATGGCTTTACCGTGCTGTCGGTGAATTACCGGCTCGGCATCGGCTATGGCCGGGATTTCCAGCATGCCGCCAAAGGTGGCCCGGCGGGGTCATCGGAATATCAGGACGTGGTCGCCGGGGCGCGATACCTTGCCGGGGTGCCGGGGGTGGATGCGGCGCGGCTGGGCATCTGGGGCGGTTCCTATGGCGGCTTGCTGACCGCGCTTGGGCTGGCGCGCAATTCCGATGTGTTCAAGGCCGGGGTGGACTTCCACGGCGTGCATGACTGGTCGCGTTTCTATGCCGAAATCATCGGCAATCCGCCGCTGCGCTATGAACAGGGCGATCGGGAGGCGTTTCTGTCGACGGCGTTCCATGCGTCGCCGGTGGCCGATGTGGCGACCTGGCGGTCACCGGTGCTGCTGATCCATGGCGACGATGATCGCAATGTGCGGTTTTCGCAGACGGTTGACCTGGCGCGGCGGCTGGATGCGCAGGGCGTGGACTATGAGGAAATGGTGATTCCCGATGAGATTCACGGGTTCTTGCGGCACGACAGCTGGCTCCGCGCCTATGCGGCGTCGGCGGAATTCCTGACCCGGAAACTGGGGGCGAAGTAGCGATCCGGCATCAATGCCCCATCGCGGCATGGTCCAGGCCGGCATCGGTTCCAGGCGTCATCGGCTTGCCATGCGCCGCCAGCCAGCGTTGCATCTGTGTGATTTCGGCCTTTTGTGCGGTGATGATCGTGGTGGCCAGCGCGCGCGTTTCCGGGTCCTTGCCATAACGCAGAGCGATTTCGGCCATGTCGATTGCGCCCTGATGGTGCGGAATCATGCCGGCGATGAAGGCGGTATCGGCGTCAGCAGTGATGTTGCCCATGCCGCTGTGCATGCGCGCATTGGCGGCGGCATAGGCCTGTTGCGCGGGATTTCCAGACATGACCGGCGGTTTCGCAGCGTCCGTCGCTGCAGCCGCAGCCTTCGCTGCCGGCGCCTGCGGGGCATTATCGCATCCAGCGGTGGCCAGAACGGTGGCCATAGCGGTGCCAAGGGCTACCCATGTCGGCGTGCGCACAGCGGCTTTCCCTTGTTTCGGTTGCGATTGTCTCAATCGCGCAAATCCGGCGGGGTTGCTTCGGCCTTCAAGAGCGCCACGGCGTCGGCGAGCGGCATGACCCGTTGTTCGCCGCCCGCCGTGGACCGCAGCGCTACAGTGCCTTCTTCGGCCTCGCGGCGGCCGACGACGAGCATGTACGGCACTTTGCCCAGGCTGTGCTCGCGGACTTTCAGGTTGATCTTTTCGTTGCGCAGGTCGGTTTCGGCGCGCAGCCCGGCCTTTTCCACCGCGGCCAGCACATCGGCTGCATAGGCATCTGCATCCGAAACGATGGTGGCGACCACCACCTGCCGCGGTGCCAGCCACAGCGGGAAGCGGCCGGCGTGATGTTCGATAAGGATGCCGATGAAGCGTTCGAAAGTGCCCAGAATCGCGCGATGCAGCATGACCGGGCGGTGGCGGGCGCCATCTTCCCCGATATAGCTGGCGTCGAGCCGTTCGGGCAGCACATAGTCGAGCTGAATCGTGCCGACCTGCCAGGTGCGACCGATGGCATCCGTCAGGTGGAATTCAAGTTTGGGCGAATAGAAAGCGCCCTCGCCGGGCAGTTCTTCCCAGCCATAATCCGCCGTTGCGCGGCCGGTGGCGCGTACCGCCTCGCGCAGGTCGTTTTCGGCGCGGTCCCACATGGCTTCGGTGCCGAACCGCTTTTCAGGGCGCAGCGCCAGCTTGATGGCGTAGCTGTCGAAACCAAGGTCGTGATAGATGCTGTCGAGCAGGTCGCAGAACAGCCGCACTTCCTCGACGATCTGGTCTTCGCGGCAGAAGATGTGCGCATCGTCCTGGGTGAACTGGCGAACGCGCATGATGCCATGCAGCGCGCCATGCGGCTCGTTGCGGTGGCAACAGCCGAATTCGGCCATGCGGATCGGCAGGTCGCGATAGGATTTGATGCCCTGGCGGAAAATCAGCACATGCGCCGGGCAATTCATCGGTTTCAGCGCCATCAGATCGCCGTCGCCCGACAGAACCGGGCCATCTTCTTCGGTATTGGGCACTTCGTCGGGCACGACGAACATGTTTTCGCGATATTTGCCCCAATGGCCGGATTGTTCCCATTGGCGGGCGTCCATCAGCTGCGGCGTCTTCACTTCCTCATAGCCCGTCGCATCGAGGCGGCGGCGCATATAGGATTCCAGCGTGCGCCACAGGCGGAAGCCGTTGGGGTGCCAGAAAACCGACCCCTGTGCTTCGGCCTGCAGGTGGAACAGGTCCATTTCGGCGCCCAGCTTCCTGTGGTCGCGCTTGGCGGCTTCCTCCAGCCGCGTCATGTGCGCGTCGAGCTGTTTCTTCGACAGCCAGCCGGTGCCGTAGATGCGGCTGAGCATGGCGTTCTTCTGGTCACCGCGCCAATAGGCGCCCGACACGCGCGTCAGCTTGAAGGCGCTGGGGTCGAGCTTGCCGGTGGAGGGCAGATGCGGGCCGCGGCACATGTCGAGCCAGCCGTCTTCGGCATCGGCGGGGCCGGACCAATAAACGGTCAGATCCTCGTCGCCCGGCAGTTCGGCGGCCCATTCGGCCTTGAAACTTTCGCCCTGCTGCTGCCAGCGGCTGATCAGTGCCTCGCGCGTCCAGACCTGGCGGACCAGCGGCTTGTCGGCGGCGATGATGCGGCGCATTTCGGCTTCGATGGCCGGCAGGTCATCATCGGTGAACGGGCCGCGATCGGGGGCGGGCGCGAAATCATAGTAGAAGCCGTCGTCGGTTGATGGCCCAAAGGTGATCTGCGTGCCGGGGAACAGCCGCTGCACCGCCTCGGCGAGCACATGCGCGAAATCATGCCGGACGAGTTCGAGCGCATCGGCCTCGTCCCTGGCCGTCACCAGCGCCAGCCGGGCATCCTGTTCGATGGGTCGCGACAGATCGACGATCTCGCCATCGACGCGCGCCGCCAGCGCCGCCTTCAACAGGCCGGGGCCGATCGATGCGGCCACATCGGCACCGGTAGTGCCGCGGGGCATCTCGCGCACAGAGCCGTCCGGGAGCGTGAGGTGGATGAGTTCCGACATGGCCGCGCCTATGCCGCGTCTTGGGGTTTCCGGCAAGCGACGGCGAGCGCGATCGCTTGGCGCACGGTGCCTGCGCTAACGCTCTACCGCGCGGGTATACAGGTGCCAGGTGGCATAGCCGAGCACCGGTAGCGCCACCATCAGACCGACGAACAAAGGCAGCGCGGCAGCGAACAGGATGGCGGCGACGCGGACGCCCCACATGATCATCGTTGCCGGATTGCGGCGGAACACGGCAATGGAGGTCATCACGGCTGCCGCAGCCTCGGTGCTTTTATCGACGACCATCGGGAAGCTGAAGGCGGCGACCGCCAGCGTCGCTGTGGCGAACACTGCGCCGGCGGCGTTGCCGAGGATAATCAGCATCAGGCCTTCGCTGCTGCCGAACAGGTCGCGGATGAATTCGTCGGGCGTCACGGGGCCGCGCTGGCCCAGCGTTGCGTCATAAATCCCCTGCGCGACCATCATCCAGAGCAGGAAAATCGCCGCCAGCATGATGGTCAACATCGCGATCGGCACGCGTGACCTTCCCTTCATCGGATCGAGGAAATGCCACCAGCTCGATTCAAGCCCGGATTCGCGGCGCCGGGCAATTTCGTAGAAGCCCGACGCCGCGACCGGCCCGACCAACGCAAACCCCGCAGCAAGCGGGAAAATCAACGGGAACAACTGCGCATTGAAAGCGAACCAGGCAGCCGTCACGCCGGCGACGGCATAGATGATCGGCAACATGATGATGTCGCCGCGCTTTGCCTTGAAATCGTCCCAGCCCTGCGCCAGCGCCCAGCGCAGGTCGTCCGATCCGATGCTGCGCACCGGGGCCGATTGGGCCGGGGGCATGGTCGCGTCCATCGCCATCTCCTTTGAAGGATTCGGGATATGGGGGAATGATACGCCTATCGGGCACCAGCGCAACCCGTTGGTTCTACTCAGGCCGGTGGCGCCGGCGTGCCGCAACGGCTATCCCGGGCGGATGACAGCATCGCCCGCCGCCCGCCTGCCGCACAATGGCGCCGATCTCGCGTATCGGCTGGTGCCGGGCGGGGTGCAAATAGGGGGGCAAGGCAGGGGCCCGATGCTGGTGTTCCTGCCCGGTTACATGTCCGACATGACGGGTTCAAAGGCCCAGGCCACCGCCGATTGGGCGGCGGCCAATGGCCGGGCCTGTCTGCGGCTGGATTATTCGGGGTGCGGGGAGAGCGGCGGCGACTTCCTTGCTGGCAGCATCGGGCGCTGGGTTGATGACGCGCGCGCCGTTATCGATCATGTCGCGGCGGCCGGCCGCGTGGTGCTGGTCGGTTCATCGATGGGCGGCTGGGTGGCATTGCGGCTGGGCCTGTTGCTTGGGGACCGGCTGGCGGGCCTGATCGGCATCGCCGCGGCCCCGGATTTTACCGATTGGGGGCTGGAAATCGGCGACGCGGACCGCGCCGCGCTGGCGGCGCAAGGCTGGTTCAGCCGGCCGAGTGGCTATGATGCCGCCGGCTATCGCTATTCGCGCGCATTGATCGACGATGCACCGGCGCAGCGGCTGTTGGGCGGTGACATTGCCATCGATGCACCGGTGCGCCTGTTGCACGGGCAATGCGATGATGCGGTGCCGTGGCAATTGTCGCTGGATATCGCGGCGCGGCTGCGTTCGGCCGATGTTCAGGTGACGCTGGTCAAGGATGGCGACCATCGGCTGTCGCGGCCGCAGGATATCGACCTGTTGCTGGCGACGGTGGCGACGCTGTTGACCGAGGTGGAATGATGCGGGCTTTCTGGCTGGCTGTGGTGCTTGTGGCGGCGGCCCCGGCAATGGCGCAATCGACCGCGCAAATGACGCCGGGTGATCGCAGCCACTATAACGCCTGCCTGTCGCTGGTGAAAAATGATCCGGAGCGCGCCATTGCCAATGCACAGGCCTGGCGGGTTGAAGGCGGCGGCATACCGGCGCGGCAGTGCCTGGCGCTTGCACAGTTTGCGATGGGGGATGTTGCGACGGCGCTGAAAAGCTTTGAGGGCGTTGCCGAAGCGTCTGAATCGGCCGGCGATGGCCAGGCGGTGACATTATGGGCACAGGCTGCCGATGCCGCGATGATGGCGGAGCAACCAGCGGCGGCGCTGGGCTTTCTCGATCATGCGCTTGGCGGTGAAAGCACGCTCAGCCCGGGGGCCGAAGCCCGGCTGCGCGTTACCCGCGCCGAGGCCCTGGTTGGCTTGAAGCGCGAAAAGGAGGCCGCGGTCGATCTTGATCGGGCGACAAGCCTGTATCCGGCCGTCCCCGACGGCTGGTTGCTGAAGGCGACGCTGGCGCGGCGGATGGGCGATGTGAAAGCCGCCGACACGGCGATATTGCGAGCGGCCGAATTGGCGCCCGACGATGCCGCCGTGCAATATGAAGCGGGCAATATCGCGGCGGAACGCGGCGATGTGCAATTGGCCCGCACCGCCTGGACAGCCGCCGAAAAAAGCGATCCCGATTCCATTGCGGGCAAGGCGGCGCATGACGCGCTTGCCCATACAGCGGCAAATGAGGCGATGCCCCAACCGGCTGGGTCCCTACCGGCTGGGCCCCCACCGACCGAGCAAACGCCGGCCGCGCCTGAACCGCCGGCCAACTAATCGATATAGAAATCGATCGTCGTCACCACCCGCACCTTTTGAAAGGGTGATGCGCTGGCGCTGCCGGTGCCTTCGCCATCGCGCGGGACGATGGAGAAATAGCCCTGGGTCGCCGATTTGATGTCGCCGACCGAGGCGCCTGAATCCTTGGCAAATTGTTCGGCGCCTTTGCGGGCATCGACGGTTGCCGCGGCGATCATCGGCGGCTTGACGGTGTTCAGGCCGGTGAAGCTGTAGACCATGCCGCCATTGTCGGCATCGAACACCACGCCCTGCCGCAACAATTCGACCTGTGCCGCAAAGGCGGCGCGCGCCTGTTCCACCCGGGTTGTGCGCAACTGGATCTTGCGGCGGATGGTGATGTTGCGGCGGCCATTGCCATCGACATATTGGTTGACGCTGATGCCGCCCGATTCAATCTCTGCATCGGTGAAGCCGCGCGATTTCAGAAAGGCGGTGACGGCATTTCCGTCGCGGTCGGACTGGGCCTGCAACGGTGCCAGATCATTGCCGACGGCCGACAGGCCGATGGTCCAGGTGGCCAGATCGGCGGTGACATCGCGTTCGGCGAGGCCGCGCACCGTCACTGATCGTTCGGCGCGGTGGGCGCGGGTAAGGCCATCGCCCATCAGCCAGCCGCCTGCGGCGATTCCGATGGCGAGGATGATCGCAGGCAGCGGTAAAACAGCCGTTCGTGCGCGGTCTTCGGCCATGTCTGGCGGTTCCCCCTTGGTGGCGATCGTCAGCGTTGCGCTGCGATGTAGTTGATAGTCGCCAGATAGCGGGCACGACGTTAATGAAGCCTGACAGGGCGCGCCTTGCCCGAAGATTGTTCGAAAGTTGCCATGCCCCGCGCCGATTTCAAATTCAGCTTTCCCAAGCGCGTGCGCTTTGCCGAAGTCGATGCGCAGGGCGTGGTGTTCAATTCGCGCTACCTTGAATATTTCGATATCGCGCTGGTCGAATATTGGCGGGCCGTCGGGCTGTATTCGGGCGCCGGGCTGGTCGGCGGGCCGGAAATGCATGTGGCCAAGGCGCTGGTCGAATATCGCGCGCCGATCCTGCTGGATGAGCTGGTGGCGATCTGCATCCGCTGCGCACGGATCGGCAACAGTTCGATGACATTTGCATTTGAACTGCACACCGGGGACGGCGATGATCTGCGCGCGACGGGTGAGGAAGTGCATGTTCATGTCGCCGAGGTGCGCGGCCGGCCGACGCCGCTGCCCGCCGATGTGATCGCCAAGTTCGAGGCCTTTGAGGGCCGTGTTTTGAAGGAAGTCCGCTGATGAAATATCTGCACACCATGATCCGGGTTTCGGATGTGGCCGAAACGCTGAAATTCTTCGCGCTGCTCGGGCTGAAGGAGCTGAAGCGCTATGACAATGAGGCCGGGCGCTTTTCGCTGATCTTCCTGGCGGCGCCGGGGGATGAGAGCGCGCAGGTCGAGCTGACCCATAATTGGGACGAGGCCGGCTATGGCGGCGGCCGCAATTTCGGGCATCTCGCCTATGCGGTGGACGACATTTATGCGGCCTGCCAGCGCTTGATGGACGGCGGCGTCACCATCAACCGGCCGCCGCGTGATGGCCATATGGCGTTCGTGCGATCACCGGATGGCATTTCGGTGGAATTGCTGCAGGCCGGGCCGTCGCTGGCGCCGGCCGAACCCTGGGCATCGATGCCGAACACCGGGGCCTGGTGATGCTGACCGTCGTGCAGGTGCCGGTGCTGTCGGACAATTACGTCTATCTGGCGCATGATGAGGCCAGCGGCGAAACAGCGGTCATCGACCCGGCGGTGGCCGAACCGGTGCTGGCGGCGGCCGCGGCGCGGGGCTGGCGGATCACGCAGATCTTGAACACGCATTGGCACCCGGATCATGTCGGCGGCAACGCGGCAATCGTGGCGGCAACCGGCGCGAAGGTGACCGGGCCGAAGGGCGAGGCGGCGAAAATCCCGCATATCGGCCGGGCGGTGGCGGAAGGCGATACGGTTGCTGTTGGTGGCAGCATGGCGCGGGTGCTCGATGTCGGCGCCCATACCGCCGGGCACATCGCCTATGTGTTCGACGATGATAATGTGCTGTTCCCCGGCGACACGCTGTTCGCGCTGGGCTGTGGCCGGTTGTTCGAAGGCACGCCCGCCGACATGCACGCGGCGCTGGGCAAGCTGGCCGCGCTGCCGGGGGAAACCATGGTGTATTGCGCCCATGAATATACGCAGTCGAACGCGCGTTATGCGGTGACGGCGGAGCCGGACAATGCGGCGCTGGCCGAGCGGGTCGTGGCGATTGACGCGGCGCGGGCCAAGGGTGAACCAACGGTACCGTTCACAATCGCCGACGAACTTGCGACCAACCCGTTCGTGCGTGCCGGGAGTGTCGAGGAGCTGGGGCGACGTCGCGCGGCGAAGGATGTGTTTCGCGGTTAGGCCGGCTTGCGGAAGCGCATGACGAAGCGATCGGTTTTGCCCTTGATCGCGGGGTCGAACACCGATTTCAGATGATCGTCTGCAGAGATGTGCAGCAGGTCGCTCTCCGCCTCCAGCGTGAATCCGGCGCGGGCGAAATCGGCCTTGACGACAACCGGGTCGATCCGGTGCAGCTTGTCGACAACCGCGCGGGTGTCACCGCCCGGCGAGGCGACATGATCGACGACGCCGACGATGCCGCCGGGTTTGGTTGCCGCGTACAGGCGCATCAGGAACGCCGCCGGGTCCATGGTCGGAAATTTATACTTTTCGCTCGCCCAGTAAAGGTCGTGATAGACAAGGTGCATGAGCGTGAAATCGATGCTGTTGGCCGGCGGATCGATGTCCGCAGGCATGACCTCCAGCAATGTCACATTGGGCACCCGCTTGGTCAGCATCGCAAAGGCGGCGCGAGATTTGTCATCGGCAAATACGGTGGGTTCTTCGGCGAGAACGGTGCCATAGCTGCCAATCGAATTGCCGATGATTTCGGCATAATAGCCACTGCCGGTCATCACATCGAAAACCCGGTCACCGCGCTTCAGCCCGAGAAATTTCAGCACTTCCACCGGCTTGCGGCTGATGTCGAGGGCGATTGCGGCTGCGGGGCGGTCGGTCATGGCGACAGCAGGTGCGATACCGGGAGGCGATCCGGCTTTTGGTTCAGCCGCCGCTGCGGGCGCGCCGATCAGCAGCAAGGCAATAATCAGCGTGCGCATCGGCAACCTTTCCAAGCGTTCCATCGCGACGGGTGTAGGCCCAATCGCAGCAGGGTCAATGCTGGCCCGTCGATGCGCGCGCCGCGTGCCGCCGCTCGATGGCATCCCAGATCAGGCCTGCGGTGTTGGTGCCGTTGAAACGGTCGATGGCGACGATGCCGGTGGGGGACGTGACGTTGATTTCGGTGAGGCAGCCGGCGATGACGTCGATGCCGACGAACACCAGGCCGCGCGCCGCAAGGTCGGGGCCGATGGTGGCGCAGATTTCGGCCTCGCGTGGGCTGAGCTCGGTTGCCTGGGCCTGGCCGCCGGCGGCGAGGTTTGAGCGGATTTCGCCGGATTTTGGCAGGCGGTTGATGGCGCCCGTCGCCACGCCATCGACCAGCACGATGCGCTTGTCGCCTTCGCTGACCTTGGGCAGGAATGCCTGCACCATGAAGGGTTCGTTCCACACCGTGCCGAACAGTTCGACCAGCGCCGGCAGATTGCCGTCGTTCTTGTCGATGAGGAACACCGCGGCGCCGGCATTGCCATACAGCGGCTTGATGACGACGGCGCCGTGGCGGGCGCGGAAATCCATGGCTTCGGCCAGCGATCGCGTTACCAGCGTTGGCGGCATCAGTTGGGGGTAGCGCAGCACGAACAGTTTTTCGGGTGCGTTCCGGACCTCGCGCGGGTCATTCACCACCAGGGTTTCGCCCTGCACCATCTCGAGCAGATGCGTGGCGGTGATATAGCCCATGTCGAACGGCGGATCCTGCCGCATCAGCACGACGTCCACGTCATGGCCCAGATCGATCGTGCGCTGTTCGCCTAGCCATTCGTAATGCGGCCCCGGATCGCGGGTTACGCTGAGCGGCCGTGCCCGCGCCCGCACCCGGCCGCTTTCGGCGGACAAAGCGGTGGCGAGATAATGCTGCAGGCTGTGGCCGCGCCGCTGCGCCTCCAGCATCAGCGCAAAGCTTGAATCACCGGCAGTGTTGACGGTTTCGATCGGGTCCATCTGGACCGCGACGCGCAAGGACATGAAAAAAACGCCTTTGTTCAGCTGTCGGAGCGCGCCAGTGCCGCCAGAGCTGCCTGGATGCGACGCGTCATCGCTATCTCATGGGTGGTTTCCAGCATCGCCGTCAAGCTGCCGCGCGCCGCCAGATTATGGCCGAGCAATTGTTCCAGCCGGGCGCGTTCCCACCACAGGCTGGACAGGCGCGGCGCGATGGTCGTCATGCGCTCATACAGTTTCAGCGCCCGCTTGGCATCGCCGCCGCTGCGCGCCCGGCTGGCCTGGTTGGTCACCAGCCGCACCAGCAATTGCCGGTTGGTCATCGCATCGAAACGCGTGGGCACCGGTTCGCCGCCGCCGTGGCGGGCGATTTCGACGGCGCGTTCGCGGGTGATGCCCATGCCATGATCGAACGGATCGATCAGCGCCGAATCGACCCCGCCCTTGATCTCAACAACCACATGGCCGGGCAGGTTGAGCGCATCGGCGCGCCAGCCGACGCGGCGGGCCAGCGCCACATACAGGATGGACAGCGCCACCGGCAGGCCGCGGCCGCGTTCGACAATGGCGATCAGATCGGCGTTGAGCGGGTTG
>JBBQPR010000078.1:0-13730 GCA_038217075.1 Sphingomonadales bacterium
CGAGGCGATGACGCTGCAACTGGGTCGGCTGGATATCGTGCGCGACTGGGGATGGGCGCCGGAATATGTCGAGGCGATGTGGGCGATGCTGCAACAGGATGTGGCCGATGACTATATCATCGCCACCGGGCAATCGTGCAGCCTTGAAGACTTTGTCGCCGCGGCCTTTGCGGCGCGTGGTCTGGATTGGCGGGCGCATGTCGCCATCGATGCCGGACTGGGCCGGCCGACCGACCTGGCGTGGAGCGGTGCCGACCCGTCGCACGCGGCGGCGCGGCTGGGCTGGCGGGCGCGGACGTTGATGCCGGAAGTGGCGCGGCGGATGGTGGACGGCGCCTGAAGCCTGATTCGGACGGGGCTATCGGCGCAGCAACGTCCGGACTTGCGCGCGGACGGCCGATGACATTGCCGCCGATGCGAGTGCGGCGGTGATGCCGGTTGCCGTCAGGAACCCCAGCCAGACGAGGCGCGACGCGTCGTCGGCTGGGCGCAGCAGCAGCGCCGGCAACAGCACGAGCGCGGCGCCCAGCAGCGGCAGCAGCACATCATTGCCATACCAGCGCCACATCTCGCCGGGCAGCAGGCGGCGGTGCATCAGCGGCAGCATCACCAGCACATAGGCGGTGTTGACGATTGCCCAGGTGGAGGCACCGGCGACGGCGCCATAGCGCGGCACCGCCCAGAGCAGCAGCGGCACCATGACGATAACGGCGACCAGGTTGGTGCCGAGCGCCAGCCGGGTCCAGCCCGCCGCCAACTGCAGATAATAGGGCACTTGCAACAGGCCGTTGAGCATGGTGCCCAGGGCCAGCAGGGCGAGAATGGGGGCGGTGCGGGTTGCGAGATCGATGTCGCCCGACCAGGCGAATAATATGCCGCGCGCGAACAGCAGGAGCAGCAGCGCCGCCGGGCCGAGCATGACGGTGACGAGTTGTGACGCCTGGTGGTAGGCGGCGGTGACGCCGGGGATGTCGCCGGTTTCGAACAGGCGCACCAGCCGCGGCGACACCGCGAGAATTATCGGCGCCCCGGCGAGATAAAGCCCTGATGCGATCGTAGACGCGAGCATGTAATAGCCGAATTCAGTGAGGCCGAGCAGCCGCGAAAGCAGCAGCTTGTCGATCTGCGTCAGCATCAGGCTGAGCAACGAAAAGCCGAAGACACCGCCGGCAAAGCCGCGGATCTGCAGCAGCGCTTCGCCCGAAAAGCGCGCCCGGCGCGGCGCGCGGGGCAGGGACAGGTGCAGCTTTCCAGCCAGCGTCGCCAGCGTTGCCAGCGAGACAAGGCCTTGCCAGATGAAGAAGGCCTTGGCGGTCGGCGACACATAGGCCAGCACCACCAGCGCGCCAAGGCTGCGCAACAGCGCCAGCGCGATGGAGACGGCATTCAGCCACACCTGTTGTTGCAACCCCATGATGCCGCTGCGGTAAATGCCTTCGCAAAACCGCAGCCCGACGACGATGCCGAGCATCGACAGGGCACCGGCAACGGTTTCGACCGGCATGCGATCCACCTTCAGCCAGTGGCGCGCCAGCACATCGGCGCCAAGGGTGAGCACGATGGCGACGATGATGCCGATGCCGAACTGCAGGATTTCAAGGCTGCGCAACAGGTCGCGGATGAACTGGGCGGACAGGGTGCCGGTGCTGAAGCGCGCCATTTCGCGGCCCAGCGTTGGCGTCATGCCCAAATCGAGCAGCGCCATCCAGGCCTGGATGACCGCGAACAGGCCGACAAGGCCATAGGCCTCCATGCCCAGATATCGGATGTAGAAGGGCACCAGCGCCAGCGACAGGCCGGTGGCGATTGTCTGCCCGGCATAGTTGGCGATGATGTTGCGCTTTACCGACATGACGGATTTTCGCGCAAGGGTTCGTTGGGTTCAGCCATCCGTGCGCCGGCGACCGGTGACGGCGGCCAGCGCAAGACCGAGCAGCAGCCCCGCGAGGCCGGCGCCGATCAGCAGGCGGCCGGGGCGTGGCTTGGTCGGTTCCGGGGAGGCGGTGACGAGATCGAACGGGTCCGCCGCATAGGGTGCGTTGCCATAGGCGAGCATGGCTTGGCGCTCCTGTTCGGCGAGCGCCGTGACCAGCGCGGCGCGTTGTTCGGCCAGAGTCACCTGCTGCAACTGGCTGGCGAGATAGTCGATATTGCCGCGCGTCCGCCGGTTTTGCGCCTCGCGCAGGTAGGAATCGACGGTGTTGTGCAGCGTGGCGAGGAATTGCATCGCAAAGCGCGGATCGGGATAATCATAGCCGATGGTCACGACGGGGGTTTTCACCGATTGGCGCACCTTTACCGCCTCGGCGATATAGGCCTGCAAGCGGGTCGCATCGGGCGGTGTCCAGCCGAATTGCGGCAGGCCCATCAGGCCGGTGACGCCGCGCCGGATTGACCCCGCCAGGCTGGACGGCTGTCGCCATTGCCGGTTCTGTGCATCCCATTCATTGGCGAAGATGCGGTGCATGATCTTTGGGTCGCGGGCCATGCGCGCCGCGACTTCGGGGGAATAGACGCCATCGAGATAATAGCGGAACGGCGAGACTTGTTCGGTGCCCGATCCGGCCGCGACCCCTGCGAGCGCGGCAAGGCCGCCTAGCGCCGATGTCGGCCGGCTGCCGCTGCTGGAGGGCGCTGCATAGACCTTCAGTTCGGCGGAATAGACATAGTCCGCGCGGGACAGGTAGATCAGTGCCGCTACGATGGCGAGTAACGCGCCGGCAGGCACCAGCCACCAGCGCCGGCCGACCGCCGCTAGCATGTCGTGCAGCCAGGGTGTCGTCGGTGCCGGTATCGGCGCCTCTATCGTAGCTGGCCCGGTGCTGTCCGCCGAAACTGTCATGCCGATCCCGATCGCCGCCCCAAAATGCGTCGCCGCTGGCAATGGCACAGCCGGCTTGCGGCGTCCATGCAAGCCGGCCGGGCCAATGCCCGAAGCATGATCAGAACGACATGGTTGCGGTCAGCGCCGCCTGTTGATCCTTGTAGCTGCTGTTCTGGCGGCGATCATAGCCGAGCAGGAATTTCACCGGGCCCTGGATATAGCCGACAGCGCCGCCATAGCCGAATTTCTTGGAATCCTCTGCATCCTGCGGCAGCGTGATGGAATCGCCGCCCGACAGGAAATGCGCCACTGTCGGCGCGTTGGTGGCGCTGAACTGATGAGTATAGGCGGCATGAGCCTCCGCAAGCAGGTCGCCTTCGCCAAAGGGTATAAGATAGGCGATCGAAAGCCGCGCCGTATCGGTGAACAGCGTGTCGGTTCGACCATCGACGCCAAGGTTGAATTCGCCGCCGCCGGTTTCGGAATAGCCGTTCTGCTGCAACCGGGTCCAATAGACGCTGTTGGTCGGCACGATGCGGAAATGGCCATAGCTGAGCCGTGCGCCGACGGTAACGCCGGCGCCGAATTGCGTGCCCTTCCAGCGCGCGCCGATGGTGCTGGCGAGCGAGCCGATCGTGATATCGCGGCTGCTGCTGTAGGTGACCTTTGCGGCCAGCGCGCTGGCCTGCACGAAAATCGATTTCCAGGACCATGAGGCGTAGGGGGCAATGCCCACCGACGCGATTTGCAGCGGTACGTCGGGCAGGCCGGGCGCGACGGATTGTTTGACGGAGGCCCAGTTCGACAGCACTGCCACGCCGACCGCATCAAGTCCGAGCAGTGGCCGATCGATGCCGCCGGCGATGCCGAAGGTCGAGGATTTGAAGGCGGTTTCCTGGATGCCGGCTTTTTGGCGGGAGAAATCGCCGATTTCCTGGACCCACACGCCGGTACCGCCATTCTTCTTGTCGCGCGTTGCAGCGAGGCTGGCGAGCCGTTCATAGGCGGCGCCAAAGCCGGTATCGGCAAAGCTTTCGGCGGCGCGGATGGCGGCACGGCCAAAGCTGGGCGGGGTGATCTGGCGGTAGGCGGCGATGACCGATGCCTGATCGGGCAGGTTGGCGATGGCGACGGCTTCGACGCCGCCGGGGGTGAACGCCGCCAGCGATTGATTGAACAGCGCCGCCTGGCCGCCCGACAGGCCGATTTCGGCTGCGCTCTTGCGCGTCAGGTTGATCGACAGCGTGGTCGCGGTCAGCACCGGCGTGCCGGCGGTGAACAGATAGGGTGTCACATTGGCGTTGACGAGGCCTGCGGTGTGATCCGTGGTGATGCCGCCGGTGGCGCTGACGATGACGACGTTTTGCGCCTGGGTCAGCGATTGCAGCGAAAGCGACACACTGCTGGTGCCGGAAAATACGGCGGTGCCGTTGACGGTAAGGCCAGGCGCCGTGCCGCGCGTTGGAACGATGAGCACCGACGCGCCGCCGGCATTGAGGCTGGCGATTGTCGACGGGGCGTTGATCAGGCTGAGCCGCGCGGTGCCGGCAAGGTTTACGGCAATCGGCGCGCCGCTGGTGATGGGGCCGGAAAGCACGGCGGCGCCGCTGAGCGACAGGGCGTTCGAACCGCTGCCAAAGGCCAGCGTGCCGTTGATGGTGCCGCCGCCAAGCTGGACGATGGTAGTGCCGTTGCCGAGGACCACGTCGCCCGTGATGGTGCCGGTGTTGGCCAGCGTGAAGGCGGCGCTGCTGCCGGTCAGATCGATGGCGCGGGCATAGCCGCCGCCGCTGGTGGCGATGGCGCCGATGGTGCCGCTGTTGGTGATCGATGCCAGCGTGCCGGATTGATCGAGGATGGCCGTGGCGTTCTTGCCGGTGCCGACCGCGGTGGCGCCGATGGAACCGGTGTTGGTGATGCTGCCCAGCGACGCGCCGGAATCGATGGCGATGGCGATGGCGCTGCCGCCTGCGCCGATGGCGGCGCTGCCCACGGCGGCGGTTTGCACGGCGGTGGCGTCGATGGTGCCAAGGTTGGCGATTTGTGGCGCGATGGCGCCGGTCGAAAGCCGGATCGCCCTGGTATCGGCATCGGTTGCGGAGGCGGAGATGACGGCGTTGGTGCCGGAGGTGATGCCGCCGGCCAGCGTTGTGGTGGCGGTGGTGCCGCCGATCAGGACAGCCGTTGTGGCCAGCCCGGGATTGCCGGCGACCACGCGCAAGATGCCGCGGTTGTTGACGGCAAAGGCATCGGCGCCGGTGCCGACGGCGCCGATGCTGATGGCTTGCGGGTTGGTTGCATCGGGTGCGATCCACAGTGCCGGAGCGGTACCGGCGGCGATGACCGAGCCGGTGACCAAGGTGTTGACGGCAGTATCCACCGAACCGGGGGGGACAACAGCGCCGGTTGCATCGACGTAATAGCGATCGTTGAGGAAGCCGCCGCCGACATCGGCGCTGACCCTGATGCCGGCGTTGGGGATGAGGCCGGCGACAAGGGCGGTGCCGGTGGCGTTGACCCCGGCAGAAGTGCCGACTGAAAGCCCGCCGGCATTGGTCAATTGCCCGGTGATCGGTGCGGTGACGAGGATGCCATAGCCGCCGCCGCCATTGTTGGCGCTGTTGCCGGCCAGCGAGACGCTGCCGTTGACAGCGGCGGTAACCGAGAGCGCCGTCGATCCGGTGCCCTGCACCGAGATGCTGCGCACCTGGATCGAGCCGGTGAAGGGCGCGGCGATGGAGACGCCAATGGCATTGTCACCATTGACCGCGATGGTGCCGGCCTGGGTGCTGGTGATCGAGCCGGTGATCGGGCCGCCGTTGACGAGCAGGCCGATGTTGCCGCTGCCGCCCGCGCCGGTGAGGGAAATCGGCCCCGAATTGATGAAGCGCGCGTTGGTCAGCCCGCCGGTGCCGTTGATCTGGACGCCGATGCCGCCGCTGGCGTTGCTGTTGGCGATGGTGCCCTGGTTGGTCAGCAAATTGTTTGAATTGATAGTGACGGCGGTACCGGTGGCGACGGTGACGGAACCGGCGCTGGTGATGATGATGTCCGACGCCGCGCCACTGGCAGCGGTTGCGGTTGACAGCGGTGTGGTGGTTGCCGTGGAGATGCTCGTCTGGGCAAGCGCAGGCGCTGCGCCGGTCGCCAGGGCGGCGATGCTGGTGCACAACAGGCGCTTGAAGGCGGTGCGACGGCCGGTGGCCAGGTGTTCAACGGGCATTGCAACTCCAACTCATCACGCGGCATACGCCTTGCGCACAGGCTTCCCTGCCCGGTTACGACATTTCGATCAATTCCCCACGCTGAATTTTGATGAATTCCGGACCATGCTGGCGGTGCCTTGCCAATCGGCGAGCATTGAGCCCGATCATGTCGCTGTGCTAGCGACGCTGCACTGCACCCATTGAAAGCCGTCGATGTCCGTTGATGAACCCACAGTCCGCAAGATTGCCCGGCTGGCCCGGATCGGCATTGCCGATGATGATGTCGCGCCGTTGGCCGGCGAATTGAGCGCCATCCTCGGCTGGATCGAGCAATTGGGCGAGGTCGATACCGCCGGTGTTGCGCCGATGACCGCGGTGATTCCCAACCATCTTGCCTGGCGCGTCGATCAAGTGACCGATGGCGATGTGCAGGGCAAGGTGCTGGCCAATGCCCCGGATGCAACCAGCGGATTTTTCGCCGTGCCGAAAGTGATCGAATAGTGACTGCCCTTACCGACCTGACGATTGCCGGCATGAAGGCCGGGCTTGCGGCGCGCGATTTCAGCGCGGTGGAGCTTGCCGATGCGCATCTGGCTGCGATGGAGGCGGCGCGCGGGCTGAATGCCTTTATCGTGGAAACCCCCGACATTGCCCGGGCGCAGGCGGCGGTTGCCGATGCGGCGCTGGCACGCGGCGACGCGCGGCCGCTGGCCGGCATCCCGCTGGGCATCAAGGACCTGTTCTGCACCGAAGGCGTGCAGACGACGGCGGGCTCGAAGATATTGCAGGGCTTCATTCCGCAGTATGAATCGACCGTTTCGGGCAAGCTGCTCGCCGATGGCGCGGTGATGCTGGGCAAGCTCAACATGGACGAATTCGCGATGGGTTCGTCGAACGAGACCAGCGCCTATGGCCGGGTGATCTCCCCATGGAAGGCAGGCGATTCGAACCGCGAACTGGTGCCGGGCGGTTCGTCGGGTGGCTCGGCTTCGGCGGTGGCGGCGCGGATTGCCGCGGGCGCGACCGGCACCGATACCGGTGGCTCGATCCGCCAGCCGGCGGCGTTTGTCGGCATTTCGGGTATCAAGCCGACCTATGGCCGGTGTTCGCGCTGGGGTGTGGTGGCGTTTGCGTCATCGCTCGATCAGGCCGGGCCGATGGCGCGCAGCGTTGCCGATTGCGCGCTGATGCTGACATCGATGTGCGGTTATGATGCCAAGGATTCGACCTCGCTGAATGTCCCGGTGCCGGATTTCGCAGCCGGCCTGACCGGGGATATGCGTGGCCGCCGCATCGGCATCCCGCGCGAATACCGGCTGGATGGCATGGACCCGGGGATCATCGCGCTGTGGGAACAGGGCATCGCCTGGATGAAGGATGCCGGCGCAGAGATCGTCGAGGTGTCGTTGCCGCACACCAAATACGCGCTGCCGGCCTATTACATCATCGCCCCGGCAGAGGCTTCGTCGAACCTCGCCCGCTATGACGGCGTGCGTTACGGCCTGCGCGTGACGCCGCCGGGCGGCAATCTGGCGGACATGTATGCGGCAACGCGGGCGGCGGGGTTCGGGGCGGAGGTGAAGCGCCGCATCATGATCGGCACCTATGTGCTGTCGGCGGGATTTTACGACGCCTATTACACGCAGGCGCAAAAGGTCAGGACGTTGATCGCCCGCGATTTCGAGCGTGCCTGGGAACAGTGCGACCTGTTGTTGACGCCGACCGCGCCAAGCGCCGCCTTTGCCTTTGGCGACAAGGCCGATCCGCTGGAAATGTATCTGAACGATGTTTTCACTGTGCCATCGTCGCTGGCCGGGCTGCCCGCCATGTCGGTGCCGGCCGGGCTTTCGGCGGATGGCTTGCCGCTTGGGCTGCAGATCATCGGGCGGCCGCTGGATGAGGCAGGCGTGCTCGATGCCGGGCTGGCGATCGAGCGGGCTGCTGGTTTCACCGCGCGGCCGGGGCGTTGAGCATGACAGAGGAAAAGACCATGAAGCCCTGGACGGTCAAGGGCGCCACCGGCGATTGGGAGATTGTTGTTGGACTGGAAGTCCATGCCCAGGTCACGGCGCAGTCCAAGCTGTTTTCGGGTGCGGCGACGACCTTTGGTGCCGAACCCAACAGCCAGGTCAGCCTGGTCGATGCGGCGATGCCCGGGATGCTGCCGGTGCTGAACGGTGAATGCGTGCGGCAGGCGGTGCGCACCGGGCTGGCGCTGGGCGCGCAGATCAACAAATGGTCGCGTTTCGATCGCAAGAATTATTTCTACGCCGATCTGCCGCAGGGGTATCAGATCAGCCAGCTGTATCACCCGATCGTCGGGGAGGGCGCGCTTGCCATCGAAACCGAGGATGGTGCGAAGTCGGTGGTGGGCATCGAGCGCATCCATCTGGAACAGGATGCCGGCAAGCTGGTGCATGATCTGCACCCGAACCAGTCGTACGTCGATCTTAACCGGTCGGGCTGTGCGTTGATGGAGATCGTGTCGAAGCCCGATATCCGCAGCCCGGCGGAGGCTGGCGCCTATGTCGCGGCGCTGCGCCAGCTGCTGCGCTATGTCGGCAGTTGCGACGGAAATATGGATGAAGGATCGATGCGCGCCGATGTCAACGTGTCGGTGCGCCGGCCGGGCGAGCCGTTCGGGACGCGAACCGAGACGAAGAACGTCAATTCGGTGCGGTTCATCATGCAGACGGTCGAGGTGGAGGCCAGGCGCCAGGTCGGGGTGATCGAGGGCGGCGGCAGCATCGTGCAGGAAACCCGGTTGTTCGACCCCGGCAGCGGCACGACGCGATCGATGCGATCGAAGGAAGATGCGCATGACTATCGTTATTTCCCCGATCCCGATCTGTTGCCGGTGGAATTCGATGATGCGTTTGTCGGTGATTGCCTGGCCAGCCTGCCGGAGCTGCCGGTGGCGAAGCGGGCGCGTTATGAGAGCGCGCTGGGCCTGTCGCCCTATCTGGCCGCGGTGCTGACGGCGGAAAAGGACACGGCGGCCTGGTATGAGGCGTTGCTGGAAGCGACCGGCAAGCCCGAGGCGGAGATCGCCCTGCGCGCCGCCAATTGGGTGTCGAGCGACCTGTTCGGCGCGTTGAAGCGGCTGGGGCTGGACATCACCGCGTCGCCGGTCAGTCCGGCGGCCGGGGCCGAATTGCTGGCGTTGCAGGCCGATGGCACGCTGTCGGGGCCGCTCGCCAAGCAGGTGTTCGAGATCATGCTGGAGACCGGGGAGGCGCCGGCGGCGATCGTCGAGGCGCGCGGGTTGAAGCAGGTGACGGATACCGGCGCCATCGATGCGGCGATTGCGGCTATCATCGCCGCCAATGCCGACAAGGTGGCGCAGTACAAGGGCGGCAAGGAGGCCCTGTTCGGCTTTTTCGTCGGCCAGACTATGAAGGCGATGGGTGGCAAGGCCAATCCGGCGGCGGTCAATGAACGGTTGAAGGCGGCGCTGGCGTGAGCGGCGAGAGGGCGGCATGAGCGACATCGAGGTTAACGCCGGCACACCTTTGTCCCATGTGCCGCACGCGCAGGCCATCGGCATGGCGGTGGTTTCGGCGAGCGACGGCGTTGCCGTTTGCACCGTGCCCTATGATGAGAAGCTGGTCGGCAACCCGATGACCGGGGTCATCCATGGCGGCGTGATGACGACCTTGCTGGACAATGCCTGCGGCGTGGCGGTGGGATCGAAAATGCAGTCGATGGCGATGATCGCGACGCTGGACCTGCGCATCGATTATCTGAAGCCGGCCGAGCCGGGCCGGCCGTTGTTCGCCCGTGCCGAATGTTACAAGCTGACGCGCAGCATCGCCTTTGTGCGCGGCACGGCGCACCAGGGGGATGAGGGTGATCCGGTGGCGACCTGCGCCGCAGCCTTCATGATCACCGGCATCGCTGGCTTTGCGAGGCCGGCATGACGACGCCGCTCGAAGTCGCGTTGTTGGGCAATGGCGCGCCGGGCGGGCGGCGCAAGGCCGATCTGGCGGCATTGCTGGAGGCCATTCCCTATTGCCGGTTCCTGGGCGTGAAGGTCGATTGCAAGGGCAGCGAGATCACCACCATCATGCCGTTTGCGCCGCACCTGATCGGCAACCCGGTGCTGCCGGCGCTGCACGGCGGCGCGATTGGCGCGTTCATGGAGACAACCGCGATCCTGCAGGTGGCGTTCGATGCCGGCGGGCCGGTGCTGCCCAAGCCGGTCAATATCGCCATCGAATATCTGCGGTCCGGCCGTGCGGTGGATACCTATGCGCGGGCGGTGATCACCAAGCTGGGCAGGCGGATCATCAACGTGCATGTCGATGCCTGGCAGGACGATCATGACAAGCCGATTGCCGCCTTGCGCGGGCATTTCATGGCGGCAGCGGATTAGGCCAGGTCACCAGCGCGACGTGCCGGCCGCGCTGCACCGCACTCTCAAGGTTGTGCGGGCGCCTGTGGTGTGGGCGGCGCGAAGGGGGCGATCATCTGGCCGGCAAGGGTCTGTGGCATAGGCGTGTCGGTGCCATATTTGGCGGGCCATTCGCGGGGCAGGTGAAAGGTGCCGAACACCCGGTCCATGAACGGCAGCATGGCGGCATAATTATGGTCGATATGGTCGCGGCGGCTGTGGTGCCAGTGGTGGAAGGCCGGGGTGCTGAGGATTTCTTCGAAGAAGCCGAGCCGCCAGCGGACGTTGGCGTGGATGAAGAAGCTCCAAAGCGAACCGATGAACAGTACCAGCGCCGGCACCAGGGTCGGGGCGGGGCCGACCGTGCCGGCAAGGCCGGTTGCATAGAGCAGGACAAGGCCGCAGAACCGGGTGAACACCATGTCGACGGGGTGGGCGCGGGTGTTGACGAGGAAATTGATGTGCTCGGCGCTGTGATGGACGGCGTGGAAACGCCACAGCAGCGGGATTTCGTGGCTGAGCCTGTGGCCCCAGTAAAAGCCGATTTCGCCGACGACCATCGCTGCGACCATGCGCACGCCCAGCGGTAGGCCGGCGGCGGCGGCGGTGAAGTTGGCGGGCAGCACCGCATGGATGCCGGCGGCAAGCAGCGCCGACGGCGGGCCGAGGATGAAGACGGCGGTGAGGCCGTTGAGGAAATACCAGCCGAGGTTGGTCGTCCAGCCTTTTTGGAAGCGTTTCGCCGGGCGGACGGCGAAATAATGTTCGAGCGGCACGAAGATGGCGATGATCAGCGCCAGCGACACGCAGCTGCGCGCCAGCGGCAATAGCCAGGCGGCGGCGTGGAATTGGGAGGCCAGCGTTTGCATCGGTTGTTGTTACGCAAGCGCCTTGCGTTTGGCGAGCTGTGCGACACTGGCGCCGACACGCTGTGCCGGCAACAGGCGCGACCGGCCGGCCGGTGATGCGACAGGGCCGGGTCGGATGATTCCAACCCGGCCCTGTGCAGTGGTTGCCGGTTCGATCAGGCGGCGACGGTGGTGATATGGCGACGACGGCGCGCGGCGACGCCGAGCAGGCCAAAGCCGACCATCATCATCGCCCAGCTTGCCGGTTCCGGCACGCTGGCGACGGTATCGGGCGTGAAGGTCACGCCGTCGAGCAGGGCGAACGGCGGCACCGGCAAATTGCCATGGGAGACAAACGACAGGGTTTCGGTCGCGTTATTGGCGATGAAATCATAGCTCGCGTGCATCCAGCCGGAAAAGCCGTGGTTCGGCAGGCTGTAGCTGGCGGTCGTCTGGGTCTGGCCGGCGAAGCTGACCGACCAATTCTGCACGGTGTCGCCGTCGAAGCTATATTGCTGGGCAAAACCATAGTCGAAGCCGACCGAATAGGTTTTGCCGACAGTCAGACCGGTGATGATCTGCTGCAGTGGCTGGACCTGGAAGGCGCCATCATGGGCAATGATGTTGCCGCCCGTCGGGCTGATGCCGGTCAGGCCGTTGGCGGCGCCACTGTTCGGGCCCCACATATAGTTGGCGCCGTATTGGCCGATGGTGCCGGGCTTGTCGATCGTGCCGGCGGCATAGACGAATGTGTAACCGCCGGTCGGGACCGTCCAGCCGGTGGCGAAGGTGTTGAACGTCAACTGGCCGGGGCCATTGGTGAGCGATTCGAAATCGCCGTTGACGAAGCTGTTGGCGAGTGCGGGCTGTGAAGCAAGAAGAGCTGCCCCCAGCGCTATCATGCGAAAATTCATCTGTTCTGTTCCTGACACCTGTTTTTGGATCGTCCCAAGGCCGCGCGGTGTTGACCGCTTACTATCGAACGATGGCATTGAAATCCGGGACGAGTTCCCGGGCTGCTAGCCACATTGAAAAGTACAGCAAGAGTCGTGCCAGTTTTGGCCGATTGCGAATTTGGAAGTTGAATCATCAGTTTGAGAATATTGCTATTTTGCAATGGTTGTTAATGTGTAAACAAATTTTACACCCGGCGTGCCAAAATGATTAACGGCGCGCCGAACGGCCCCTCGCAAAAATGCCGAGTCCGGGGTGGTTGCCCTTCGCCGCCGGCTGGTCGAAGATGGCGGCATGACACAGCCCCTGCTTTATGAACATCCGCTCTCGCCCTATTCGCAGAAGAACAAGATCGCGCTGCGCGAAAAGGGCGTTTCGTTCGATCTGGTGACGCCGGACGGCATGGGGGCAGGCAGCGGCGGCGGGGATTGGTTGGCGGCCAACCCGCGGCTGGAGGTGCCGGCGCTGGTCGATGGCGATGTGTCGGTGTTCGATTCGACCATCATCCAGGAATATATCGAGGATCGCTGGCCGGTGCCCGCGCTGCTCCCCGCCACCGCCGCCGCACGGGCGCGGGTGCGGATGATCGAGGAGGTGATGGACACCCAATATGAAGCCACCACCTGGGCGATGATGGAGGTTCTGGTGTTCCGCCGTGTGTCGGGCGCCGCGGGCGATGCATTGCTTGCCCGGGCGACGACGCAGATTGCCGCAATGAATGGCTGGCTGGAGGAACAATTGGGCGATGCCGACTGGTTCAACGGGGATCGCTTTGGCTGGGGCGATATCGCGGTGGTGCCGCATGTGCTGATCGCCATGGGCTTTGGCGCGCCGCCGGCGCCGGGTGGCCGGCTGGCAGCCTGGGTCGGGCGTTGCATGGGGCGTGAATCGGTTTCCAGCATGGCGGCGGAAGCGCAGGCGGTCGCGGCGGCGGTGGCGGAAATGGTGCCGGCGATGATCGCTTCGGGGCAGTTCCAGCGCGAGTATCGTGATCATCGGCTGGAATGGATGCTGCGGTCGGGCGCGCAACAGGTGGTGTTGGACGGGCTGGCGGCGGGCACGATCCGGTTCAGCCGGGAGATCGGCGCATGAGCTTGCCCATGGCCGGGCCGACATCGGGCAGCTTTATTTCGCAGCGGCTGCGCATGCATTATGTCGATTGGGGCAACCGCGATGCGCCGCCGCTGGTGCTGGTGCACGGCGGGCGGGACCATTGCCGCAACTGGGATTGGGTGGCGACCGACCTGGCCCGCGATTATCACGTCATCGCGCCGGATCTGCGCGGCCATGGTGACAGCGCCTGGTCGCCCGACGGCAATTATTCGATGTCGGCATTTGTCTATGACCTGTCGCAGTTGATCCACCAGCAGAAGCTGGCGCCGGTGACGCTGGTGGCGCACTCGCTGGGCGGCAATATCGCGCTGCGTTACGCCGGCATCTATCCCAACAAGGTGAAGAAGCTGGTCGCCATCGAAGGGCTGGGGCCGAGCCCGAAGATGCTCGCC
>JBBQPR010000079.1:0-13393 GCA_038217075.1 Sphingomonadales bacterium
GCGACGAAGCTGGCGCTGTTGGGCGACGAACCATCGGTGATGACCTGGATGGTGCCGCCGCCGCGCGCGGCATCACGGCTGAAATCCTGCGGGATGACGATGATGCCGCGCACCCGGTTGGCGACGAGATCGGCCTTCAGCCCCGGCAGGGCGCCGGCGGCGGTGACGTTGAACCAGCGCGAATTGCGGAAATCCCCGGCAAGGCTGTGTGCCGCGGCGCCGCTATCCTGCAGCGAAAGCCCGATGCGGGTGCGCGCGGTATCGAGGTTGACGCCATAGCCGAACAGGAAAATCAGGATGATCGGCAGCACAAAGGCGATCAGCATGGTCGATGGATCGCGGACAATCTGGCGCGATTCCTTGGCGAGCATGGCGAGGAAGCGGCGATTGCTCCAGTGGCTGTTCATGCGGCCTCCCGCGCCATGTCGGCGGCCTCGATCAGCGCGATGAACGCATCCTCCATGGTGGCGGCATTGCCGGCCTGTGCCTTCAATTCGTCGGGGGTGCCGGTGGCGATCTGTTCGGCACGGTAGATGAGCGCGATGCGGTCGCAATATTCGGCTTCGTCCATGAAATGCGTGGTGACCAGCACGGTCACGCCCTTTTCGACAAGGCCGTTGATGTGGGACCAGAATTCGCGGCGGACGACGGGATCGACGCCCGATGTCGGTTCATCGAGGAACAGCACCGGCGGTTCGTGCATCACCGCACAGGCGAGCGCGAGGCGCTGCTTGAAGCCCAGCGGCAGTGTGCCGGCGTTGCTGGCGAGATAGGGCGCCAGGTGAAACACATCGACCATGCGGGCGATGGCAATGCGGCGGGCGGCGCCCGACAGCCCGTAGATACCGGCGAAGAAATCAAGGTTCTGCCGCACCGACAGATCGCCGTAGAGCGAGAATTTCTGGGCCATATAGCCCAGCGACTGCCGCGCCTCTGCCCGCGCCGTGCGCAGATCGAACCCGCCGACGGCACCGTTGCCGCCGCTGGGGGTGGCAAGCCCGCACAGCATCTTGAAGGTTGTCGACTTGCCGGCGCCATTGGGACCGAGCAGGCCGAAGATCTGGCCGCGCGGCACGGTGAAGCTGACATCATGGGCGGCGGTGAAATCGCCGTAGCGTTTGGTGAGGGCACGCGCCTCGATTGCCGGGGCATTGCTGGGCGGGATGGTGCGATAGGCGGCGGCAAGCGGGCTGGTGCCGGGCGCGCCGCCACCCAGTGCATCGATGAAGGCGTCTTCGAAACGCGGGGTTTCGGCGGTGATGGTGATGGGGCCGGCAAGGCCGAGATCGGCAGCGGTGACGGTCGCTTCGGGGGTGCGCAGCAGCAACCTGATGGCATCGCCCTGGATGCTGCCGTCCATCACGACCTGCAGATCAACCGCGTGTTCCAGTACACGGCGACGGTTGCCGGTGGCGACCGGGATGCGGATGACACGATCCTTGACGCGGGCGAGCATGTCGCCCGGCGGCCCCCGGTGCAACATGCGGCCTTCGCTGAGCACAAAGACCGTATCGCATTTTTCAGCCTCGTCGAGATAGGCGGTGGACCAGAGCACGCCGACGCCATCGCCGGCGAGTTCGCGCACCATGTCCCATAGTTCGCGGCGGGAAATCGGATCGACGCCGACGCCGGGTTCATCGAGCAGCAGCAATTTAGGCGGACGGACGAGCGCACAGGCGAGGCCGAGCTTCTGCTTCATGCCGCCCGACAATTTGCCGGCGAGGCGCGGCTGGAAGCGGGCAAGATCGGTGAAATGCAGCAGCCGTTCAAAGCTGGCGGCGCGATCGGCGGCGGGCAGCCCGCGCAGATCGGCATAGAGTTCGAGGTTCTCGATGACGGTGAGATCTTCGTAAAGGCCGAAGCATTGCGGCATGTAACCGATATCGCGGCGATCGGCGGCCGCAGCCGGCGCCCCGAAGATTTTGACCGTGCCGGCATCGGCGTCCATCAACCCGGCGAGGATGCGGATCAACGTGGTCTTGCCGGCGCCATCGGGGCCGACAAGCCCGGTCATTTCGCCCGGCACGATACGGATGGCGACAGCATCGAGCGCCGGTGCGGGGGCGCCGACAAAGCGCCGGGTAATGCCCGTCGCTTCGGCGATGGCGACGCTGTCAGGCATGTCAGTTGGCGGCAGCGCGGGCGTTCGGCACGGCGATCGATACCGGTTGCCCCTGTCGCAACGCATCATCAGGATCATTGACGATGATGCGCAGGCGATAGACGAGATCGGCGCGCAGGCTTTCGGTTTGCACCGATTTCGGCGTGAATTCGGCGCTTGGCGAGATGAAGCCGACGGTCCCGTGATAGGTGCGCGGGTTGCCATCGGCGGTAACATTCACCGCCATGCCCGGCGATATGCGGCCAAGATCGGGTTCGGGGATATAGGCGCGGACGCGCATCGGCCGGTCGATGCTGAGCGTGAAGACGGTTTCGCCGCCCTGCACAATGGCGCCGGGTTCGCGGGCGCGGGTGAGGATGACGCCGGCTTCGGGCGTGGTGAGCGCGGCGTCGGCAAGATTGGTGCGGACGCGATCACGCTCGGCGGTTGCGGCGGCGACCTGGGCGGCGGCGGCGGCGATATCCTCGGGTCGGGCGCCCGATTTTTGCAAGGACAGCGCCTCGGCTGCGCCGGCGACGCGGGCCTGCGCCGCGCGGAAATCGGCGCGCGTGGCATCGAGCAATGCCTGGGAGACGGCGCCGCTGGCAATGAGTTGTTCCCGGCGATCCAGATCCGTGCGGGCCTTGGCAAGCGCGGTCTGGCGCTCGGCGAGGATCGATCGGGCCTGGGCGACATCCTGCTGGCGGTTGCCGTTGCGGCGCTTGGCGAGTTCGGCGCGGGTGACGCCAAGTTGCGCCTCGGCAGCGGCCAGGGCATCGGCGAGCGGACGGCCATCGAGCCGGGCGAGCAGCGCGCCCGCCGGCACACGGGCGCCTTCGTCGACGGCCATCGATTCGATGCGCCCCGGCACCCGGAAGCCGAGATCGACCTGGCGGATATCGACGTTGCCGTAGAGGCGCAGCGAAGCGTCACGGGTTTCGAACAGGCCGAAACCGCGCGTGGCGAACGCGGCGATGACTAGCGCCACGAGCGCCAGAATGCCGATGATGCGGCGGATTTTCATGAGGTGTTGCCCTGTTCGAGGCTGTCGAGAATGGCGGCAAGATGGGTCTGCACGGCAGCGTCGATCCGCGCGGTTTCGGCGGGGCCGACATCCGCCCAGCCGGTACTGCGCAGCACGGCGGCGCGGGCGAGACGGAAGGCAAGGACCTGGCCGAGCAGGGCAATCGTGCGGACCTGCGCATCGATCAGGCTGATGCGGCCACCCGACACAACGATCAACAGGCCGGCGACGCGGCCGGCAACGCGGCCCATGACGGTATCATAAAGGATGGTGAAGGCAGCGGTCGGCTCCATCTGTTCGCGGGAGACGAAGCTGGCGAAGCTGGCGCTTTCGGGGCGGACCATGGCGCCGACAAAGGCTTGGAAGATCTGGCGCAGGGCGGCACGGGCCGCGGCCGGATCGGCGGGGATTTCAGGGTTGGCGGCGGTAACGGCCGGCCCGAGGATGCCGGCGATGGTTTCGGCGATGTGGCGGGCGCAGGCGAGGTAAAGCCCCTCCTTGCCGCCGAAATGATAGGTGATGGCCGACATCGGCTTGCCGGCTGCCCGGGCGATGTCGCGGGTGCTGGCGCCTTCCAGACCACGCGCGCCGAACGCGGCGATGGCGGCGGTCAGCAGCGCTTCGTTGCTGGCGGGGGTTGCGTCCATGATTTTCGGGTAATTCGTTCGAATGAACGAGTCAATGTCCAACGGCTTGTTGCCGGTTGGAGCGTCTCTGGTTCTATGCCGGCGTTGCTATGGCGCTGGCTGGATCGGGCCTTCCGGCAGCGCCGCGACATGATCGGCAATGGCCAGCGCGGCGGTGATGCCGGGCGATTCAATGCCGAACAGGTTGACGAGGCCGGCCAGACCGTGACGCGCAGGGCCATCGATACGGAAATCGGCGGCGGGATCGCCGGGGCCGGCGATTTTCGGGCGGACGCCGGCATGGCCGGGGTGCAGCCTGCTGGCATCAATCGCGGGCCAATAGCGACGGATGGCAGCGGCAAACGCGGGCGCGGCGGCTGGATCGACGGTGTAGTCGGGGGCATCGAGCCAAGTCACATCCGGCCCGAAGCGCGCTGCGCCTGCAAGATCGAGGGTGAGATGGACGCCGAGCCCGCCAGGTTCCGGCACCGGATAGACGAGCGTGTCGAACGGGTGCCGGCCAGCATAGGCAAAATAGCGGCCACGGGCGAAATGCTGCTGCGGCAGCGATGATTGCGCGACACCTTCAATTCGCGCCGCAAGCGGGATGGCGCCAAGCCCGGCGGCGTTGATGAACAGCGGTGCCGTGACGACCGGCGATGCGTCCCCTGCGACAGCGATCGACCAGCCGGCGGCGCTGCGCGTTACCGATTCGATGCGCGTGCCAAGGGCCAGCGTCGCGCCATGGGCTTCGGCCTCCGCCAGCAACGTCAGCATCAGCGCATGGCTGTCGACAATGCCGGTGGAGGGCGATGACAGGGCTGCGGTGCCCACCAGGCCAGGCACCCGCGCGGCCAGCGCCGCCCGGTCGAGCCATTCCAGATCGCCGACGCCATTGGCGAACGCAGTTGCGGCGATTGCTTCCAGCGTGACGACCTGTGCCGCATCGGCTGCGACAACGAGCTTGCCGCAGCGGCGGTGAGCGATCCGGTTTGCGGCGCAATAGGCATAAAGCGCGTTGCGGCCGTTGGTGCACAACAGCGCCTTCAGGCTGCCGGGCGGATAGTAGAGTCCGGCGTGGACGACTTCGGAACTGCGCGATGAAATGCCCTGGCCGATGGCGCGTTCTGCCTCGATCAGCAGCACGCGCCGCCCGCCGATGGCCAGCCGACGGGCGATGGCGAGGCCGACGATCCCGGCGCCCACGACGATTGCGTCCACCAGCCCCCCGATCCTGTTGTCGCCCGAACAAAGGCGGGGCGCATGGCAGTGTCAATACTGGCGGAATTGACGCTGCAACCAAAGGTGAGACACCGGCATGGTGCTGGCTGCGCGGTTATGTCCGTGGAGGAGAGGGTGGGATTCGAACCCACGGTACCCTCGCGGGCACAACGGTTTTCGAGACCGTCCCAATCGACCACTCTGGCACCTCTCCGCACGAGGCTGAAGACCGCGGCAGTGCACGGTCGGTCGAAGGAGCGGGGCTATAGCCGATGAAATGCGGACTTGCCAAGCCTTCATCCAGCGATAGTCTTTCAGATTCGTGATCCGTACCTATATGTTAAGGTGCAGGAGGCTGCTTACCGAGTGACCAGGAGGATATTGCGCATGATCGAACGGATGAAAGGACATAGCCCGACCGCCGTGACGGCCGATGCCGCCGCAACGCCGGCGACCTTCACCATCGGCGATGTCGTGCGCCACCGGCTGTTCCCGTTTCGCGGCGTTATCTTTGACGTTGATCCGGTGTTCAACAATACCGAGGAATGGTGGAATTCGATCCCTGAAAGCGTGCGCCCGCGCAAGGATCAGCCATTTTACCATCTGCTCGCCGAAAACGATGAATCGTCCTATGTCGCCTATGTCAGCCAGCAGAATTTGATCCGCGAAGCCGATGGCGAACCGGTGCAGCACCCCGCGGTGCAGCAGATGTTCACCGGGTTGGAAGGCGGCCGCTACAGGCTTAAGCCGGAAATCCGCAACTAAACCCGCCCTAAATCCGTCTCGCAACCGCGATGGCGGTGCGGCAGCCGGCGCGGATGATCGCCTGCATCAGGGCAAAACCATTTTCGCCGCTGTGTAACGCCGCGGTTTCCTTGTGTTCGACCTCATCGGCGCGGAAATCATCAACCATGGCGGCGAGTTCGGGGTCGGCGCCATCGGCCAGTGCCTCTGCCTGCTCGCCATAATGTTGATCGATGACGGTTTCGACAGCGACGGTGCAGGCCATCGCGGCGCGCGGGCCCATCAGCGCGGTGGCGGCGCCAAGCGCGTAGCCGGCGACGTGCCAGACCGGGGCGAACAGCGTTGGCCGCACGCCGCGCCGGGTCATCAAGGCGTCGAACCCATCCAGATGCCGTTGTTCCTGCGCCGCCATGTGGCGGATTTCGCCGGCGACGCGGCTGCGCCCGCCCATCACCGCCAATTGCCCGGCATAGATGCGGGCGGCGCCATATTCGCCGGCCTGATCGACCCGCACCATCGGGCGCGTGTCCGTCCGCGGGCTGCCGGGCAGCCGCCTCATGCCTGTTTCAGTCGCCATAGCGCCATCGTTCCGATCGCGGTTGAGAATATCGCATTCCACCCTGCCATGGAAATGCCGAACAATGACCATGGTATGGCGTCGCAGCGGATCAACGGTTGTGACAGAATCTGGCCAAGCACTGCCGCCGACGAGCCGCTGACCAAGGGGGCGGTGCATTCGGTGAAGCCCTGCCACCAATGTTGTTCGACACCGGCGTGAAACGCGGCAATACCGGCACCGGCCAGCACGGCGAGCGCCGCCAGCGCCAGCACGGCGCGGGCGTGCCCGGCGGCCCAGCCGATCAACGCCAGCACCAGCGCGGTGACCAGCGCCCAGCGTTGCCACATGCACATTTCGCAGGGGAAAAGCCCCCCGATATATTGAAAGCCGAGCGCGCCACCAAGCAGCGTTGCAGGACCAAGGAGCAGCAGGGCGGTTGTGATCTGCAGACGCTCAGAGCGCATATTTGACCACGACGAAGCCACCGACGAACAGGCCCGTTGCAACCAGCGCCAATGAATGCAGGTAGCGGTCGATAATCCGTTGCGCCGCTTTGCCATAGCGTTTCAGGATCAGCGCGACGAGGAAGAAGCGCCCACCGCGGCCGAGCAAAGAGGCGGCGAGCAGGATCGGCAGACCGAGGTGAATCGAGCCGGCGGCGATCGTTGCCACCTTGTAGGGGATCGGCAGGAAGGCAAAGGCCAGCATGAACCAGAAACCGTTGCGCGACACATCGGCAGCGAATGCAACGAATTTCTGTTCATAGCCGTAGAAGTGCAGCAGGGGCACCCCGACAGCCTGGTACAACAGCGCCCCGATGGCGTAGCCGAGCAGTGCGCCGCAAACCGAGGCCGCGGTGGAGACGGCGGCGTAGCGCAGCGAACGCTCCGGCCGGGCGATCGACATCGGAATCTGCATGACATCGGGTGGAATCGGAAAGAACGATGAATCGGCAAAGCTGATGCCCATCAGCCACTTTTCAGCGCCCGGCCCGGCTGCGCGGGCCAACGTCCAGTCATAGAGCCGACGCAACACAGGCGTATTCCCGTCCCGATAAATATTCAGCGGCAAATAGGCTGCCGGGCGGCCGGGTGCAACTGCAGCCGGCCGCTATTTCCGCGCTATCGGGGTTGCGCCGGGTGATGGTTCGGCGGTCGCCGTCTGGATCGGCGCGCCGGGGGCAAGCCTGGTCAGCAATTTGGTGGCATAGTCGAGCTGGAAATCGATCACGCCCTTCTTTTTCAGCTCCTCGGCAGTCGCAGCGAAGCGCGGATCGACCTTGTCGTCGTTTTCGACGATCTTTTCGGTGCCATCCTTGATTTCGTTGATCAAATGCTTACGCAAGTCCGCCTCGCGCAGCCGGGGCCGTTCGGCGCGATTGGCATCCGACAGCTGCGGCACCTGCACATCGGGTTCGATGCCGGCTTCCTGCACGCTGCGCCCCGAGGGGGTGAAATAGCGCGCCGTGGTCAGCCGCAGCGCCGTGTCCTGCGACATCGGGATGAGCGTCTGCACCGATCCCTTGCCGAAGGTGCGCTGGCCCAAAACGATGGCGCGGCGCTGGTCCTGCAGCGCGCCGGCGACGATTTCGGCGGCGGACGCCGAACCTTCATCGACGAGCACCAATACCGGCTTGCCGTTGGTCAGGTCACCCGAGCGGGCATAATAGCGCTGGATATCGTTCTTGGTGCGGCCGCGCTGGGAGACGATTTCACCCTTGTCGAGGAACACATCGCTGACTTCGATGGCCTGGTCGAGCAGGCCGCCGGGGTTCGAACGCAGATCGACGATGAAGCCGGCGAGCGCCGGGCCCAGCTTCTTTTCGATGGCGGTCACGGCGTCCTTGGTGGCGTCGCCGGTCTGTTTGTTGAAGGCGGAGATGCGGATGACGCCGACATTGCCGCGGGTTTCGAACTTCACCGGCTTGATCTGAATGACCTCGCGTTTCAGCGAGAATTCGAGCGGTTTCGCCTCGCCCTCGCGCACCACGGTTAGTTTCAGCGTGGTGCCGGGGGCGCCGCGCATCTTGTCCACCGCGTCCTGCAGGGTGGCGCCATAGATGAGTTCGCCATTGAGATGGGTGATGTAATCGCCCGATTTGATGCCGGCGCGCGAGGCCGGCGTGTCATCGGTAGGGGCAATGACCTTTACGGCACCATCTTCGGTGGTGACGGTGAGGCCGAGGCCGCCATATTCGCCGTCCGTCGTCTGCCGCATGTTCTGGAAATCACGGGCATCGAGGTAGGATGAATGCGGATCGAGGCTGGCCAGCATGCCGTTGATGGCGCCTTCGATGAGGGTTTTATCATCGACCTTGTCGACATAATCGACGCGCACCCGCTGGAAAACGTCCATCAGCGTATCGAGCTGCTTGTAGGTATCGCTTTCGGCCGCAGCATGGACCACGGCGGCGCCGGGGATGAGCGCGAGGGCAGCGAGTGGCAGGGCAATCTTCCAGCGTGGCGACATTTGAACAGCGGCCTTTGGGAAACACATGTGAGGTACGATAGCAGAACCCGCGCGGCGCGCCATCCCATGCGCCGATTTGCCCGTGCCGGAACGTGCCGGGACGTGCGGGGGTGCTGCGGCGCGGGTGCCAGCGGTGGCGATTTTTCCCCGAACATCGCGCCGATGTCGCGCAAAGCTGTGATATGGTCGCGGTTGTCGCGACGTGTTTGATGGAGTGTTCCCCATGCCGATGATCGAAACCGATGATGGTACCGCGCTATATGTGAAGGAGTGGGGCGGCGACGGCCCGGCGGTGGTGTTGATCCATGGCTGGCCGTTGAGCGCCGACAGCTGGGATGACCAGGCGATGGCGTTGGCGGAAGCGGGCAACCGGGTGATCAGCTATGACCGGCGGGGCTTTGGCCGGTCGGATCAGCCCTGGGATGGCTATGATTACGATACGCTCGCCGATGATCTGGCGGCGGTGATCGAGGGTTGCGACATCGAAGATCCGGCGCTGGTCGGCTTTTCCATGGGTGGCGGCGAGGTGGCGCGGTATCTGTCGCGCGACGGCGATGCCCGCAAGGTGGCTTTGATCGCATCGGTGGTGCCGTTCCTGTTGCACACCAATGGCCATGAGGAAGGCGTGCCGAAATCGGTGTTCGACGGCATCAAGGCGGCGATCCGCGAGGATCGGGCGGCGTTTCTGACGGGGTTCTTGCGTGATTTTTATGGCATGGACCCGTCCGGCAATGGTGGCCCGGTGAGCGAGGCGCAGATCGATTGGTCGCTGCAGATCGCCTTGCAGGCGGGGTTGAAGGGCACTTTGGACTGTGTCGATGCGTTTTCAGGGACGGATTTTCGGCCCGATCTGGCATATTTCACCATGCCGACGTTGATCATCCATGGCACCGGCGACCGGATCGTGCCGATCGACATCTCATCTCGCGCGGCGGCGCGGGCGATTCCCGACGCACGGTTGATCGAATATCAGGGGGCGCCGCATGGGTTGTTGGCCAGCCACAAGGCGCGGGTGACGCAGGATCTGATCGATTTCCTGGCGGATTGACGGTATTTCTGGCGGTATTGCGAGGAATTTTCCCCAGATTTTCGCTGGTTCCCGGGTGTTCCGGTGAGGCTTTTCGGTGGTTTTGACGTGGTGTTTCGGTGGGGCCGCAGTGGTTGTCGGCAGTGTTGCGGTGGTTCCGCGGTGGCGTTTCGGCGGTTTTGGCGTGGTGCTGCGGTGGTTCAGCAGACGTTCTGCAGTGGTTATCCGTGGTGTTGCGGTGGCAATTCCGCGGTCATTGCTGCGGTTTGAACACGCTTGTGGCCAGCCATTCGGGGCGCGCCGGGGTGTTGGCGATGCGGGTGGCGATGGCGGCCACATAATCGTCGAGCTTGACCGCCTCGACCGGCAGCACGCCGGGCTGGTCCAGATCGTCGGCGGGCGAATGGTAACGCGTGGCGCGCCATTCATGCTCGATATCGAATTCGCGGCTACCCTTCACAAAGCCGAATTTGAAGGCGAGCGCCGGGACGCCGGCCTTCACGAAACTGAACTGGTCGGTGCGCGTGAAGCTGTTGCGTTCGGGCAGCGCGTCGGGGGTGAGCGCCAGGCCCTGCGCCGCCGCCACATCGCGGGCGGTGGCGCCAAGCGTCGATTCGGCATCCCCCTGCACCAGCACGAGGTGCAGCGGCCACAGCGGCAGCGGCATGTCGAGATTGAGATCGGCGACGATCGACGCCTTGGGCACGGTTGGCCGTCGGGCAAAATAGCTGGAGCCGAGCAGGCCCTTTTCTTCCGCCGTGACGATGACGAACAGGATGGAGCGCAGCGGGCGTTTGCCCTTCACCAGCCGCCCCGCCATGTCGAGCACGCTGGCGACGCCCGAGGCATCGTCCATGGCGCCATTGTAGATGCGATCGCCATTGATCGGTTCGCCGATGCCGATGTGATCGAGGTGCGCCGAAATCGCGACGTTTTCGGCCGCCAGCGTCTTGCCGCTGCCAGGCAGGCGGGCGACGATGTTGGGCGAGGTCAGCCGCCGCAGCCGGGCGGCGACCTTTGCCTGCAATTGCGGCATCAGGGCAAAGCCCGGCACCGGGCCCGAGGCATCGGCGAGCGCCGCCATTTCGGCAAAGCTGTGGCCTGAGCCTGTGAACAGCCGTTCCGCCTGATCGGTATCGATACGCGCCGAAAAAAAGCCGTCAGGCGTGTCGCGCAGCGCCGGATCGGCGAAATACATGCCGGCCTGTGACGCCAGCAATTTGGCGCGGACCCAGGGGATTTCGATCTGGGCGGTGGTGGTCAGGCTGATCAGGCCGACAGCGCCGGCCTCCGCCAGATATTTGGTGCGCGCCGACCGGCTGGCGGATTTGGCGGGGCCGGGCAGATCGGCTGGGCCGCCCGAAATGACGACCGCGATCTTGCCCTTCAGATCGACGCCGTTGAAATCATCGTGACCCAGCGCCGGCAGGTGCAGGCCATAACCGACGAACACCAGCGGCGCGTCGACCATTTTGGGTCGGGCAGCGCCACCGGCCGACACCAGCATGTCCGACCCCATGGTGAGCGGCGACAGGCTGCCATCGGGCAGTTTCAGCGCGGCGGTGGAGGCGGCATGGTCGATGATCTGTTCTTCGAACGCCACATTCTGCCGGTAGGTCGCCTTGCCGCCAACCTTGCCGCCAACCTTGTCGCCGGCAGGGCGCAGGCCCATCGCCTTGAAGCGGGCGATGACATATTGCGCCGCGCGTTCATGGCCGGGGCTGCCGGTTTGGCGGCCCTCGTTGGCGTCACCGGCAAGGGCGGTGATGTCGGCCCACCAGGCGGTAGCGCGCGGGTTGGCGGGCGTTGCAGTGGGGGCGGCGAGCGCCGGGGCGGCGATGAGGGCGGCGATGAGGGCGGGGGCGGGGCTGCGTTTCATGGGTGGGAGGTTAACGCCGATTGTGGCGGTGTCCATGGGGTTGGGGTTGATGGATGGGTGCCGGTGATCGCGCGTGCGGTGGGGCTGGATGCCAGCGTTCGCTGGCATGACAGGTTTGGGTAAGGAGCGGTCAGGGGTGTCAGTGGCGGTGGGCGGCCAAGGAAACTGGGTCCCGGGTCGAGCCCGGGATGACACCCGCCAAGCGAGCATCAACCCGATCGATGATAGGGATGGCCGGTCATGATGGTGGTGGCGCGGTAGAGTTGTTCGGCGAGCATGGCGCGGACCAGCATGTGCGGCCAGGTGGCGGTGCCAAAGCTGAGCAGCAGGTCGGCGCCCGAGCGGGTGGTGGCATCATGGCCGTCGGCGGCGCCGATCAGGAAGCGCACTTCCCGTACGCCGGCGTCGCGCCATTGCGCCAATTGTGCCGCAAGCGCTTCGGATGACAGCGCCCGCCCGGTTTCATCGAGCACCACGGTGCGGGCATCGTCGGCGCGTTTCGGGCCATCCGGCCAGGGCGCCGATTCGGCGATTTCGGTGATGGTGAGGTCACCGCGCAGGCGTTTGGCATATCGATCGACGAGTTCCGCCTCCGGCGACGCGCCGATGCGGCCGCGCGCGACGATCGCCAGCCGCACCGGATCAATCCATCTTGCGCGGGTCGCCTAAGGCTGGATCACGCCCCGTCGTGGCCGCGGCTTCATGCGCCTCACGCAGGTCGCCCATGCGGGGTTCGCCCTTGTTCGGTTCCGAATCGAACGCCCACATGCGTTCCAGATTGTAAAATTGCCGGACTTCGGGGCGGAAGATGTGGACGATGACGTCGCCGGCATCGATCAGCACCCAATCGGCGGTTTGCAGCCCCTGCACGCGTGCCGGGCGGCCGAATTCGGTCTTTACCCGTTCGGCGATCTTTGACGCCATGGAGGCCACCTGGCGGCCCGAACGGCCGCTGGCGATCACCATGTAATCGGCGATGCTGGTTTTGCCGGCGAGCGGAATCGAGACGATTTCCAGCGCCTGGTCATCGGCAAGCTGTTGCATGACCATGGCATGCAAGCCCTCGATATGGGCGTCGATCGCCTTTTTGTCTTTGGTCTGCGTCAACGCGTCGGTCCTAATCCTGGTCATTTGGCGGCTTTTCGGTCTTTGAAACTATGTGCCCAATCGGGTTCGGCGGCGCGAATCGCCGTTGCCGAAAGCGCCGACCGGCGGATATCGAGGACGATGATCGCCGGCAGCGCCCATCTCGTCCAGTCGCGGGCGGCGCCGATCGGATGCCGCCAGCGCCGCAACCACGCCATCGCCGGCGAGATCATGGCGGCCCCCATGTAGCGCGGACGGGCCAGAACGGCAATCGGCAGGCTGTGCGCAAAGGCGCGCCAGCGGTGCCAGCGATGCAGTTCGGGCAATATGTCGGCGCCCATAAGCCAGATGAAGGCGGTTTCGGGCATCCGGCGTTGGAGAGCCTGCACGGTATCAACGGCATAACGCGTGCCCAGTTCCGCCTCGATCAGCATGGGGCGGATGCGCGGGTGGCGCGATTCCGCCATCGCGGAGGCGAAGCGCGCGCCGAGGCTGGCCATGCCCTTGGTGCTTTTGAGCGGGTTTTGCGGGCTGACCAGCCACCAGACTTCATCGAGCGCCAGCCGGCGCATCGCTTCAAGGCTGATGTGCCGGTGCCCGGCATGGGCCGGGTTGAACGAGCCGCCAAGGAGGCCGATGCGTTTCAGGGCCGGACCT
>JBBQPR010000080.1:0-13371 GCA_038217075.1 Sphingomonadales bacterium
ACGCTTGATGCCGGCCTTGTCGTGCAGCGGCTTCAACGCGACAACCATCTGGGCGGTCGAACAATTCGGGTTGGCGATGATGTTGCGCTTCCGATAGCCGTCGATGGCTTCGGGGTTCACTTCGGGCACGATCAACGGCACGTCGGGGTCCATGCGGAACAGCGACGAATTGTCGATGACGGTGCAGCCGGCGGCGGCCGCCTTTGGCGCATAGATTTTGGCAGGGCCGGAGCCGGCGGCGAACAGCGCGATATCCCAGCCCGAAAAATCGAAATGTTCGATATTCTGGACCTTCAGCTCGCGGCCGGTATCGCCGAAATCGATGATGTCGCCGGTCGATCGCGAGCTGGCCACGGCGGCGATATCGGCGATCGGGAACTGCCGTTCCGCCAGGATATTGAGCATTTCACGCCCGACATTGCCGGTCGCACCGACGACGACTACCCGATAACCCATGACATTCTCCAACAGGGCCGCGCGCGTGATGCCGGCCCACGGCTTTGCGGCGGGCGTCTAGCGGATTGCCGGACGGAAGTCCAAGCCTAGGTCGTGGCGGCCGCCCCAGTTTCGCGTGCGGTGCTGCGAAACCGCTTGCCGACCGCCGCGGTGACCGCCACGTCACCGGTAACATTGCCGATGGTGCGGAAAATGTCGGGCACGACCTCGACCGCCAGCAGCAGGGGCAGCAATTGCGTCGGCACGCCCATGGCGGCGGCGATGGGGACACAGGCGAGGAAGAAGCTGGTGCCGCCCGGCAGCCCGGCGCTGGCCACGGCGACGGCGAGCGCCACCGCGATGCCGCCGGCGAACTGCACCGGGCCCAGATCGACGCCATAGACCGCGGCGCAATAGAGGATGACGGCGAGATTGGCGCAGGGGCTGGTGATCTTGAACAGCGACACGGCCAGCGGCAGCACGAGCCGGCGCGGCGCCTCGGGGACGCCGAGCCGGTCCGACGCCTCTACCATGGTCGGCAGGCAGGCGATGGAGGATTGGGTGCTGATCGCCACAAGCTGCACCGGCGCCATCGCCCGGATGAAACCGCCCAGGGGCACGCCGCCGATGATGACCGCGAATGGATAGAGCAGCAGGATGAGCAGGCCCTGCACCGCCAGCAGCAGCGCGATATAATGGCCAAGCAGCCCAAAGGCACCGCCGCCCAGCGTAGCGCCAACGCCAACAGCAAGGCCGAAAACGCCCAGCGGTGCCGCCCACAGCACCCAGCCGATGATGACCAGCATGGCCTGGACGATGGCATCGAACAGCCCGGTGAGCGCAGCGCGCGGCGCATCCGGCAGGCGGGTGGCGGCGAGGCCGAAGACCAGCGCGAACACCACCAGCGGCACCATGGCGCCATTGGCGGCGGCACCGACGGGGTTGGTGGGGATGAAGCTGCGCAGCCATTCGGCGAAGGGCGGCGCGGCGGGGATGGCCTCGGCGCCCTGCCCGCTGGCGAGGAGTTTCGCCGCCTCCCCGCTCGCCACCGGCCAGATATCGAGCAGCAATGGCGACACCAGCACCGAAAAGATCGCCGATGCGAGCATCAGCACGAAGAACCAGCCGAGCGCGCGACCGGCGGTGCCGCCCTGCCCGGCGCTGGCCGCGGCTTCCGTCATGCCGGTGAACAGCATGGCGAAGACCAGCGGCACCACGGTCATGCGCAGCGCATCGAGCCATAGGCCGCCGACGGGTTCCGCGACAGCGCGCAGCCATTCGCCCGACGCGGTGCCGCCAAGCCCGGCGCCGAGCCCAAGACCGGCGACCAGCCCCGAGAGCACCCAGAGTGTGCCTGCCATGCCGCTGCTTTTCATGGCACCACTATCCCGCCGGGCGTGGCCGGTTTGCCCGTGCCGGGCGTGGCCGGTTTGCCCGTGCCGGCCATGCCGGCCGCTGTCATAGCGCCGGCCATGCCGGCGGGCGTGATCGTGCCCATCGACACATAGAATTTCGCCAGATCATCGACGCGGAGCGCCGGCACGCGGCGGACCCGGCTGGTTTCGATGAACAGCAGCGCGCCGCCGACCGGCACCGGCGCCGTTGGCAACATGACGAGGTATCGCGGGCCGTTGCCGATATCGAAGACCTGCGGCGCGGCGAGCAGCCCCAGCACTTCGGTGCCATCGCCGAAACTGACGGATACCACCGCCATGCCTTCCATGCCGCCGCCCGGCGTGCCGCCGATCATGCGGACGATCTGGGCCAGCGGGCGGTAGAAGCCGCCGATGACCGGGATGGTGCCGATCAGCCGGTCAAGCCCGCCCTCGAGCCGGGCGCGGGCTTGCGTCTGGACCAGCAGGCCCAGCGCCCAGATGAGCAGGATGACGACGCCCAGCCCGGTCAGGAACGCGAAAAACGGGCTTTCGGTGAACAGCATGCCGCCGCTGGCCAGCGCGCCGCCAACCAGCGTGCCAGGCCCCAGCGCGGCGGTGACATAGCCCGCCAGCCATTGCAGCAGCAGGATGGTCAGCAGCACCGGGGCGAGGAAGATCAGCCCGGTAAAGAACGGCCCGGCGATGCGGCGCATCATTTGATATGGGCCAGCACCGCATCGCCCATCGCAACGGTCGTCAGCGTGCCGCCCAGATCGGCAGTGCGGGCACCGGCGTTGAGCGCTGCATCGACCGCTGCCTCCACCTTGTCGGCAAGGCCCGGTTCATTCAGGCTGAAGCGCAGCGCCATCGCCAGGCTGAGGATCGAGGCGCAGGGGTTGGCGACACCGCGCCCGGCGATATCGGGCGCCGAGCCGTGGATGGGTTCGTAAAGGCCGGGTTTGCCGGCGTCCCCTATGGCAGCGGAGGGCAGCATGCCGAGCGAGCCGGTGAGCATCGCGGCTTCGTCGGACAGCATATCGCCGAACAGATTGTCGGTGAGGATGACGTCGAACTGCTTGGGCTGTTTGACTAATTGCATCGCCATATTATCGGCGAGCATGTGGCTGAGCTTAATATCGGGATACTCGGCGTCGCGCAGTTTCTGGACCTCCTCGCGCCACAACAGCCCGGCCTCCATGACGTTGGATTTTTCGGCCGAGACGACTTCGCCGGTGCGGCCGCGCGCCAAAGTGAAGGCGATGCGGGCGACGCGCTGGATTTCCGACGTGGTGTAGACATGGGTGTTGGTGCCACGGCGTTCCCCGTTCGCAAGCGTTTCGATGCCGCGCGGCGTGCCGAAATAGACGCCGCCGGTAAGTTCGCGGACGAACAGGATATCAAGGCCTTCGACAAAGATGCGTTTCAGCGACGAGGCATCGGCGAGCGCCGCAAAACAGCGCGCCGGGCGCAGGTTTGCATAGACGTTCATGCCGGCGCGCAGGGCGAGCAGCCCCGCCTCCGGGCGCTTGTCATAGGGTTGGCCGGCCCATTGCGGCCCGCCGACGGCGCCCATCAGCACGGCGTCGGACAATTTGGCCAGTTCGAGCGTTTCATCGGTGAGCGGCACGCCGTCTGCATCAATGGCGACGCCCCCGAAGCGCGCCTCTGAAATCGCCAGATCGAGGCCGCCGGCGATCAGGCGGCCGGCGACGCGGCGCGCCACCGCGGTGACTTCGGGGCCGATGCCATCACCGGGGAGGAGCAGGAGCGTTTTGGTCATGGTGCAGCCTTGGAAAAAGTTGATTTACAGGTCAGGCCGCGTGCCGGGCGGGGCCGACAACCCATGGCCGGTTGCCGGCGATGCGGGCTTCGTGCGCGGCGATGTCGGCATCCATGGCGATGGTGAGGCCGATTTCATCAAGGCCGTTGACGAGACAATGCTTGCGGAACGGATCGATGGGGAATTCGAAGCGGTCCTGATAGGGCGTCGTCACCACCTGGTTTTCCAGATCGATGGTGATCGGATCGGTGGCGGCGATTTCCATCAGCCGGTCGATCTGTTCCTGCGGCAGCGTCACCAGCAGCACGCCGTTTTTAAAGGCATTGCCCGAAAAGATATCGGCGAACGACGGCGCGATGACGACGCGAAAGCCCATGTCGGCCAGCGCCCAGGGCGCGTGTTCGCGGCTGGAGCCGCAGCCGAAATTGTCGCCGGCGATGAGGATCGGCGCGCCCCTGTTGCGGGGTGCGTCGAACACATTGTCCGGATCCTGCCGGATGACCGTGAAGGCGTGCTGGCCAAGCCCGGTGCGCGTGATGGTTTTGAGGACGCGCGCCGGGATGATGACGTCGGTATCGACGTTTTCGAGGCCGAACGGCACCGCGGTGCCCGAAATTGTGGTGAAGGCTTGCATGACGCCCTGATGCCAGAGCGCGCGCGCCAAATCCACTGCCGCCTTTCAGATCATGCGAGTCCGGCTATTTCAGGCCCGTCATTTCAGGCTGGGCTTCCAGACAAAGCCGTCACCGGCCTTGGCGATGCGGCCCAGCCCCGGGAACGGAAAATGCGGGGAAAACACGCGTTCCCCGCTTTTGGCCAGCCGGGCGAGCGTGGCGCGGCGCACTTCGGGGCCGAGCTTTTTGTCGCTGTCGAAGTTGATCTGCCATTCGGGCTTGGCCAGCGAGATGATGTAGCTGTGCGCGGTATCGCCAATATCGAGCATTTTCGCCGTGCCGGAATGGATTTCATAGTCGGTATGGCCGGGGGTATGGCCCACTGCTGCGACGGCGCGGATGCCGGGGATCACATCACCGCCGGGGACGAAGGTCTTGACCTGTGCGCTGATCGCCGCCGCCAGCTTGGCATTGGCCGGATTGGCCTTGAGGAACGTCCATTCGTTTTCGGACATGCGGACCGCAGCATTGGGGAACGCCGGCTTGCCATCGGCACCGACCAGCCCGCCGACATGATCGCCGTGCGAATGGGTGATGAAGATATCGGTCACATCGGCGGGCGCGAGTTTGGCGAGCGCCAGGCTGTCGATGAGCACGCCCTTTGCCGAAAAGCCCAGCCCGGTATCGAGCAGCACGACATGGCCAGGCGTTCTGGCCAGCAGCGCCGATACCGACAGGGCGATGCGGCCGTCCTTGGCGCCGCCGGCATCGAGCACCTTGCGCACTTCGGCCGGGTCCACGCCGATGGCAAAGGTCTTGCCATCATTGGCGGCGGCGAAATCGGCATCGTGCAGCGACGCCATCTGGAACGCCCCCAGCTTGAACGGCACCATGGCGGGGGCGATCGGCACCGGGCCGTTTTGCGCCAGCGCCGGGCCGGCAGTGGCGGCGGTGATGCAGGCGGCGGCGATGAGCAGGCGGTGGATTAGGGCCATGGCGCGATTCTCCCGAAAAAGTTGCTGGGGTTATTCCGCCGCCACGGCGGATAGGCAAGTCCGCACCCTCGCCGTGCGACAGATCGCCTGCTAAAGCGGGGCAATAATGAGCAAGCAGCACCTCTATCTCGTCGATGGCTCCGGCTATATCTTTCGCGCCTATCACCGGTTGCCGCCGCTGACCGATCCCGAAGGCACGCCGGTGGGGGCGGTGTATGGCTTTACCGCCATGCTTTGGAAGCTGATCACCGAATTGGCCAATGCCGAAGCGCCCACGCATCTGGCGGTGATCCTGGATGCCGGATCGCACACGTTTCGCAATGACATGTACGAGCATTACAAGGCGCACCGGCCGCCGGCGCCGGAGGATCTGGTGCCGCAATTCCCGTTGATCCGCGATGCCGTGCGGGCGTTTTCGGTGCCGTGCATCGAGGAGGATGGCTTCGAGGCGGATGATATCATCGCCTCCTATGCGCTCGCCGCGCTGCGCGCCGATTTCAACGTAACCATCGTGTCGTCTGACAAGGATCTGATGCAGTTGATCCAGCCGGGGATCGATTTGCTCGACACGATGAAGAACCAGCGTATCGACCGCGCCGAGGTGATCGAGAAGTTCGGCGTGCCGCCCGAAAAGGTGGGCGATGTGCTGGCATTGATGGGCGATACGGCGGACAATATTCCGGGTGTGCGCGGTGTGGGTCCGAAAACCGCCGCCGAATTGATCCAGCAATATGGCGATGTCGAGGGCGTGATCGCCAATATCGCCGAGATCAAGAAGCCCAAGTTGAAGGAAACGCTGGCCAATTCGATCGACGATGCGCGGCTGTCGCGCGAACTGGTGCGGTTGAAGGACGATATTGCGCTGGCCGAACCGCTGGAGGCGCTGACGCTGCGCCACCCGCCGCACGAACCGTTGGCCAAATTCTTCGCCAAACATGGTTTTCGCGGTATGTTGTCGAAACTGGGCCGCGAGGCGGAAGCTGCCCATGCCATGCCGGTGAAGGCGGAAGCCGTTGAGGCCAAGCCGTTTCGCCACAGCGACTATGAAACGGTGACGACCCTGGAGCGGCTCGATTGGTGGGTGGCCGAGGCGACGCGGCTGGGCATCGTTGCGGTTGATACCGAGACCGACAGCCTCGATCAGGTTCGTGCCAATCTGCTGGGCATCAGCCTTTCGACCGAGGCGGGCCGTGCCTGTTATATTCCGGTGGCGCACCAGTCCGGCGAAGGACTGTTGGCGGAGCGGGTCGAGCAGCTGGACATGAAGGCGGTGATTGCGCGGTTGAACCCGGTGTTCGCCGATGCGAGCGTCCTGAAGACCGGCCAGAATCTGAAATATGACATGATTGTGCTGCGCCAGCATGGCGTGCCGCTGTTGGCGCCGTATGACGACACGATGCTGCTCAGCTATGCGCTCGATGCCGGGCGCTGGAACCATGGCATGGACGATCTTTCCACCCGCCATCTGGGCCATACGCCAATCGCCTTCAAGGATGTGACTGGCGGTGCGAAGGGCAAGTATGATTTCGCGCAGGTGCCGCTCGACAAGGCGACCGAATATGCCGCCGAAGATGCCGATGTGACGCTGCGGTTGCAGGCGAATTTCCGCGACCGGCTGTGGCGCGAACAGGTGTCGCAGATCTACGAGCTGGTCGACCGGCCGTTGATCCCGGTGATCGCCGATATGGAAATGGCCGGCATCCGCGTCGATCGCAGCGCGCTGGCCGGGCTGTCGGCGGCGTATGAAGTGGAGATCAAGCGGCTGGAGGGCGAGATTCACGCGCTGGCTGGCGAGCCGTTCGCCATCGGCAGCCCCAAGCAGCTTGGCGAGATGCTGTTCGACAAGATGGGGCTCAAATCGGGCAAGAAAAGCAGCAAGACCGGCGCCTGGACGACGGACGTGACCGAATTGGAACGGCTGGCCGAGGATGGCGCCGAAATTGCCGGCAAGGTGCTGGAATGGCGGCAGCATTCAAAGCTGAAATCGACCTATACCGATGCGTTGCAGGCGCAGATCAACCCGAAAACCGACCGGGTGCACACCAATTATGCGTTGGCGGCAACCTCCACCGGCCGGCTGTCGTCCAACGACCCGAATTTGCAGAACATCCCGATCCGCACCGAGCTTGGCCGCCGCATCCGCCATGCCTTTGTCGCGGCGCCGGGCCATGTCTTGATGGCCGCCGATTACAACCAGATCGAATTGCGGCTGGTCGCGCATATCGCCGATGTGCCGGAACTGAAGGCGGTCTATGCCGAAGGCGGCGATGTTCACGCTCTGACCGCCAAGGAAGTGTTCGGCGAGGTGACGCGGGATACGCGGGCCCGGGCCAAGACCATCAATTTTTCGATCATCTACGGCATTTCGGCGTTCGGGCTGGCGCAGCGGCTGGGCATCGATCGCGGCGAGGCGGCGCGGTACATCGATCTGTATTTCAGCCGTTTCCCGGGCATCCGCAATTACATGGCGCACACGATTGCGGCGGCCAAGGACAAGGGTTTTGTCACCACCCTGTTCGGTCGCAAGGCGCATGTGCCGTTGATATTTTCAAAGAACGCCGGCGAGCGGCAATTTGCCGAGCGCGCCGCGGTCAACGCCCGGGTGCAGGGCACCGCGGCCGATATCATCAAGCGGGCGATGGTGCAGATGCCGGGCGCGCTGGCCGCAGCCGGTCTGGGCGGCGTGAAGATGCTGTTGCAGGTGCACGATGAACTGGTGTTCGAAGTGCCCGAAGGCGATGTTGACGCGGCGACGCCGATCATCCGCGCGACGATGGCCAATGCGCACCGGCCGCTGGTCGATCTGTCCGTGCCATTGGGGGTCGAGATCGGCAGCGGCGTCAGTTGGGGCGACGCGCATTAGGGGCGGTTGCAGTCGGGTTAAGTCGTTCCCTCTCCCGCACGCGGAGGAGACGACATGCGCGGCGTCGCCGAGGCGACCTTCGTCGCGCGCGGCGGGTGAGGGTGTACTCGCTCTTGGCGTTGCAACACCCTCACCCGGGTCGGCTTCGCCGTCTCTCGACCTCTCCCGCAGGCGGGAGAGGGGGGCTGGTTCAGGCCGCGCTTTCGCCTTCGATGACCTCGATCTGCACCGCGAGCGGTCCCTTGTGGCCGGGGGCGACGCGGGCGGTGAGCGATTGGCCGGGAATGAGTTCGACGAGCCCGGCGCGGCGGACGGTTTCCATATGGACGAAGATATCCTCGACCGAGCCGGGCCGGGTGACGAAGCCATAGCCCTTCAGCCGGTTGAACCATTTGACCACCACGGCTTCGGATTCGCCGGCGGCGGCGATCATCACCTGCGGATCGACGCGGTCGGCAGCGCGCGCCGCCGCCGTTTCGGGATCGGGGCCGATGGTGGTCGACAGATCGACATCGATGATGCGCCGCGCCTGCCGACCGCGATCACGCGCAATCACGCCGCAGGTGAGCGTTGCGCCTTCGGGCAAGGTGCGGCGGCCGATTTCGCGCACGACGGTAAAATGCACCAGCACATCCGGGCTTTCGTCCTGCGGCACCATGAATCCATAGCCGCGAACCGGATCGAACCATTTCACCCGCCCCCGCAGGATGGTTTCTTCCACAACCTCGACCGAATTCCCGGTCTCGATCTCAACAGTCATACTCGCCCCCCGACGCAACTGCACCCGCAAAACAAACGGGCGCTGAAACTGTCGTCTATTCCAGCGCGCAAAAGCACAGAATGCAAGCCTTCGTTTCGGATACGGTCGAATGAGGCGCTTTTTCGGGCCTGTCCGGGCCTGTAGGGGCCAGTCCCGGCCAGTCCAAGCTTGTCCGCGCAATGCGATGGTGGCGATTACACCGAAGTGCGGTTAAGGCTGACATGCAGACAGGAAAGGCGCAGGCGTGGAACTGAACGGGGAAGTGACGATCGCGGCAGCGCGAGCGCGGGTTTGGGATGCTTTGAACGATCCCGAGATATTGGCGCGCTGCATCGAGGGGATCGAAACGCTGACCCGCGTTGCGGGCGACGATGGCGAGCGTTTCGAAGGCAAGATGAATGCCAAAGTCGGCCCGGTGCGTGCCAGCTTTACCGGTCAGGTGACGTTGACACAGGTTGTCGTGCCCGAAAGCTATGTTCTGATCGGCGAGGGCAAGGGCGGCGTGGCGGGCTTTGCCAAGGGCGAGGCTGCGGTGCAATTGGCCGAAACCGGCCCTGGCCAGACGCAACTGACCTATGCGGTGAAATCCAGCGTTGGCGGCAAGCTGGCGCAGCTTGGGGCGCGGCTGATCGAAGGCACGGCCAAGGGTTATGCCGAAAGCTTTTTCGCGCGGTTGAAGGCGGAACTGGAAACCACGGCACCGATCGCCGAGATGGAAACCGGCGCCGATGCGGGCGCAGCGGCCCCGGTTGCCGATGTCAATATTGCGGCCATGGTGGCCGACGCGATGACGTCCGCCGGTGTGTCCGCCCCGGCGCCACGCGGCGTGTCGCCACTGATATGGGGTGGTGTTCTGGTGCTTGCGGTATTGGCGTTCCTGTTCTGGCAATGGGGTTGAGCGGGGGAATCTGAGGTGGCACTGGACGATCTCGGCACATTGGCGGCGGCGCGCGACTGGCAGCGCGACGGGCACGGCGTTGCCATCGCCACCGTCATCGAAACCTGGGGATCGGCACCACGCCGCAAGGGCAGCCACCTCGCCATTCGCGACGACGGCCTGTTCGAAGGATCGGTGAGCGGCGGCTGTGTCGAAGGCGATGTCGTGACAGAGGCGCAGGAATTGCTGGTGGGCGGCGATGGTGTGCGGCGGCTGGACTATGGTGTTGCCGATGAGACGGCCTGGCAGGTCGGTTTGGCGTGCGGTGGGCGGATTTCGGTGCTGGTACAGCGGTTGGCAGCGGATGGGCTGGCGCCGGCGCTGGTCGACCGGTTGCTGGCGGCCGCCGGCACCGGCGAGGCGGTGACGCTGGCGACCGATATTGCCGCGGGGATGACGCGTGAGATCGTCGGCGATGGCGGCAACGAGGGCGATTTTGTCCGCTCCTATCCGCCGCCGCGCCGGGTCGCAATCATCGGCGCAGTGCATATTGCGCAGGCGCTGGTGCCATTGGCGCAGGCGTTGGGCATTGCGCCGACGGTTATCGACCCGCGCGGGTTGTTTGCCGCCGATACGCGCTTTGCCGGGCTGGCGCTCGATCGGCGCTGGCCGGATGAGGCTTTGGCCGAATGGCAGCCCAATGCGGCCAGCGCGGTGGTGGCGCTGACCCATGATCCAAAGCTGGATGATGTCGCGCTGGCGGCGGCGCTGCGGTCGCCGGCCTATTATATCGCCGCGCTGGGCAGCCGGAAAAACCATGCGGCGCGGCTGGCGCGGCTGGCGGAACAGGGCTTTGACCCGGCGACGCTGGCGCGCATCCATGGCCCGGCGGGGCTGGCCATCGGTGCGGCGGACCCCGGCGAAATCGCGCTGAGCATCGCCGCCGAAATGACCGCGGCGTGGCGCGGGGCGCTTGTGCCGCGCCCGTGATATTTGGCGAACTGCCGCTGGATGAGGCCGAGGGCGCCATATTGGCGCATTCGCTGGTCATCGACGGCACGCGCTGGCCCAAGGGCCGCCGGCTGGGCAGCGAGGATATTGCCCGCGCCGCCGCTGCCGGGCTGGCAAAGCTGACGGTGGCGCGGCTGGAGCCGGGCGATGTGCCGGAAGATGCCGCCGCCGCTGCGCTCGCCGCGACATTGGCCGGTGCGGGGTTGATCGCCATGCCGGCCAGCCATGGCCGCGCCAATATCGCCGCCACGGCCGATGGCATATTGCGGTTGAAGCCCGACATGGTCGCGGCGATCAACGGCATCGACGAGGCGTTGACGCTGGCCACCCTGCCCGCCGATGCGCGGGTTGCGGCGGGGGAGATTGTCGCGACCATCAAGATCATCCGCTATGCCGTGGCCGCCGAAACGCTGGCGGCGGCGGTGGCGGCGGCGCGGCCGCTGGCGCTGGCGGGGTTCCGGCCGCGGCGGGTGGCGTTGATCCAGACCCTGCTCGATGGCACGGCGGACAAGATGCTGGCGCGTACCGAGCAGGTGACACGGGCCCGCGTGGCGGCGCTGGGCTGCGATTTCGTCGTGCTGCCGCCGTGCCGGCACGATATTGCGGCGCTGGCCGAACGGCTGGGCCATTTGATCGATGTCGATATCCTGTTGATCGCCGGGGCATCGGCGACGGTCGATCGCGGCGATGTGGTGCCCGCCGCGATCACCGCCGCCGGCGGCCATGTCGAACGGCTGGGGATGCCCGTTGATCCGGGCAATCTGTTGTGCCTGGCCGCGCTGGGCGATGCGCCGGTGATCGGCATGCCTGGCTGTGCGCGGTCGCCCAAGCGCAACGGTTTTGATGTCGTGCTGGAACGGCTGGTGGCCGGTGTGGCGGTGGACGCCGCCGATATCGCCGCCATGGGTGCGGGCGGGTTACTGCCCGAGGCGGAGCGGCCGCAGCCGCGTGCCGCCCTGCCCGCGCCGCCGCCGCCGGGCAGCGTGGGCGCGATCGTCCTCGCCGCCGGGCGGTCGAGCCGCATGGGCGGGCCGCACAAATTGCTGGAGGAATGGCGCGGCAAACCGATCGTCGCGCATGTTGCCGATGCCATCGCCGCCGCTGGCTTGCCGCCGCCGATCATCGTGCTGGGCGCGCGCGGCGATGATGTGCGGGCGGCGCTGGGCGACCGGGCCGCGATGTTCGTGGAGGCGCCGGATTATGCCGAGGGGTTGAGCCGGTCCCTGCGCGCCGGCATTGCGGCGGTGCCACCGGAATGGTCGGCAGTGCTGGTCTGTCTGGCCGATATGCCGCGCGTCGAGCCATTGGTGCTGGCGGCGCTGGCGACGGCGCCGGGGCATATCGTGTTGCCCGAATGGGATGGCAGGCGCGGCAACCCGGTACGGTGGGGGCGGCGGCATTTTGCCGGGTTGATGGGGCTTGCCGGCGATGTCGGCGGCAAGGCGTTGCTGGGTGAATTTGCCGATGACGTGATCGCGATCGATGCGATGAGCCACGCGGTTCTGGATGATATCGATACGCCCGCGACGCTGGCAGCATTGCGCGCGCGGTCGTCACAGCCGTAAACTATTTGCCTGCCAATGGAGTTTGCGATGACGAAGCCGGATAATGCGCCCGATATTACCCAGCCGATGATCGAGCTTTATGATCGCTTCACCCATGGCGATGGCAGTGCCAGCCGGCGCGACTTGATCGCCGGGCTGGCGCGGATTGCCGGCGGCGTGGCGGCGGCGACGGCGATGCTGCCCCTGCTGGAGGCGCGTGCCGAAGCGGCGCCGCTGGTCGCCCCCGATGATGAACGCATCGAGGCGCAGCGGATCGTGTGGGGCGTTGATGGCGGGCGCACGATGGTCGGCTATGTTGCGCAGCCGCGCGGGGCCGCCGAACGCGCGCCAAAGGTGCTGGTGTTCCATGAAAATCGCGGGCTTAACGAGCATATCCGTGACGTGACGCGGCGGTTGGCGGTGGCGGGTTTTGTCGCGCTGGCACCGGATTTCCTGTCGTCCCAGGGGGAAACACCGCGCACCGGCGATGGCAAATTTTCGGCGGACGATATCGCCCGGGCGTTGATTGCACAGGCGCCGCCGGCGGAAATATTGGCGGATGCGGTGGCCAGCCTGCGCTGGTTCGAGAGTTATTCGGAGGGCCGCGGTGTGCCCGGCGCGGTAGGTTTTTGCTGGGGTGGTGGGCTGGTCAACCAATTGGCGGTGGCGGCGGGTAGCAAATTGCGCGCCGGCGTATCCTATTATGGGGCGCCGCCGCGCGATCTTGATGGGGTGAAGAACATAAAGGCGCGGATGCTGCTGCAATACGCCGGGCTGGACTCGCGCATCAACGGCATGTCGCCGCCGTATCTGAAGGCGATGCAGACGGCTGGCGTGAAGTTTGAATCGCATGTCTATCCGGGCGTCAACCATGCCTTCAACAACGACACATCGGCGGCGCGGTACGACCGGGCGGCGGCGAATTTGGCGTGGCAGCGGACGCTGGCCTGGTTGAAGTGAAATAGCGCCGGTGCTGCGCCTGATCGACCGGGCGGAGGTTGCGGCGCGGCTGACCATGCCGCGCGCCATTGCCATCGTGCGGGCGGCGATGGTTGCGCTTTCGAATGGCGAAACCCGGTCGCCGCTGCGCGAGATCATCCCGCTGGGCGATGGCGC
>JBBQPR010000081.1:0-13117 GCA_038217075.1 Sphingomonadales bacterium
GATATCGGTGAACACGCCGTCAAACACCATGATGCCCGCCGCCCGCGCCGCCATGACGATCGCCGACAGCGCATACAGCAGCGGTGTCCGCGCCGCATCGGGCCGGGCGTGCAGATCAACGGCCAGGTCCGCCATGCCGGCGACCAGCCCCGCCACCCCCGGCACCGCGGCAATCGCCGGCGCATCGATCACCCCGCGCGGCGTCTCGATCATCGCCCACACCGGCAACCCGCCGGCCATCGCCACGGCCCGCGCCGCTTCGGCTGCACTATCCACCTTGGGCACCACGATCGCCGCAAAACCGCCGCCCCGCACCCCTGCAAAATTCGCCGCCGCAAAATCCGCCTCGGCCCAGGCCGTCGATAGCCCGTTGGCGCGCAACAGCAATTCGCGCGCACCCCAACCCCCGGCCTGCGCCGCCGCCACCGCCGCCGCCCGCGCCGCCGGCTTGGCATCGGGCTGCACCGCATCTTCCAGATCAAGGATCACGCAATCGGCCGGCAGCGTCCGCGCCTTTGCCACCGCGCTGTCCCGGTTCGCCGGCAAATACAGAACCGATCGCCGCACCCGCGAAATATCGTTCATCACCCCTCGCAATTCATTCGCCCGACAACCAGATAATCTTTATTGAAGATCAACCGGATGGACAGCATCGTCAACCAAGGAGCGTCACCCAGTGACCGCAAGTATTTTCGCAATCGCCTTTCTGCTGCTGGCAATCGTCGCGGTCGCCCGCGCGGTTGTCGTCGTGCGACAGGGCTTTGAATACACGCTGGAACGCTTCGGCCGCTTCACCATGACGCTGCGCCCGGGCTTCAGCCTGATTATCCCCTTTGTCGATCGGGTCGGCCGCCGCATCAACATGATGGAACAGGTGCTCGACATCCCGGGGCAGGAGATCATCACCAAGGACAATGCCATCGTCGCCGTCGATGGCGTGGTGTTCTACCAGGTGCTCGAAGCCAACAAGGCGGCCTATGAAGTCAGCGATCTCTATTCCGCCATCATCAACCTGACGACGACCAACCTGCGCACCGTGATGGGCTCGATGGACCTTGATGAAACCTTGTCGAAACGCGACGCCATCAACGCCCGGCTGCTCACCGTCGTCGATGAAGCCACCCACCCCTGGGGCATCAAGATCACCCGCGTCGAATTGAAGGACATTCGCCCGCCCGCCGATATCGTCAACGCCATGGGCCGGCAGATGAAGGCCGAACGCGAAAAACGCGCCAACATCCTCGAAGCCGAGGGCTTGCGCGCGTCCGAAATCCTGCGCGCCGAAGGTGCCAAGCAATCGCAGATCCTGCAAGCCGAAGGCCGCCGCGAAGCCGCCTTCCGCGATGCCGAAGCCCGCGAACGCGCTGCCGAAGCCGAAGCCAAGGCCACCACCATGGTCTCCGACGCCGTCGCCGGCGGCGATGCCCAGGCGCTGAATTACTTCGTCGCGCAGAAATATGTGGAGGCCATGCAGGCATTTGCCACCTCGCCCAATTCGAAAACCGTGTTCATGCCGTTCGAAGCATCGGCGCTGGTCGGCAGCCTTGGCGGCATCGGCGATCTGGTGCGCGGCGTGCGACCCGATGCCAAGCCGGAAGGCGCGGCCAAGCCACAAAGCCGCCGCGTCGAAACGCAGCCGCAACGCCGCATCGGGCCGTTCGAACAGCCATGACACCCGACGCGATCATCGCGGCGCTCGCCACGCCATGGGCCTGGGCGGTGCTGGCGGTCGTCCTCGCCGGCGCCGAAATCCTGCTGCCCGGCGTGTTCCTGATCTGGCTGGGCGCCGCCGCCGGCGCCACGGCGGTGCTCTCCGGTATCTTCGGGCTACCGTGGCAGGTGCAGTGCGTCACCTTCGCCGGCCTCGCCATCCTGTCTGTATTGCTCGCCCGCAATTTCCTGCCCGACCGCGACGACGTGCATGATGCCACCCTCAACCGCCGCGGCGAACGCCTGATCGGCACCTCGGTAACGGTCATCGAAGCGATCGAAGGCGGCCGCGGCCGCGTCCAGGTCGGCGACAGCCCCTGGCGCGCCGAAGGGCCAGACCTGCCCGCCGGCGCCCGCTGCACGATCGTGGGGGTCGAAGGCACCATCCTGCGCATCGAAGCCGCCTGACGCGCCTTCAAGCCGCAAATCACCTGTGCTAGGACACCTGTCAGGGCTCAGGGGTAACGCGGTGAAGGCAAACGCGGGAATTTCGAAGGCAGCGCTGCATCCGGGAGGCCACCGCCTTTGGGTGCGGCTGACGCACTTGCTGCTTGCGGCAACGGTCATCGTGCTGATGTTCTCGGGTTTCACCATCCTGAAGGCCCACCCCCGGCTCTATTGGGGCGAAACCGGCAACGACCTGACGCCAACGCTGCTGGAACTGCCGCTCGGCCCCAACTACAAACATGGCGGCTGGGTCGATACGGCGCCGTTTTTCGCCACGCCGGGCAGCCCGATAACCGCCAGCCGCAGCTTTGAAATCTACAATCAGAACGGCTGGGCACGCAGCCTGCATTTCCTCGCCGCCTGGGGCTTCCTTGCCGGGCTCGTCGCCTATCTTGCCCTTGGGCTGGCATCGGGGCATTTGCGGCGCAACCTTTTGCCAGGCGGCAACGATCTGGCGCGCGGCAATCTGGCGGCGGACGTCAGGCGCCACCTGCGATTCCGGCTGCCCGCCGCCGCGTCCGGCCCGCCCTATGGCGTCCTCCAGAAACTGGTTTACGCGCTCATCGTCCTCGTCGCGCTGCCGATCATCTTCCTTACCGGCATCACCATGTCGCCGGGCATCGTTGCGACATACCCGGTTCTGCTCGATGTGTTCGGCGGCACCCAATCGGCGCGCACCATCCATTTCTTTGCCTTCACCTTTGTGGCGTTGTTCCTGCTCGTTCATCTGGCGATGATCCTGCTCACCGGCCCGGCCCGGCAATTGCGCGGCATGTTTCTGGGGAAACCACATGGCTGAAAAGCTGTTGCGACTGTCACGACGGGCGTTGATCGGCGGGCTTGCGTCGGGCGGCGGACTGCTGCTCACCGGCTGCGGGGACCAGCCACCGACCTATGGCAATATCCTGCGCATGGGCGACAATCTTACCTACAATGCCCAGCGCCTGCTGCTGTCGCGCAGCGCGCTTGCCCGCGAATATGATCGTTCGGCAATCACCTCGATGCCCGCGGTCGGCACTTATGATCCGGCCCGGTCGGACGGCGGGCTGTACGATCCCCAGGGCGGCGCCGATTATGCGACCGCACGACACGATGATTTCACCGATTGGCGGCTGCCGATCGAAGGCAGCGTCGATCGCCCGCGCAGTTTTTCGCTTGCCGATCTGAAGCGCCTGAAGGCGCGCACCCAAATTACCAGGCATCATTGCGAGGAAGGCTGGAGCGCCATTGCCGAATGGACCGGTGTGCCGCTGCGCGACGTCTTGCTGGCGGTGGGCGTCCGGCCCGCGGCGCGTTTCGTGCAGTTCCAATGCTATGACGCCGTCACCGATGGGATCGACATGGTCGATGCGCTCCACCCGCAGACGATCCTCGCCTATGGCATGAACGGCCGTGATCTGCCGATGTCGCATGGCGCACCGCTGCGGCTGCGGGTCGAACGCCAGATCGGCTACAAGAGCCTGAAATTCCTGCGCCGCATCGTCGTCACCGATCAATTCGATGACAATGGCGCCAGGGGCCAGATCCAGAACGGCTGGTCCTGGTACAACGGCATCTGAATCAATCGGCCGAATCCCACCCCTCCAGCCGCCCGCGCAGCTTGCCCAGCGCGGTCTTCTTGATCTGGCAGATGCGCGCCGCGCCCACCCCCATCACCTGACCGATTTCCTCCAGGTTCAGCTCCTCGACGAAATACAGCTGCAACACCATCGCCTCGCGCTCCGGCAGCGTCGCCACCGCCGCCGCAATCGCCAATTGCAGCGATTTCTGCTGCAGCTGGTCATGCGCATCGGGACCATCATCGGCAAACCAGTCGCTGTGATCGGAATATACATCATCGATGGATTCGGTGTGCGTCGCCTGCGTGGCCGCCATCCCCGACCGATAGGCCTCGATGGTGATCGCCAGCGCCGCCGCCATTTCGGCATCGGTCGCCGGGCGCCCCAACCCGCCTTCCAGCCCGGATCTTATGGCGCCCCATTCGCGCCGCCGCCGCATCGCCGATCGCACCAGCGTCGCACCTTTGCGCAACTGGTCGATCATCGCACCGCGCACCCGCACCGTCGCATAGGTTGCAAAGGCGGCATGGCCCCGGTCTTCAAAGGCCCGCGCCGCCTCGATCAGGCTGATCATGCCGATCTGCACCAGATCCTCGACATCGATCGCCGACGATACCCGGGCGTGCACATGCCAGGCGATCTTGCGCACCAGCATCACATGGGTCGCCACCAGCCGGTCGGGATCAACCGCCACCACCAGGCGGGCGTCCTGCATCAGGGTATCAAATCCTAGCCGAGCGTCCATGGCCTCAAAACCCCGAATTCAGCAAATCGACGCCTGGCGGCAGCAGCGCAGACGTCGCCAGAAGCATCGCGAACGGGGTGTTCCGGCCAATGGCTGTACCTCGACACGTCATCACCGTATGCGCTCCTCACCGCGGCACGATGGCCGCAATTTTCCCATCGGCGCGGGCACGTCACCCGTCGTCGTTCAACACCCTTGCTCTGCTGTCCCGCATTCCAGCGCTCGCCCTTCTGGCGACAACCGGTGGCCGTTCAGGGCCTTTCAATCATTATAGGACGCCGACACCGCCAAACCCGGATCAGCGCGATTTCGATCCTGCATCATAGTTGATGATCTGTTCGGCAATCGCCACCGGGTCCGGCTTGTAGGCGCCACTGGCGATCGCCTGACGCAACGCCGCAACCTTGGCGGTATCGACAGGCGGTTCCGTCCCGGTCAGCGGGCGTGGCAGCGCTTGGCCAGCACCCACCGATACCGTCGACGTCGCCGCTTTGGGCTCGCCAACTCTGACCGGCGCCGGATCGCCGGTTGTCGCCGCCGGAAGCAGCGCGTGCCTGCTGGAAATGCCTTCGATCACTTGTTCCTCCTTGCTCATCATGTCGGACAATACGGCCGGAGATGAGCCAGCATTGCGATTAACGGCTGGAAACCATCCATATTAAACCATGATTTCGGGTATCCCGACAGGTCAGAAGCGGCAAGACATTGCCGCTGCGCGGCTGGAAATTGCCGCTTTTGCGGCGCCAAACAGCCGGTTGAATCGCAGATAATCCCGCAATTGCGCCAACAAGACGATTTGGCACGCCAATTGCAACGCTTTTCGGGCGACGCCAGAGGAATGGATAGCCCATGACCGCTCATGACCGCTTCGACAAACCCTTTGCCGGCAACCCCGCCCGGCAACGCCCCCGGCACCAGCCGTCGGAAACGGCCATTGCGCGATCCGGGCCCAATCCGATCGACTATCTGCTCAGCCTTGGCCTGCTGCGCGGCGATGCGCCGGTGCCGGCAGCGGCGGCCGCCCAATCGGCGAATGCCGGCCCGGCCCCCCTGCCCCGGGCTGAGCCTCGGTTCGAGCCGAATTTCGGGCCCCACTCCGCGCCCCTGTTCGAGCCCCTGTCCGAACCCGACGCCATCATCTGCGGTGTCGACCTGCCGACGGCCACACTCCAGGCGATGGCTGCCCGGCTCGATCGCTTCGTCGCCGCAAATGCCCAGCATCGCGATCCGCTGCCCCGCACAGCCGAGTCCGCCGCGCCGGATCGCCAGTCATGATCCCGTCGCCGCCTGCCCGGCTGTCGCTGCCGCTGTTCCTGCTTGGCGTGCTCGCGCTGTTGCTGGCGGCGCCCCCGGGCCCGGCGCTGGGCGTGGCGGCGCGGCAAGGCACCAGCCTCGACGTCCGGACGCCGTAAACCCCGCCGCAATCCCTGCCCTGGCGCGCCGTCTGCACGGCCCCCGGGCAACGCGCCCGCAACCGTCAAGGCGCTAGGGCCGTGTCGCCAGGATTGCCACGGTCGCCACCGACGTCAGCAGGCTGCCGATGATCCCGGTCACGTCCCGCGCCAGATCGAGATTGTACAACGGATCGATATCCTTTGGCACGATGATCGTCGAACCCGGCGGCACCACGCTGTTATCCTGCCGGCCCCAGCCGCGCGATCTCAGCGGCTGCGACGTGCCATTTGGCAACACCACGAAAATCCGCTTCTTGTCGGCGGTCGATTGGGTGCCGCCGGTCTCGCTCAAATAGCCGGCGACCGATTTCCCGGCGACGAACTGCAACGCGCCGGGGTTCGAAACATCGCCCAGGGCGAGCACGAAATTCGGCCGCTTCGGCATGACTATGGCATCGCCGCTTTCCAGCACGGTATCCAGGTCCTGCCGCAACGCCAGCACACGCGGATCGGCCTCCACCACCACGCGGCCCGGCGATTCCACGGTCGCAAGCTGGTTGATCAACTGCTGCCCGGCCAACAGCGCGTCGCCCTTGCTGTCTTTGCGCGCCGATACGGCCAGCAGCGAATTGGTCAGTTCCCGGCTGGTGCGACGCAGGCCTTCCTGCTGCAATTCCTTCACCGAGCGGCGGGTGAAAATCGCGCCATAGGGATAGGCCAAGGGCGAAAGCCCGCCGGCCCGCGCGATCAACTCGGAAAGTGTTTCGCCCTTGCGGATCGAATACAGGCCCGGCCGGTTGAATTCACCGGAAAGCAGCACGCCGCCGGCCTCGAACTGCGGCTGGGCCGCATTGAAACGCAGGTCATCGCCCGCATTGACCAACGTCGTGCGCGCCGCCTCCGGAAAGCCTTCGGTCGCAATGCGCTCCTGCGTGACCGCGGCGCCATTGGCGCGCGTCACATCCAGCGTCAGGTCGGCCGCGGCGCTCAACACCCCTTCCGCAACCGATGCAAGATCGGCGGCGCTCATCCGGCTCGCCACCGGATAGGCACCCGGACGCCGCACCGCACCACCCACCGACACCGCATTTTCGATCAGCACCGGCAGCAGTTCCGGTTCTTCCTCGAATACCGCCGGGCACCGGCCGCTGGTCACGGCATCGCGGCTCGAATAGGCAAGCCGGGCATCGCCGGCATTGTTGCCAGGCGTCTCATTGCCAATGGCACCAATGCCCGCATTGAAGCCGTTTGCGCTTTTATCGCCACCGTTTACGGGTTGCGCCGGCAACCGTCGCAGCCCCGTCAGGTCATCGCCGGTGCGCAATGTCTCGTCGCCGCCGCGATTGGTGCTGGCCAGGCTACCGCCGGTCGCCGCCACTTCGCTACGGCCGCTGCGCTCGACGATGAACACCGATCGTGTCACCACGCTGAACCGCGTCGTCTGGCTGTCACGCACCAACGATTCGAGCCGATCGAGCGAGGCGCATTCCGTCAACGTGTTGGGCTGCCCCAGCACAACGCGCCGCACCGGCGTGCGGTTCAGGAAATCGATATCGTCCCTGCCGAATACATACAGCCGATCGTCGCTGCGCAGCGAAATATCGGGGTTCGATCGCAGCGCGGTCAACAGATTCACCGGCTGGAAAATACGCGACGATGTCACCGGATCGCGGCGGATCAATACCGCCATCGGCAAATAGGTATCAGGCTGCAAATCGCTGATATCGCCCAATAGTTCACGGACGGTCGGTGCCGAAACCAGCGCCCGGACACCGGGGTTGCCGACATGGCCGCGCAGCACGACACGGCCGTTGCTGCCGCCGGCGCTGCCGCCCGTCAATTGGATCGCATCGCCCGGCACCAGCGCCGTGGCGAGCGTCGCGGCGCGCAGATATTGCTCGGTGCCATCCGCGGTGATCCGGCTGATGGCGATCTTGTTGCCGCGCGGGCGGATGGCGCCGCCGGCATAGCCCAGCACCGATCCCAACGAAGCGGACCCGCGCAATTCATAAATCCCCGGCCGGGCGACATTGCCCGAAATCGCCACGGTTTCGCCGATCACCGGCACGATGATGCGGTCGCCATCCTGCAAGCGTACCGAAGGTGGCGCGCCAATGCCCAACAGGCCGTACAGATCGACGCTGATGCTGCCGCCGCCCCGCACAATGCGGACATTGCGCAACGAACCCGTCCGCCGCACGCCGCCGGCCTGCGCCAGCGCCGCGCTGACATCACTCAGCGACGTCAGATTATACTGGCCGGGCCGATCGACTTCACCGCCGACGAAAACCGTGGCTGACCGAACCGAACCCAGCGACAGGAACACTTCGGTGCCCAGCAACGTGCGCCGCGTTGCCGCCTCCAGGTCACGGCGCACCGAACCCAGCGAGCGCCCTGCCGCCGAAATCGGTGGCAAGGCGCCGACAACCAGCCGGCCATCCCGCGAAACCCGCACGGTCTTGCTGTCGTTGGTGGCGCCCTGGAACTGCACGACGACATCGTCGCCGACACCGATGACATAGTCATCGCCAACGGCCCCGGTCAGCCCGGCTGTGGCACCGCCCGCCGATTGGAACAGGTCATAACAGAACTGCCGCAGCGTCGGATCGGCAAGCCGGTCGCGATATTCCTGCTCGACAGGCGATGGCCGATACAGGCGCGCCAGCGTCGAACGCGCCTGCGCCCGGCGCAATTCCTGTTCCTCCCGCGTGTCGATCCGTGTCGGCCGGTCGGTGGCAAAGCCGGGATTGTTGCGCTCATCGGCATCGGTCCGCGCCCGGTCGACGGCCTCCCCGGCATTGGCGCCGCCAAGCTGGCCCTGCACCTGCTGCAAAACACGCGGGTCGATGCTCTGCGCCGAAACCGGGGCGACCGGGCCGACAAGCGTGGCAGCAATTGCCAGGCTTGCGGCAAACGGCCGAAAAGAGCGCCCAAATCCGCTGCGCATGCTGTCCCCGAACCTTGCCTGAACCTGATTGAATTCGCCTCAAGGCGTGTAGGGATGGGCTGCAACCCCGTCAACGACCCCTGCTTGCGATGTGCCTTCCTGCGATGCCCGCCGGCGCAAAGGAGCGGCCCGGCAACGAACGCAGCGATCATATTATATGAAAATAACGGCCGGGAGGCGTCTGCGGTGTCTCAAAGCCGGGCGACGGCGTCCGAAACGAGATGATCGGCGCGCACCAGGCTGGCCTGACCGCGCGGCGTCGCGGCGATCACATCCTGGTCGGCATGGGCAAAGCGATTGCCCAATGTACCCTGCCCATGCGTCCCCACCGAGGGAATGACCCACAGGACCACCGCAAGGCAGACAGTAACCGCAACGCTTGAAATACGCTTGTTCATAACACCTGTCTCAACACCGGCGGCGTAGTAGCAGCCGCCCTATTGCAGCTTGATGAACGTCTGGCCTCGGCGAAGCGGCGACATAGCAATTCTGGCGCAATGTTGCAACTGCGAAGCAACCATCGCGGTTCGCCAGCGCCAAAAATAGCAACAATCCTAGATCGTTGTCGAAGGAGCGCCCCACCCGACCCCGTACCGCAACGCTTCGCCGCATCCTGCGGTGGCGCAGCCCGCCGACCGCCGGATCAACGCTCAACCCGGCAGGCGGCCGTTGACATGGTCCGAATAATCGCGCGCCAGCTGCTGGGTCAGCGCGCCGACCTCGAACCGCCATGGCCCGATTTCGGCCAGCGGTGTCACTTCGGCGGCGCTGCCGGTCAGGAAAGCCTGTTCGAATGTTTCCAGCTCCTCTGGCCAGATTACGCGCTCGACCACCTCGATCCCCCGGCGCCGTGCCAGGCCCATCACGGTGCGGCGGGTGATGCCATCCAGAAAACAGTCCGGCGTCGGCGTGTGCAGAACGCCATCCTTCATGAAGAACACATTGGCGCCGGTCGCTTCGGCTACCTGCCCGCGCCAATCCAGCATCAACGCGTCATTATAGCCAGCGTCTTCTGCGGCATGTTTCGACATGGTGCAGATCATGTACAGGCCCGCCGCCTTGGATTTCGTCGGCGCGGTATAGGGGGCCGGCCGCCGCCACGGCGCAATGTTCAGCCGCAGCCCCTTGGCCAGCGCTTCCGGCCCGAAATAGGCGCCCCACTCCCAGCATGCGATGGCCAGATGCGGCTTGGTCTTTTGTGCCGAAACGCCCATCTGTTCCGATCCGCGCCAGGCAATCGGCCGCACATAACCGTTGGTCAGACCATTCGCCGCCAGCGTTTCAACCACCGCGGCATCGATCTGTTCGCGCGTCCAGGGCAGTTTGAACCCCAAAATCCGCGCCGATTCGATCAACCGGTCGCTGTGCTCCGAAAGCGCGAAAACCGTGCCGCCATAGGCGCGCATGCCCTCGAAGACCGCGCTGGCATAGTGCATGGCATGGGTCAGGACATGGACATTGGCATCGCGCCACGGCCGCAGCGCGCCGTCGAACCAGATGAAGCCATCGCGATTGTCAAACGTGGCGTCGGTCATCCCAAGGTCCTTCCCGCAACAATATTCCCGTCTCGCGCATCACGCCGGCAGGTTCTTGCCCCCGGCTATTGATTCGTGCAAGATATGTCAACATGACTGTCCCAAATTCACGCACCGGCGCCCGCGCCATTGCCGGCCGCACCCAGGCTGCCGGCCGCACCGAGGCGCGCGGCGGGACGGCACTTGCTGTCCCCGCTCACGCGCCGCTCCCCCCCGCCGCCTCGCCGCTGTTCCTGCGGGAGGACGAGATCCGGCGCGGCATCGAGCTGCTGTATTTCGGCTACACGGCCATGGTGCGCGGCGCCGATACCATTCTCGCCCGCGAAGGCTTTGGCCGCGCCCACCACCGGGCGCTGTATTTCATCGCCCGGCGGCCGGGCCTCGCCGTTGGCGATCTGCTGCGCCTGCTGGCCATCACCAAGCAATCGCTCGGCCGGGTGCTCACGGAGTTGCAGGATCGTGGCCTTGTCGAACAAAGCATCGGCACCACCGACCGGCGGCAGCGGCTTCTCCGCCTTACCGCCACCGGCGCCGCGCTGGAGGCAACGCTGTTCGCCGAACTCGAAACCGGCATGGCCGACGCCTATCGAGAGGCCGGCCAGGCCGCCGTCACCGGGTTCTGGTCGGTTCTCATCGGCCTTGTCGACGCCCGGGACCGGCCGCTGATCGACAGCCTGCGCCAAGGCTGAAATACCGCCCGGGCGCTCCCCAAGACATAGCGATGCGTTAGGATCGATTGCAGGCGAGTGGAGCCGGTGCCGACTCCATCGCAAACGACCCTACCCCCCCAGTTCGCGGGACCGCGCCGCCGCGGCATCAACCGTATCGACCAACAACGGCGCCAGCCCCGGCTGCAACACCGCCAACCCGGCTGCCGTCGTACCGCCCGGCGATGTCACGCGCGTGCGCAACTCGGCTGCCGGCACCGCGCTTTGCGCCGCCGCAAGTGCCGCCGCACCGGTAACCGTCGCCCGCGCCAGCCGCATGGCCAGCCCGGGCTCCAGCCCCGCCGCCTCGCCAGCCGCCGCCAACGCCTCGATAAAGGCAAATACATAGGCCGGGCCAGACCCTGAAACCGCGGTCACCGCATCGAAATCAGCCTCGTTGGACAGCCACATGGTCGCCCCGACCGGCCCGAACAACGCCTCGGCCGCGCCTTCGGCCAGATCGCCCGCCGTGGTGAACAGGCCCGTCGCCCCCTGCCCGATCGCCGCCGGCGTGTTCGGCATGGCGCGCACGATCGGCGAATTGGGGAACCGCCGCGCGATCGCCGCCGTCGTCACCCCCGCCATGATCGATACCACCAGAGTCATCGGCCCGGCCCGATCGGCCAGCGCCTCGGTCGCGTCCCACCAATATTGCGGTTTTACGGCCAGCACCAGCACATCGGGGCGGCCATCGGGCGGTATCGCACCGGCAACAATGCCATCCGGCACATCGCGCGGCGCCGGGTCGATGATCGCGAACGGGCCCATGTCCTCGGCAATCCAGCGACGCAGCAACGCGCCACCCATATTGCCGCACCCCAGCAACCAGACGGGCGGCGCCGTGGCAGGCGACCCGGTGACATGCGACCCGGTGACAGGCGGCCCCGAAACGGCGGCGCTCACGCCTCCCCGACGGTCTCGAGCAATGCCGCCGCCATCGCGTCCTGCCCGCTGCGTTCGGCGAACATGACCAACTGGAACACCGGATAAAACCGCTCGAACTCGTCTACTGCGGCTTCCACCAACACTTCGGCCTGGCCGATGGTCAGGTCGGGCTGGTCCTCGTCACCATCATTGTCGAGCAGCGTCGCATGGCGAAACAACACCGTGCCATCGGCGGACCACAGCTCGAAATGCCCCATCCACAGCTGTTCGTTGATCAGGCCCAGGGTTTCGTAAACGGCCATGCGGCGCTCATCCGGCGCGGTCAGGTCGGCGCGCGCGATGATCTGCAGCACGCGTTCATCCTCGCGCCAAAGGGCCCGCAGTTGATACGTGGCCCAGCCGCCCTTGATCGACGTGCTGATTTCCTCATCACCGCTGCGTTCGAACGCCCAGCCATTGGAATCGAACACATGCTCCAGCATGTCGATGGGGGCGGCGGGCGCCGGCGTATAATCTATGTCCACCAGACTCACGTTCTCGGGCTCATGTTCTCAGGCTCATCTGCCATGACCGATCCCCCAACCAGCGATGCACAAGGCTGCGCACATCGCAACGATTCGGCAAGCAAGCGACTCGGCAACGGATGAACAATTCTGTGGATAATCACGCCTTGGCGGATTTTTTCGGTTGGGTTGCAGCAATTTGAGCACGCAATTCAGCAATTTCCGCCTTCATTTGTTCAACCGCCTCGCGCGCCGCGGCGGCATTGGCCTTTACCGCCTCGAACTCGTCGCGGTCGATCATGTCGCTGCCGCCGACGAATTCGCGGGCGCGGCGCCGAGCATTTTCTTCCACTTCGCGCCCGACCCCGGCCAATGTGCCGAAAGCCGATGTCGCCACCTTGGAAAGGTCTTCAAAAAACTTGTTCTCGGTCTGCATCGTCAAACTCCCTGCTGAAAGGCGTCCGCCGCCGGGTTCAGCACCATGATCCGCGCATTCAGCGCCGCCGCAAAGCACAGCCATGCAAGATAGGGCACCAACAGCCACGCCGCCACCCTGCTGACGCGGGCGAATGCAAAAACCGTCGCCACCGCCAGCACGAACATCACGCCGATAATCACAAGTGCCGGCAAAATCAGGTGAAAACGGAAAAACGTCGGCGACCAGGCCAGGTTGACCGCAACCCCT
>JBBQPR010000082.1:0-12927 GCA_038217075.1 Sphingomonadales bacterium
TCGCAGCGCTTCCATTCAGTATTGAAGTCGAGGGCTTTGGGCCATTTGTCCTCGCTGAGCGGTGGGGAGACCTTCTCAATACGGGATTTGAGGCGGCGCTTGTTGTCTTCAAGGGCGAGGTAAAGCACCTCCCCTTGCACACATTCCATCTCACCGAGGCAGTTACTGCCTCGGGCCACCGCAAGGGCGATGTCGAGCGCAAGCCACGACTTGCCCAGTTTCGGACGTCCCGCAAGGATACTGCACCCTTCCGGAACAAGTCCCGGAACGGCAAACTTGATTGGCGGAAAGGTCATCGAGCCAAGTTCGCTGGCAGTGAAGGTTCCAAGCCCCAGTTCGGTCTCAGCGGTGTAGCCCGCCAGCGCCTCACTGATTGGTATGAAGTCTGTACCATTCATGCCGCGGCCCTCCACGTTGAAGGCACGAGGAGCCTGTTTGCGGGAACTGTTCCGGTTTGCATGAGGAACTCAGCAAGGTCGAGCGTGTCGGTGGTCACAGCCCCCGGGACCGCCTGTAGTGCGGCCTTCGCCTTGGCATAGTCCAAGACCACTGCCCCGGCACAATCGGCCTGAAGCCACGCCAGCGGGCTGCTGTAAAGGCAACAGGGACCGTTGGCATAACTTGCGGGGTTCGTCAGGCTATCAAGGCCGAGGACGCTTGCGCCGAACAAGGTTCCGAAGGTCTCGGGATGGCGCGCGGGCCACGCCACGAGGTCGGTGACGGTTTCTGCGTCTTCGCCATGCACCGCCATTGCCAAGGCAATCTCACCGAAGCTATCGGGTTGGTACAGGCCATTGGACAAGAAGGTCACTAAGGTGCGAACAATCGGCCCCGCAAGATTGGTCACGAGGTCGAGATTCACGCTGTTCGCTTTGAGTGCCTGCCACAGTTCAAAATCGGGTTCGGATGAAGAAAAGAGGCGATGAGCCGCGAGGGTCGCCTGCAGAGGGGGAAAAGAGGTGCTCATGAAAGCACCTCAACGTGAAGGCAGGCATCGACCGTATATCGCGCGATTGCATTGAAGCGGCGGAATGTGCTATTCAAGTTCTCGGGAGTTTTGCGATTTCCATGATACTTTGCCCCTGCCTTGGTGCCAGCCACGGCGGGGGTTCTTGTTTCTAGGGAGGGCGGAGAATGAATTGCTGCAATTAGTTGGTTTGCAAATGCATCACTAACCGATTGATATTTAATAGCCGGGTTTTTGATCGGTTTGCATTTTTTGCGAGCAAATTCAATATTCTGCTCAAGCCTACGAAGCTGGGGGTCAGGAGTTCGAATCTCTTCGGGCGCGCCAATTCCCACCACTCTGGCGATAGTCGCCGAGCCGGACTCATGAGGGCAATCAATGGACCAGTTGAATTTGGCGAACCCGGTGTTTGCAACCTACACCATCGCGGCTGCGATCATGGTACTGAAGGGCGTTGCCATGTCTTGGCTCACCGTCGTGCGGCTGATCACGGAAAATGCCGGGATGCTCAATCCGGAGGATCTCAGGAAGACGCCTTTCAACCCCGACCCGAACCCCGCGCAGCTTGGGCCCAATGACCGGGTGGATCGGATCCGGCGCATTCAACAGAACGATCTCGAGAACCTGCCCTATTTCTTCGTGGCCGGACTGCTTTACGTCACCACCATGCCGCCGCTCTGGCTGGCGCAGGTGCTGTTCTACGGCTTCGTCGTTACTCGGCTTGCGCATTTTGCCGCCTATTTCACCGCACAGAACCACGAGGTGCGAGCCGCCCTGTGGACGCCGGGCTCGCTGGTGATCATTTTCCTTGCGGGAGCGTCGCTGGTCTCGGTGTTCTGAGGGCAAACTCTCATGGCGCACCAATGCAAAAAGGGCGCCCTAAGACTGTTCCGGCCTTCTACCCGGAAACGGCGCATGACATAATCATCCTTCCCGCCACCACAGGAACAAGGAATGAACCCATGCATTACACACCAGCCAGCACCCGTTATGACCTGATGACCTACCGCCAATGCGGGCGCAACGGGCTGAAGCTGCCGGCCCTGTCGCTCGGCCTTTGGCATAATTTCGGCGATGATGTTCCCTTTGACACGAGCCGGGCGATTTGCCGCCGCGCCTTTGACCTGGGCATCACCCATTTCGACCTTGCAAACAATTACGGCCCGCCGCCCGGTGCGGCAGAAACGAATTTCGCGGAGATCCTGACGTCCGATTTTTCCGGCCACCGTGATGAGCTCATCATTTCGTCAAAGGCCGGCTACCTGATGTGGCCCGGCCCCTACGGCGAATGGGGCAGCCGCAAATATGTGCTGGCCAGCCTCGACCAGTCCCTCAAGCGGCTCGGCATTGATTATGTCGACATTTTCTATTCGCACCGGTTTGATCCGGCCACACCTCTGGAGGAAACCATGGGGGCGCTCGCTACGGCGGTTCAGCAGGGCAAGGCACTTTATGTTGGCCTTTCCTCCTACAGTGCAGCTAAAACAGCAGAGGCTGCGGCTATCCTGCGCGCCATGGGCATAACGCCGCTCATCCACCAGCCGAGCTATTCGATGCTCAACCGCTGGATTGAGCACGATAAGCTCCTTGACCGCCTCCAGGCGGAAGGCATGGGCTGCATCGCCTTCTCTCCCCTGGCGCAAGGCATGCTGACAAACAAATATGTCTCCGGCGTTCCCACCGGCAGTCGGGCCACGGCCAACAAGTCGTTGCTTCCCCAGTTCATCAACGAACAAACGCTGGCGCGCGTCAATGCGCTCGACGGCATCGCCAAGCGCCGCGGACAGTCACTGGCGCAAATGGCCCTTAGCTGGGCCTTGCGCGACCCCCGCATGACCACAGTCCTCATCGGCGCCAGCCGGCCAGAACAGGTTGAGGATTGTACCGGAGCCCTTGCCAATCTTCACTTTGCGGACAAGGAGCTTTCCGAGATCGACCAGCATGCGGTTGATAGCGACATAAACCTTTGGTCGAAATCAAGTTCCTATTGAGAGTAACCGTTTCACTTATTGGACTTGCGGAACAAGACAGTCGATCAAAGGCTGGCGCTCGGCGAAGGCTGGTTTGCTGCGCGGCCAGGTCATCCAGTAGCTTGCGTCCATGCGCAGCGTTTTTTCGCTCAGACGCATGAGCCTGCCGGTGTCGAGCGGGTCACGGCAGAGCGCCATGGAGGCCAGCAGAACGCCGGCACCCGCTTCCGCCGCCCTGAGCGCCTGGACGAACGTGTCGAAGCGCAGCAGTGGCACGGGCGGCGGCGGTTCGCCCATTGCATTGGACCAGTCGCGCCAGCCGACCCTTGGCCCCGTGGTGGCAATGCGCGGAAGCATGCGCCAATCTGCCGAAGGGTCCTTTAACACGGCGGGCGCTGCTATCGGCGCCAGTTCTTCCAGGAAAAGCCGGTGCGCCTCGCGTCCGGGCCAATTGCCCTCGCCAAAGCGGATCTCGAAATCGGCGTCGGAGCGCGCATAGTCGGGCAGGTGCTGGATCGTTTCAAACGACAGCTGAATGTGCGGCAGGCCGCGGGCGACTTCGCCCAGCCGCGGAACGATCCAAAGCTCGATGACCGACGCGGATGCGGCGATGGTGACCTTGCGGCGGGGCGCTTCAAACAAATTGGCGGTGCTGTTGAGAAGTTGCGCAAGTGCCCCCTGGACATGGGGCAGCCAGGACTCGCCTTGGGTGGAAAGGCTCACGCCGCGGGCCTGCCGGTTGAACAATTGCGCGCCAAGCCGCTGTTCGAGCTTCCTGATCCGCTGGCTAACGGCTGCCTGGGTAATGCCGAGTTCATCGGCCGCAGCGGTAAAGCTGCCGAGTCTGGCGGCGGCTTCAAACACGCGAATCCATTCAAGCGGGGGCAGCGAAGGGTTGGACTCAGTCATAACGGATTTTAGGTCATTCCCTTAATATTCGTTATTTGTGCTTATGCCCTGCCACGTGTCAGTTGTCGAGATCATCACATCGCTAAGTCACGGGAGCCCGCACATGCCGAAGCCAGCCGCAGTTGAGATTCTCGATGATGGCCGTGCCATCGCCGTTATCTTGCCGACTGGCTCGCCATCGCGTTTTCACGCAGTCTGGCTGCGCGATAATGCCTGGGACGAGAAAACCCGGGCACCCGACAATGGGCAACGGCTGATTACGCTTGGCGATATTCCAGCCGACACGCGGATTGCGGCAGCCCGGTCCGAAGCAGGCCAACTCCACGTGACGTTCCTGCCGGAACGCCGCACCATTGCCTTCGATCTCAACTGGCTCGCAGCGCATGCCTATGACGGTGCCTCGCATCGTGCCGCAGGTAGGACCTCGCCCGTGATAGAGACATGGGACGCGGCGCTGCAGTCAAGAATCCCTGAGGGCGATTTCAACACCGTCAGCCGCGACCAGTCCGCCCTGGGAGACTGGTTGCAGGGCGTCAGCCGCTACGGTTTCGGCAAGCTCTCCGGAGGGCCGGTCGAGAGCGGCGCGCTGTTCAAGGTCGCGGCGCTGTTTGGCTATATCCGGGAGACCAATTACGGCAGGCATTTCGAGGTGCGCACCGAGGTCAACCCATCGAACCTCGCCTATACGGGCCTGGGCCTGCAAGCCCACACCGACAACCCCTACCGTGATCCTGTTCCTACCCTGCAGATATTGTACTGCCTGGAGAATTCGGCTGAGGGCGGCGAGAACATGGTGGTTGACGGCTTTCGCGCGGCGGAGCGGCTGCGCGCAGAAAATCCACGCGGCTTCGAATTGCTGAGCCGTTACTGCGCCAGGTTCGAATATGCCGGCAGCGCCGGCGTCTGCCTGCGTTCGCGCCGGCCGATGATCGAGCTTGCGCCCGATGGCGAACTGATCGCAATCCGCTTCAACAACCGCTCGGCCGCGGCCATCACCGATGTGCCCTATGGCGACATGAGCGATTACTATGCGGCCTACCGGCGGTTCGGCGAACTGATCGACGACACCGCGATGGAAGTGACCTTCAAGCTCACGCCGGGCGAGTCCTTCATCGTCGACAACACGCGCGTCCTGCATGCCCGCAAGGGTTATTCCGGCGCCGGCTCGCGCTGGCTGCAGGGCTGTTACGCCGACAAGGACGGCCTGCTCTCGACGCTCGCCGCAATCCAGATGCAGAACGGGAGGGCCGCATGACCGGCAAGCCGTCGCATAAAGATCTTTGGCCTGCGACCATCGTCGCTTTCCTTGCCGATATCTTTGAGCGCCGCGGCGGCGAGGAATATCTCGGCGAGCCGGTGACCATGGCCGAGCACATGCTGCAGGGCGCATACTTGGCGGAACAGCAGAACGAACCCGAGATCATCATCGTTGCCGCGCTTCTCCACGACATCGGGCATTTCACCAGCGAGTTCGGCACCTTTTCAATGGACGATACGCATGACAAGCATCACGAGGAGGCCGGAGCCCAGGTGCTGGAACGCTTCTTCCCAAGCCTGGTCATCGATTGCGTGCGCCAGCATGTAGCCGCCAAGCGTTATATCTGCGCGACAGACCCCGCCTATTTCGGGCAGCTTTCGGCCGCTTCGATCCACTCGCTGAAACTGCAGGGCGGGCCGATGAATGCCAGGGAGGTCGCGGACTTTGAGACCAACCCCAATTTCAGGGACATCGTCCGGGTTCGCCGCCTCGATGACGCCGGCAAGATCGCCGGAATGGCCACGCCGGGATTTGCGTATTTTGCGCCGATGGTGCAGCGGATTGTTGATCAGCACCGCCGCTAGACATTGCTTTAGAATTCATTCAACCAAACGGTTGACATTCTAAAAGCTTTCTCCTATATTCAACCACATGGTTGAATTACAGTCACTTCAGATGAATGCCGTGTTTCACGCCCTCGGCGATGCGACGCGGCGGCGGATGCTGCGCGAACTGGCCGGCGGCGAGCGCACCGTGGGCCAGCTTGCCGAACCCTTTTCGATTTCGCTGGCGGCCGCCTCGAAGCACATCAAGGCGCTGGAGAACGCCGGTCTGATCCGCCGCGAGGTGCGCGGCCGCATTCATGTCTGCCGCCTCGATCCCGGGCCGCTCGCCAGCGCCCATGAGTGGTTGAACTACTACGAGCGCTTCTGGACCAACCGGCTGGACGCGCTCGACCGCCTGTTGCGCGAAGAGGACACACGCCAATCCCCCAAATCCACAAAAGGAGACGACCAATGAACGACGCCGCAACGCTCGACGCCTATGGCACGCTGACCGAGCCTGCCACGCTGAAGATCCAGCGCCTTCTACCCGGCCCCATCGAGCGCGTCTGGGCCTATCTTACGGAGAGCGAGCTTCGCCGCCAGTGGCTGGCAGCGGGCGAGATGGAAATGAAGGTGGGTGCTACCTTCACGCTCACCTGGCGCAACGCTGAGCTCAGCAGCGCGCCGAGCAAGCGGCCGGACAGTTTTCCCGACGAGCACAGCCTAGAGAGCCGGATCACCGAGCTTGATCCGCCGCGCAAGCTCGCCATCGCCTGGGGGCGCAGCAGCGGCGTCTCCTTCGAGCTTGAGCCAAAAGGCAGCAAGGTGCTGCTCACCCTGATCCATCGCCGCCTGCCCGACCGGCCGACCCTGCTGATGGTCAGCGCCGGCTGGCACATGCATCTCGATGTTCTGGCCGCGCGTGCGGCCGGCAAGGAGCCGCCACCCTTCTGGGAGGGCTGGAACCGCCTCAAGGAGGAATACGATCAGCGGCTGCCGGCTTGACGGCGGGCGCCTGAGTTTGATTTATAGAATCGTCTAACGGAGACACCATGGCCAACTCTTCCTATCGCTGGGTGATTGTCGCTGCCGGCGGCCTGCTAGGCTGCATGGCGATCGGTGCCAAGTTTTCACTGCCGGTTTTTCTGCTGCCCATCTCGCGCGACACAGGCTGGTCGGTCACCGGCGTGTTGAGCGCCATGACCATCGGCTTTCTCGCCATGGCATTCGCGAGCATCGCCTGGGGCAGCCTGTCGGATCGCCTGGGAGCCCGGATAATAGCGTTGATCGGGTCAGTGATTTTGGCTACGAGTTTGTTTCTGGCGAGCCACGCGACCTCGCTTCTCGCATTTCAGCTCATCTTCGGCCTGGCTGTCGGAGGGGCGGTCGCCGCAATTTTTGCGCCGCTCATGGCCTGCGTCACAGGCTGGTTCGACACGCATCGCAGCCTGGCGGTTTCGCTCGTATCCGCCGGCATGGGCATGGCGCCGCTCACCATGTCGCCCTTGGCGGCATGGCTCGTCTCCATCTATGATTGGCGAACTTCGCTGCAGATCATCGCCGCCCTTGTCGCCGCCGTGATGATTCCCGCGGCGTTGCTGGTGCGCCCGCCGCCGGCTCTAACGGCTGAAAATTCCGGTGCTTCACCAGATGAAGAATCACAATCCGGTATGACCTTGCAGCAGGTCATCAGGTCGCCGCAGTTCATCATCCTGATGCTGACCAATTTCTTTTGCTGTGCCACGCACTCCGGCCCGATTTTTCATACGGTGAGCTACGCCATAAGCTGCGGCATCCCGTTGATCGCCGCGGTTTCGATCTACAGCGTGGAAGGGTTGGCGGGCATGGGCGGCCGTGTGGCCTTCGGCATCCTCGGAGACCGGTTCGGGGCCAAGCACGTCCTTATCGGAGGGCTGCTGCTCCAGGCCTTCGGGGCGCTTGCCTATTTCTTCGTGTGCGATCTTGGCGCGTTTTACGCGGTAGCCGCATTGTTTGGCTTTATCTATGCCGGCATCATGCCCCTCTACGCCGTCCTTGCGCGGGAGAATTTCCCGCTGCGGCTGATGGGCACCGTCATCGGCGGTACCGCAATGGCCGGCGGTTTGGGTATGGCCACCGGCCCGTTGACGGGAGGATTGACCTTCGACACATTCGCCAGTTACGGGTGGCTCTTTATCGGCTCCTTTGGCATTGGCATCGGCGCTTTCCTCATTGCCATGACCTTCAAGCCCTTCCCGAACACCCAGCCACAACTTGCGCCAGCTCAATGACGTAAAGGGTGTGCGAGAGCGCGGCTGCCAATCGCAATGGCGAGTGCCATGACGATCAGGACGCCTGCGACGGCGAAGGTGATATGCATGCCGGTGGCAACAGCCCCAGGACTAGCTGTCGTGATATCGGTTGTCGCCGATGCGAGCGCGAACACGGCGCCCATCAGGGATGCGCCGGTGATGAGCCCGAGATTGCGCGACAGGTTGAGCAAGCCGGATATGACACCCCGCTGGTCGGCGCGAACATGCATCATGACGGCGGTGTTGTTGGCGGCCTGGAACAGTGCATAGCCGGGAGTCAGGATGGCGATGGCAGCAATGTAGCCCGCGACGCCGAACATCGCGGGAAGCACGGACAGAGCAGCTGAGCCAGTTGCCATTGCGATGAGTCCAACGGCAACCATGAAGGGCGCGCCCAAGCGGTCGACAAGGCGGCCGGCCAGGATGCCGCTCAGGGCAGAGATGATGGGGCCAATCGACATGACGAGTCCAACAAAGGCCGCGTCGAGTTGGAGTGCGCGGGAGAGGTAGAACGGGCCGACGACCAGCGTCGCCATCATCACCGTCGCAACGAGTGCGCTGATGATGAGGCTTGCTTTTAGGTTTGGGTCGCGGAACATCGTCAATCGGATCAAGGGAGATGCCGCTCTCCTTTCGGTAAATACGAAGAGAGCAACACCAAAGACAGCGGTGAGCAGCAAAGCCCAGTTGAGCGGACCGAAGCTGTCGCGCCCGGTCGTCATGGCGAGTGCATAGGCGCCAAGCGTCAAGCCCAGCAGCAGCGTGCCCACAACATCGAAACTGGCCCGATCCGTCCTCGGCTCGCGGCTATCAATGGGCAGACAACGATAGGTGACAGCAAAAGCCAGAACGCCAAGCGGAACGTTGATGAGGAAGATCGCCTGCCAGCCGAGTACGGCGATCAGAACGCCACCCAGCGAAGGACCGAGAGCAGTGCCGATGGCGGACATGGTTCCGAGCAGCCCCATGGCGCTGCCGATTCTTTCCTTCGTGACCGTCTCGCCGACAAAGGCCATGGTGAGGGCCATCATGATGGCCGCTCCGAGACCCTGTACCGCCCGGGCAGCGATGAGCAGCCAGAGTGTGGGCGCAGCGCCACAGAGGAGCGAGGACACCGTGAACAGGACAATCCCTGTGAGCAGCAATCGCCGGCGGCCGATGATATCGCCGAGCCTGCCGATGCTAACTATCAGGGTCGTAATGGCGAGCAGATAGGCGAGCACGACCCACTGGACCTCCTGGAAGGAGGCAAAGAAGGCCTGCGCCAACGCCGGCAAGGCAACATTGGCGATGCTGGTGCCGAGCGAGGACAGCAGCATGGAGAGTGAAAGGCCGGCAAGCGCCCATCGTATGGAAGGTGTCGGTGCAATATGAGCGGTGGCTGTCATAAGGGGTAACTTCTTGAATTAATTACCCCTAACTAATCTTTTTCCTGATATGGCGGTAGACGCATCATTTACACTTTATTCGTGCGTTTAGCGCCATATCATAATACAATTGCTCCATGGCGAGACCCGATCTCAACCTGCTTGTCACTCTGGACGTCCTGCTCGCGGAAGGCAGCGTGGCGCGCGCCGCCAAGCGGCTGCGGCTTAGTCCCTCGGCGATGAGCCGGGCGCTGGCCCGGTTGCGGGAGACAACCGGCGATCCGCTGTTGGTCAGGGCCGGCCGCGGGCTGGTTCCCACCCCCCGGGCACTTGAACTCCGCGAACGGGTGAACCGGCTCGTTGAAGATGCGGAAGCGGTTCTCCGACCCGCCGCGATGCTCAACCTCGGCAAGCTCGTTCGCACTTTCACGCTGCGAACCAGTGAGGGCTTTGTGGAGACCTTCGGGCCGAATCTCATTGCGCGCGTCGGCAGGGAAGCTCCCGGCGTACGGCTGCGCTTCGTGCTGAAGCCCGACAAGGACAGCGCTGCGCTTCGCGGCGGGAGCGTGGATCTGGAAACGGGCGCCGTGGGGCGGACGACGGGTCCGGAGTTGCGGACGGTGGGCCTGTTCCGCGACCGTTTCATTGGCGTGGTGCGCGCCGGTCACGCGCTCTGCCAGGGTGAGATCACCCCCGCCCGCTATGCGGCGGGCCAGCACATCGGCGTCTCGCGGCGGGGACTCGACAAGGGTTCCGTCGATGATGCCATGGTTCCGTTCGGGCTGGAACGGAAGATCGTCACAATCGTCGGGGGCTTTTCGAGCGCGATTGCGTTGGCGCGCGCAACCGACCTGATCGCCTGCGTTCCTGAACGGCACACCGGAACCTTGCGCGCCGGCATGTACAGTTTTTCGCTTCCTGTCTCCCCGCCGGAGGTCACCGTTTCGCTGCTCTGGCATCCGCGGCTGGATGCCGATCCGGCGCATCGCTGGCTGCGCGGCTGCGTTCGGGATACCTGCAATGATGTAATAAATTCATGACGATTGTGGTGAAACAACTTTGCCGGTGCGGCCTTACGTTTGGTACACCAATAATAATTCCGAGTGAGGCAGGGCCAATGTATCGTTCATGGATCAACTTGATGATGCTCGCGGCGGAATCCCAGCAGGTGATCTGGCTGCGCACGATGCGGCTTGCGGCGGGCGGTGCAAGGACCAAGAGCGAGGCCCGCCGGATGGTGCAGGAAAAATTTGCGGCAGCGGCCGTGGAAAGCGGCCGCATGGCTTTCGGCGCAACCAGCGACAGCGTGGTCAAACGGTACCGGAAAAAGGTGAGAGCCAACGCGCGCCGCCTTTCGCGCTAGGTGCCGGTCAGCGGATGCGTCCGCCCACAAAAATCCTCCCCGTGGTTACCCGGACTTTCAGGTTCACCGGATATTTGGCGCCGCGCTTCAGGGCAGTGAACTGATGGTATTTGCCCCCGCATTTGATTGTCCGGATGTTGCGGTAGCCTGCGTAGCGAATGACGCGGCGGGCGTCGCTGCAGGTCAGCGTGCTGCGCGTGCTGAGGTTTGGTCCGCCCGGCAAGAGGGAAGGTGCCGAAGGATCATCTGTCCGGCTGTTCAGATCACGTGGCAGAACAAGCTTGCGGGCCGGATTGCCCAAAGGATTGTTTTTGACGCTGGGTTCAGGGGGCCGCACAAACAATTGCCGCGGCCGGCAATTGGGGTCGTAGACATCGCAGCGGTTCGTCGCCGGATTTGAACCCGGCGTATCAAACAATGATGCTGCACTGGCCAGCATCGTTGAGATGAGAATTGCGAACGCCGTTACGGCAGAATGCTTGAACACCTAATACGCTCCAGGGTGCGCCGTGCCTTAACGGGAACGGGAACCGCTGCGTCCTTTACCAGTTTTTGCCGTCCGGTCAGGCAATTTCTTGATGGCGTTCTTAGCGCCCTGATCGCGGTGCAGCACTCCTTCCCGCAACACCTTGGTGGCGGCGTCCTGCTTCAATTTGGGGTTTGTTGAGATCGCCGACGTTTCTTTCGTGGCTTCAACGCCTTCGCGCACCGGCTGGCCGTCATCATGGCGGGCAACTTCAGCGAACTTGGCAAGCGTCTCCGGCCGTGAGCCTTTCGGATCATTCATCATGACAGTGTCCTTTGCTGGATAAGTTCGGAGTTTAACGCCGCGCCCTGGCAAAAGGTTCCGCGCCGGTCAGAGGCCGGCCCATAATAAAAGGCCCCGCTACTTTTTCAGCAGCAGAGCCCAGGGAGATTTTCGTTCAAAAAGCGTGGTGAAAGCAGGTGCCGCCCTGCGATCATTCCTGGCGCCCCACTTGGCGGCGGCGGAAGGCACGCTCTTCAAGGGCCAGGGCGGCGTTCACCGTGAGCGGCAGGCCTGCGGCCCACTGCACTTCGTCGCGGGTAATACCGATATCACGCAGCATATAGTCGTCGAAGTTGGCGAGCGCTGCGATGCGGCGCTTGGCCTTCCAGTTCCGCGTGAGGCGGCGCAGGAAGTAAACGATCCCATATTCGCCCCGGGACAGGGCTTGGTTCATCACATAGTCTCTCATGGCACAGTCCTCCAGAACTCCAGAAAATCCATTTTTCCCGGGCAAAGCCACCCGAAAGCGGCTCTAAAATCACATCAGTGATGAACCCAATATGAAGATTTCTATTGATTAGTCTAACGAATGTATCTTATAGTATTCATCAGTAACGTTGATGCTATGAGATAAGCCATGATCCCAAATCTTGATGTCGATTTGTTGAAGACCTTCCTGGCCATTGCCGATAACGGTAGCTTCACCAAGGCGGCCGAGGAGGTTCACAAAACCCAGTCGGCGGTGTCCATGCAGATGAAGCGGCTGGAGGACCTGGTGGGCAGCCCGCTGTTTGCCAAGGATGGACGGATGAGCCGCTTCACGCCCGATGGCGAGCGGCTGGTGGATTACGCCCGGCGCATTGTGGCGATCAATGACGAGGCAATTTATGCCTTCGCCAAGCCGGATCTCACGGGCACCATAAAGTTCGGCACGCCCGATGATTATGCCGAAAGATTCCTGCCGGAAATCCTGGCACGCTTTGCCCGCACCCATCCGATGGTGACGGTGGATGTCGAATGCCTGGGCAGCGGCGAATTGTTCGAGCGCTGCAAACGCGGCGAAATGGACCTGTCGCTTGTCACCCATGGCTGCGACATTCTCACCGAGGAACCGGTGCGGCGCGAAAAGCTGGTATGGGTGACCTCGACGCGCCACCAGGCGCACATGGCGGACGTCCTGCCGCTTGCGGTTTCGCATGCGGGCTGCGGTTGGCGCAGCATGGTGCTGCGGGCGCTTGACGCCCAGCAGAGAAAATTCCGCGTGGCCTATTCAACCCCCAATTCAAACGCAGTGAATGCGGCGGTGCTGCAGGGCCTCGCGGTGGGGGCCATTCCGGAACTGTGCCTGCGTCCCGGCATGCGAGTTCTCACCGAGAAGGATGGCTTTCCGTCGCTTGGTACCTTTGACATCGGCCTGGTGCGCAAGCCCGGCAAGGCCAACAAGGCGATTGAAGCCCTGGCGCGCCATGTCACGGAAAGCCTTTCGACCCTGCAAGGCCAATTGATTGC
>JBBQPR010000083.1:0-12409 GCA_038217075.1 Sphingomonadales bacterium
GTCGAGCTTGTCGGCGGCATAGGGCGGCAGCGTGCCGCGCCGGTTGACGCCGCCGGGGCGGAAGCCGCGCGAGAAGGTGAAATAGACCAGCGCGTCATCGTTGATTTTATAGGTGAGATTGACCTTTGGCAGCCAGCCGGTGGCCGATGTCGTCTTGTCGACGTTGGTGCAGGGCGCGCCGGCGAGCGTCGACGGCGCGAAACAGGCGGCAACGCCGGTCTTGCTGCTATAGCCGGCCGAGTAGCCGAAGAAGCCGGTCAGCGAGTTCTTGTAGCGATACACGCGAACGCCGCCGGTGACGGTCAGTTTGGGCGTGATATCGAAGGCCAGTTCACCAAAGGCGGCATAATCGCGATCGATGCGCAGCTGTTTCGTCAGCCAGATGTCGCTGGCGGTGCCGGGCACGGTGATCGCGTCGGCGATATTGTCGATGATATAATTCTGTTCGATGTTGTGCGTCTGGCGTTGGTAGAAAAGGCCGCCGATGAAGCGCAGCCGGGCATCCTTGGGCGATGACAGCCGCAGTTCATGGCTTTGCTTGGTAAAGCGGTCGTCGGACTGGATATACTGGTTCGGGCTGACCAGCTTGCCGGCATTGTCATAGATATAGGCACCGGAGCCATAGAGCGCGTCGTAGAAATAGGCATAGTCCGAATAATCGGAAGCCGCGGTGACCTTGCGCTTCAGATAGGCGCCGGCATAGGTCACGTCCCAATTGCCGATCTTGCCTTCGATGGTCAGCGAGGCCTGGAACCAGTTATCATTGGTATATTCGGGGTTGTACTGGGCGACCTGGAGTTTCTTGAGGCCGGATTCCTGGGCGAACTGGCCATGCGCCTTTTGCCCCTGCGCCATGATGGCGGGCGTCACGGTCCAGTTATCGTCAAGCTCGACGCCCAGCGCGGCGCGGCCGCCATAGGTTTCGACGTCGTTGTAATTATTCTTCACATAGGGCGCGGTGGTCTGGGTGATGCCCGATGTCGGAAAAGTGCGGGTTTGCAGCACATTGTCGATATAGCCGGCGTCGCGATCATACCAGCCGACGACGCGCACTGCTGCACGCGAGCTGATCGGCACGTTGACATAGGCTTCGCCGACATAGCCGACCCCGCCGTGCGCGACGCTGTTGATTTCAAGATTGGCCGAGCCGGAAAAGCGGGTCGGATCGGGCTTGTTGGTGATGATGCGGATGGTGCCGGCTTCGGACGAGGAACCGTAGAGCGTGCCCTGCGGGCCGGCCAGCGCCTCGACGCGGGCGATGTCGTACAGGTGGACGTCGAGCGCGCCCTGGATTGTGGTGATCGGCTGTTCGTCGAGATAGATGCCGACGGTGGGTTGTGACGTGGAGTGGTTGGCGTTTTCACCCGAGGAGACGCCGCGGAAATAGACCTTTGCGGTGCCGGGGCCGCTCGACTGGAACGAGACGGACGGCAGGAAGCGGACGTAATCCTCGAACGCCTGGGCCTGGACCTGGTCGAGCTTGGCGCTGCCGAGTGCCTGGATCGAGATTGGCACATTCTGCAAATTCTGGCTGGATTTTTGCGCGGTGACGACGATTTCGTCGAGGCCGGCGGGCGCGGCGGCGGCGGTGGCCTGCGCCAGGGCGGCGGCCGGCATGGCCAGCGCGGAGGACAGCAGCAGGATTTTACGCAGGCTTGCCGCCTCCGCAACAGTGCGAACGATGGACATGACGAAACCCCCCAAGGCGCCATTTTGCCGATCATTGTCGGCGTTGGCGTCGTTTTGAAACCAAAGCGTATGACGAGTCTGCTACACCGAAGGATAGCTGTCCAGCGCAGAACCCAATGCGGCGCGCAATGGCCCCAACCATTTGTCATAGTGTTGCCAATGATCCACAGCCGAGGCGTACATCGGCTGGCGCACCTGTTCGGAACTGGCGGTGCGCACGGCGCGGTAGGTTTCGTGGAAGGCGAGACAGGCGGGTTCGAAATCCAGCCCGCAATGGCTGAGCAGCGCGCGGATTTCGGTTTCGGGATCGGCGACCATGCGTTCGTAGAAAACCCGGTGGATGCGGCCGGGCAGCACCGAGTCGAAATGGTCCATCAGTGCCGCATAATCGCGCCAGTAATGGCCGATATCGGCCAGATCATAGGTAAAGGCCTGGCCGCGGGCGAAATGCTGCTTGAAGCCTGAAAAGCAGCAGCCGAGCGGGTGGCGGCGGGCATCGATGATCTTTGCGTTGGGCAGGATCAGGTGGATGAAGCCGGTGTGGGCGAAATTGTTCGGCATCTTGTCGATGAAATACGGCTTGTCGGTGCGGCGCTGGATACGGGTGCGGTCGATATATTCATCGCCCAGCGCACGCAGTTCGGCGGGCGAGAGTGCCGCCAACCGTTCGGCGAAGCGCGGGTTCTGGCCTTCCTGCTGGCGTTCGCCAAGCCGGCGGGCGAGCGCGATGATGTCGGGCAGCTCCATGGTGCCTTCGACCTGGCTGTGCGAGCTGAGGATCTGTTCGATCAGCGTCGAGCCGGAACGCGGCAGGCCGACAATGAAGATCGGATCGGGCGCGCTGCTGCCCATGTCGGCGCGGGCGGCAAGGAAGGCCGGGGTGTAGAGCGCCCGCACCTGTTCGACATTGGCGGTGGTGGCGGCGGCGTCATAATCGAGTTCGGCGCGGCGCTGTTCATTGCCGCGGGCGTAATGGGCAAAGGATGCAGCATGGTCGCCGGCGTCCTCCAGCGCCTTGCCGAGCGCGAATTCGAGGTGGAAACGGTCTTCGGTGGCGAGATTTTCGGTGGTCAGCGCCGCCTGCATCGCCGCGATATCGGCGGCGGTGAAGCGCACGGTCTTCAGATTGGCGAGGCTCCACCAGACTTCGCCCAGCGTTGGCGCCTGTTCGATGGCGCGGTGATAGGCCTGGATGCTGTCGGCCTGGCGCCCGACGGTTTTCAGGGCATGGCCATAGCTCATCCAGGTCTTCGGCTGGTTGGGCAGACTGGCCAGCAGCGCGTCATAAACCGCAATGGCGTCGTCATAGCGACCAAGCCGGACGAGGATGGCGGCGCGCAGGATGCGATAGCCGGGCGACAGCGGATCGCGCGCCATCAGCGTATCGACTTCGGCGAGCGCCGCTTCGGGCTTGCTCTGGCGTTGCAGGACGACCGCGAGATTGTGGCGGGCGGCATCGAAGCCGGGGGCGAGTTCGAGCGCGCGGCGCAGCAGTTTTTCAGCGTCACCAAAGCGACCGATGCGCCCGGCGAGTTCGGCGAACATGCGGATGGCGGGCACATCGGTGGGCCGTGCCTTCAACCGGGCGCGCAGGATGGTTTCGGCGGTGGGCAGGTCATTTTCGACCAGCGCGGAGGCGGCGGCGACGAGCTGCGGATCATTGGTGGCGGCGCGCAGGGCGCGGGCCTGGGCATCATCGGCGCGGGCAATGTCGCCGGCATTGTGCAGCAGTTCGGCGAGGCGTTGCCAGCTGTCGGCATCCTGTGGCGCCGCATTGGTGGCGCCGGTGAAGGCGGCAATCGCGCCGGCTTCGTCGCCCATCCGTTGCAGGGCGCGGCCAAGGATGGCGAGCGCCTGCGGGTGGCCGATGCGGGCGCGCAATATGGCGCGGGCCTGTTCGGCGGCGAGGCCGGGGTGTTCGCCGAGCAGCGCGGTCGCCTGCGCCAGTGCCTCGGGCAGGCCGAAGCCGGTGGAGTGTGGGGCGTCGCTGGCCATCGCGGCGACAAAGGCGGCGGTGGCGGCGCTTGTCAATCGGCGGCGGCTGCGGGTGTTGCTCGGTGCTTCAGGCGCGGCGCGGCCTTTGCGGATGGCGCCGGGCGTTGTAGCAACCGGGGCGACACGGGAAATCCACGACAAAAGGTGCATGGCATGCAGAGCAGGCGACTGGGCAAGAGCGCGATCGAGGTTTCGTCGATCTGCATGGGAACGATGACCTTTGGCTCGCAGGTGGATGAAAAGACCGCGCACCGGATTCTCGACCAGTCGCTGGATGCGGGGATCAATTTTTTCGATACGGCCGAAAACTACCCGGTGCCGCCCAAGGAGGAATGGGCCGGGGTGACGGAGGAGATCGTCGGCCGCTGGATGAAGACCAAGCGGCGCGACGAGATCATCCTTGCCACCAAGGTTTCGGGGCCGAGCCACGGCTGGTTGAAGTCCTCGCAGCGCGCCGGGATGACGGCGCTGGACCGGCACAATATCGTCCGCGCCATCGAGGCCAGCCTGAAGCGGCTGGATACCGATTATGTCGATCTGTACCAGACGCACTGGCCCGACCATGGCGCGCGGTACGAGGAAGCGATGCGGGCGCTCGATGATCTGGTCGAAGCCGGCAAGGTGCGGGTGCTCGGTTGCAGCAATGAAACCGCCTGGGGCCTGATGAAAAGCCTCGCCGTGTCTGACCGCGAAGGGCTGGCGCGGTACGAAACCATCCAGAATAATTACAGCCTGAACAATCGCCGCTTCGAGGATGCGCTGTCGCAGGTGTGTTTGCAGGAAGGCATAAGCCTGATCCCCTATTCACCGCTGGGCGGTGGCGTCTTGTCCGGCAAATATAATGGTGGCGCCCGGCCCGAAGGCGCGCGGTTCTCGCGCTATCTGGAACTTGGTGGCCGGCAGGCGGCGATGGCGACGCGCTTCGTCAATGAAAAGAGCCTGGCGTCGACGGAGCGCTTCCTCGCGCTGGCCGCCGAGGCCGGGATTGCGCCGATCACGCTGGCGACGGCGTGGAGCAAGCAGCATGATTTCGTCGCATCGACCATCGTCGGGGTGAGCAGCGAAGCGCAACTGCCCGATATTCTGGCTGCCGCCGACCTGGTGCTGGATGCGGCGCTGATGAAAAAGCTGCACGTGGTGACAAAGGAAATCATGTACCCGATGGGGTAGGGCGGACGACCATCTTGCCGCCGGCGGTCTGCTGATGGCGCTGTGGAGGGGCGGGCTGCTCGTCGATCTTGGCGTTCCCGCCTGGCCGCCATGGCTGTTCCTGGCCAGTGTTGTCCTGGGGCTGGTGCCGGCGGCGGCGCGGACCGTGGCCTTGCTGGTGCATGATGCGGCCCTGACGCACCGGCATTGGCTGCGGCCGCACGAACCGCTTGCCCCCCGGCTGCGCGGGCCCAGGGTTTCGGTGCACCTGCCATGCCGAGCCGCCGGCAGTGGTGATGGCGACGCTCGATACGCTGGCCCAGCAGGACCATGCCGATTATCTGGCTGAGCCCGGGTTCTTGAGCCGGCTGGTCGGACATTTCGACGATTCCCGGATCGGCTATGTCCAGACATCCCATGATTATCGGGACTATGCCGAATCAGCCTATCTGCGCGGCTGTTATCGGGAATATATGCCGGCAAACCGGATCAGTTTTCCAGGGCTTAACGAATATGGCTGTGCGGTGACGATCGGGACGATGTGCCTGATCCGCGCCGCCGGCTGGGCGGAATGGTGCCTTTCGGAAGATTCCGAGCTTTCGGTCCGGCTGCGGGGACTCGGCTACCGGGGAATCCATGTCAACGAAACCTTTGGCCGCGGGCAGATACCGGGCAGCTTTGGCGCTTATAAAAAGCCGCGGTTCCGCTGGATGGCAGGGCCGGTGCAGCAGGTGGTTGCCCATCGGCGGCTGCTGCTGCCAAGGGTGCTGGGCGGCGTCGGCGGCTTGAACGGCTGTTCCTGCTGCTCGGGCTTGGAATGCCGGCGCTGAATGGCGCCGTGGGGCGTGACCTGTCGCTGCTGACGGCGTTGAGCGCATTGACAGTTGCGGCGCGGTTTCTGGCTGCACCAGCGATGGTGATAACGCGAGGCGCGGCTGGCAGCAGCGCCGCTGCCAGCGGCAGAGCCCAAGGCGCTGCGTTCGGCGGCGTGACCGGCGGCCAGTTTACCGGCACGCTGCGCGATGCCGGTTGCCACTCGTTAAGGCTGCATCGCCCCCGCATCCCGCTGCCACAGGTGCAGGCTGAAGCGCGCATCCGGGTCCGTCCATTCCGTGACCGGCACCCAGCCCGAGGCGCGCGCCATCAGCCGGGCTTCGGGCAGCGTCCATTTATAGCTGTTTTCGGTGTGGATCGTCTCGCCTTCGGTCATGGCAAAGGTCTGGCCTGCCGCCGCGAACGTCATCGCCCGGCTGGCCACCAGATGCATTTCGATGCGTCCCAATTGCGCATTCCACGCGGCGCGGTGCGCAAAGGCGTCGACATCGATGCTGCCGCCAAGTTCGCGGTTGATACGGTGCAACAGGTTGAGGTTGAACGCCGCCGTGACGCCCTGCGCATCGTCATAGGCCGCCTCCAGATCGGCGCGGGATTTGCCGGCGCCGGGGGCGAGATCGACGCCGATGACCAGCCAGCTATCGGCGCCCAGAGTCGTCGCAAAACCGCGCAGCAGGTCCACCGCCGCAGCGGGCGCCAGGTTGCCGATCGTCGAGCCGGGGAAAAAGCCCAGCCGCGGCAGGCCGGCGATTGTTGCCGGCAGTTTGAAGACATGGGTGAAGTCCGCTGCCACCGGCAACACCGGCAGGCCGGGGAAATCCGCCGCCAGCGCCGCTGCCGAGGCTTGCAGGAATTCGGCTGAAATATCGACCGGCACATAGGCGCCGGGCGCGATGGCGCGCAGCAACAGCGGCGTCTTGGCGGATGACCCCGATCCAAATTCGATCACCGCGCGGCCCGGGCCGACCGCCGTGCCGATCGCCTCTGCACAATCGGTCAAAATGCCGATCTCGGTGCGCGTCGGATAATATTCGGGCAATTCGGTGATCGCCTCGAACAGCTCGGACCCGGCCCGATCATAGAAAAACCGCGCCGGCATCACCTTTTGCGGCTGCGCCAGCCCTTCGCGCACACTTTCGGCAAAATCGCCGCTCTCATCCCGGACCAATAGGGGCTGCGCCATCAAATGTCGTCCCTTGCCAGCCGCAGCCCGGTGAATTGCCAGCGCATGTGCGGGTAAAAGAAATTGCGCACACTGGCCCGGCTCGATCCGCGCGGCGTCGCGCAACTGGCGCCCTTCAGCACCATCTGGCCGTTCATGAACTTGCCGTTGTACTCGCCCACCGCGCCTTCGGCCGCCTGGAACCCCGGATAGGGCAGGAACGCCGATGCCGTCCATTGCCAGCAATCGCCGAACAAATCCGTGCCGCCGCGCGGGCCCACCGGCCCGGCGCGATCGAGCTGGTTGCCGCCACCGGCATCGGCGCCCACCGCGGCGACTTCCCATTCGGCTTCGGTGGGCAACCGCGCACCGGGCCATTGTGCGGCGGCCCAGCTGGCAAAGGCATCCGCCTCGTAAAAACTGATGTGCGTCACCGGCGCCTGCGCCACCACCGGCCGCCTCCCGGCCAGGCTAAAGCTGGTCCAGCCGTCCGCTTCGGCCCGCCAGCGCAACGGCGCTTCAATGCCCTCCCGCTGCGCCCAAGCCCAGCCGTCCGACAGCCACAGCGACGGGTTGCGATAACCGCCGTCGGCGATGAATTCCGCCCATTCGCCATTGGTCACCAGCCGGTCGGCAAGCTGGAATGGCCGCAACAGCACGTCATGCGCCGGGCTTTCGCAGTCGAACCCAAAGCCGCTGCCGTCATGGCCGACCCGCGCAATGCCACCGGCGTGCCGCTGCCATGCCAAAGGCATCATGGTCGCGGCCACCGTCCGCGCCGGCGGAAACAGCGCCGGTTCGATCGGGTTGGCGGCAAACAGGTCGAGTATGTCGGTCACCAGCAATTCCTGGTGCTGCATTTCATGGTTCAGGCCCAGTTCGACAAGCGCCAGCTTTCTGGCATCCAGTCCGCCCCAGTGTCGCTCCATCGCGGCATCGACATGGCCGCGATAGGCAATGACATCGTCCAGGCTGGGCCGCGTGATCAGGCCGCGCGCGTGCCGGGCATGGCGGGCGCCCACCGCCTCATAATAGCTGTTGAACAGGTACCCGAAACGATCGTCGAACACGCGATAGCCCGGCATCCCGGCCAGGACAAAGGTTTCGAAAAACCAGCTGGTGTGCGCCAGATGCCATTTCGCCGGCGATGCATCGGGCATGGATTGGGCAGTGGCATCGGCATCGGAAAGCGGCGCTGCGAGGGCAAGGCTCAGCGCCCGCGTCGCCTGCAATCGGGCCAGCAATGGATCGGCGGCACGGGTCTGCGACAGGGTGGTCATGTTTGTCTCCCCAAATCCATGATCAGCGATTGGCGCCCGGCTCCCATAGCACATCGCCCGCCGCGGTATTTTCCACCCGCGCCAGAACGAACAGATAATCCGATAACCTGTTCAGATAGCGCATCGCCTCCAGGCCCAGCGCCTCCCCCGCCGCGACGGCCGCCACACCATCCCGCTCGGCCCGGCGGGTGATGGTGCGCGCCAGGTGCAGCGCCGCCGCCGCCGGGGTGCCGGCCGGCAGGATGAAGGATGTCAGCGGCGGCAATACCGCGGTGGCGGCATCGATCTGCGTCTCCAGCCAGCCGACCTGCGGCGCCACGATGCGCAGTGCGCCGGCGATACCTGCCGGCGTTGCGAGGTCGGCGCCAAGATCGAACAGGTCATTCTGCACCCGCCCCAGCGCCCGCGCGGTCGCCGGCGACGCGGTCAACCGGGCGATGCCGATGGCGGCATTGGCCTCATCGACGCTGCCGACCACCTGCAACAACGCGTCGGCCTTTGATCGGCGCGATCCATCGACGAGCCCGGTAGAGCCATCGTCCCCGGTGCGGGTGTAGATGCGATTCAGCTTCACCATCTGGGCAACCCCTATGCCGGGCGGTTCAGCAGAAACAGGATGACGATGAAAACGATGGCAAGAAACTGAAATGCCACGCGATAACTCATCATCTTGTTGGACTGTTTGCCGGTGATGTCCTTGCCGCGCGCCATGATGATGATGCCGCGCGCCAGAACGCCCAGCGTCAGCAACGCGGCGATAACCATGAAGATAATGAGCATCGCCTGCATTGTCGGCTCTCCTTGCTCCCGAACGCGGGAGTGTCGTTACAGATGGGGTGGCAATGGCGGTGCGCCAACCGGCCATGGCGTCGCATCGCCCGGCCGGGCCATACGCCCAAGATAGGCGCGCAACATCGCCGGGTCGATCCCGGATTGCCGCAACGCCCGCAATGTCGCCCCGCCATCGCGCTTGGCCAGCCGTTTGCCATCCGCGTCCAGCAGCAGCCGGTGGTGAAAATAGCGCGGCACCGGCAGCTCCAGCAACGCCTGCAGCAATCGCTGCACATGCGTCGCCTCGAACAGGTCGGCGCCGCGCACCACTTCGGTCACCCCCTGCGCCGCATCATCGATGACCACCGCCAGATGATAGCTGGCGCCGATTTCCTTGCGCCCGACCACCACATCGCCCGCTGCCTCGGGCGTCGCCCGCACATCGCCCGCCACTGCATCGTGCCACCACAAGGGCCCGGTGCGCGCCAGCGCCGCCGCCACATCCAGCCGCCATGCAAAGGGCTCCGCTGCCATGCGCCGCGCCCGGGTGTCGGCATCAAGGTGGCGACAGGTGCCAGGATACACCGGTCCCGCAGCCCCATGTGGCGCGGTTGCTGCCGCCGCGATATCGGCGCGCGTGCAGAAACACGGATATTCCAGCCCCATCGCCGCCAGCCGCGCAATGGCGTCGGCATAGACGGCAAGGCGATCGGACTGGCGCCACACCGGCCCGTCCCAATACAGCCCCAGCCAGGCCAGGTCCGCCAAAATGCCCGCCTCATGCTCGGGCCGGCAGCGGGTGCTGTCGATATCCTCGATGCGCAACAGGAACCGGCCACCGGCATTGCGCGCCCGCTGCCAGCCGGCCACGGCGGAAAACGCGTTGCCCAGATGCAGCAAGCCGGTCGGCGACGGCGCAAACCGCGTCACATATTCGCCACGCGAAGCAGAATTTTCGCCCATCGACCGATAGTTTCGCGCGATCTGGTAACTAAATCCAGTATTGTCATTTGCCTGACACACGATCTGTTGTAGATAGCGACAAACCACGGAAGCAGTCGCCCCCAAGCGGCCCTGGACGCGAACTCCAACGGGGATTCCTCCCAAAAGGACAAGCGCCTGTGCGACAGGGCCAGTGGTGGGGACGGTCGGCTCCGCGCCAAGGGAGCGGGCGTACTTATGTATCACCCCAACGTCCTGTCGCCGCCGGATGCGTGCCCCGCGCTCGTCCTCAACGCCGACTATACGCCTTTGTCCTATTATCCGCTGTCGCTGTGGCCATGGCAGACGGCGATCAAGGCGGCGTTCCTCGAACGCGTCGACATCATCGCCGAATATGATCGGGTGATCCATTCGCCCTCGTTCGAAATGAAGATCCCCTCGGTGATCGCGCTGCGCCAATATGTGCGGCCCGCCAGCCACCCGGCCTTCACCCGGTTCAACCTGTTCCTGCGCGATCGCTTCGCCTGCCAATATTGCGGGACGCCATCCGATCTCACCTTCGATCATGTCGTGCCACGCGCCTATGGCGGCCGCACGACCTGGGAAAATGTCACCACCGCTTGCGCGCCGTGCAACCTCAAAAAAGGCGGCCGCACCCCGGCCGAAGCCCATATGGCGCTGCGCCAGCGGCCGTTCCAGCCGAGCACTCACCATTTGCAGGAAAACGGCCGCGCCTTCCCGCCGCATTACCTGCACGCGACCTGGCGGGACTATCTCTACTGGGATACCGAACTGCTGGCCTGATCCTTCGACAGTTTCGCCAAGCGCAGCACCACCGTCAGCCCATCCGCCGGCGCATCGGCCAGCACCGCCGGCCGCACCGCATCGCGCCGTGCCCGGTCGATCACCGCCGCCGGCACATCGCCTTCGATCACCAGCGCATCGCAGCGCCCAAGCAGCGCCAGTTCGTTCAGCGTCAATTCGCCCGGATCGGCGCTGGTAACCCGCACCACCCGCACCTCGCCGGTCGCAGCCGAGCTGCCCGCAATCGCCGCCGCCACCACCGCATCCGCATCATCGACCGGCCGCAACGGGTCCAGCGCGCCACCTTCGGCCAGCGCCCGTTCCCACAGCCGCCGCCGGTCCGCCACGGTCGGATGCGCTGCCGATGCGGCCCCGCGCGCTGCCCCTATCGCCCGCGCCAGCGCCCCCAACGACGCCGGCAACAGTGCCTCCAGCCGGCCGCGCAACGCTCGGGACAGGCTGGCCGTCGCGCCGCCGGTTGATACCGCCACCAACACCGGCGACCGGTCGATGATCGCTCCCATCAGGAAATCGCTCGCCGCCGGCCGGTCGACGACATTCACCAGCAACCCGCGCGCCCGCAATCGCGCCGCCGCCGCCAGGGCTTCGGCCTCATCGTCGATCCCGACAAAAGCCAGCACCGCCGCCGGCGCATCCTCCCCGCACACGATCCCGCCGGCCGCCACCACCAGCCGCGCCTTGGCCGCCGCCGCCTCGCCATCGCCCAGCACGATGACCTCGCGGCCACGGATCGTCAGAAAAAGCGGCAGGCTGTCCATTTCCCCCAAATGCCGGGGCGACGCCGCAAAGGAAACCCCCAACGCAACGCCCGCGTCATCCCGCGCCTTTCACCAGTGGACCTCGCGCGCCGCCTCGGCCACCTTGGTGCGGGGAGATCACCATGCCACTCGACGACTATCAACGCTTCACCTTCACCCGCGGCACCGGCGCCAACGCCCGGGTGTTGACCGCGACGATCACCGGCAACAACCCGGTCAACGGTGTCGATGAACGCATGCACGATGAACTGGCGCGGGTGTTCACCGATCTGCAGCAGGACAAGGGCAGCGACATCATCATTCTCACCGGTGCCGGCCGCGCCTTTTGCGCCGGTGGCGATTTCGACTGGTTCGCCGAACAGATCGAGCACCCGGAACGCTTCCGCGACATCGGCTGGGACGCCAAACGCATCGTCACCAGCCTGCTCGACATCGAAAAACCGGTCATCTGTCGCATGAACGGCGCCGCCGCCGGGCTTGGCGCCACCATCGCGCTGCTTTGCGACATCATCATCGCCGATGAAAACGCCGTCATCGGCGATCCGCACGTCAAGGTCGGGCTGGTGGCCGGCGATGGTGGCGCCGTCATCTGGCCGCAACTGATCGGCTATGCCCGCGCCAAAGAATTCCTGATGACCGGCGATCTCATCAAGGCCCCCCGCGCCGCCGCCATGGGCCTCATCAACTACGCCGTCCCTACCGCCGATCTGGATGCCAAGGTCGCCGAAATGGTGACGAAGCTCCAGGCCAGCCCCAAACACGCCGTGCGCTGGACCAAAGTCGTCACCAACCAGCCGCTGCGCGTGCTCGTGCAGCAATTGATGGACGCCTCCATCCCCTATGAAACGCTCAGCAACATGGCCAAGGACCGCGCCGAAGCGGTCGCCGCCGTCCGCGAAAAGCGCACACCCCGGCTGACCGGCGAATGAGCCTGCAAAGCTTCACCGACGAACCCGGCCATGTCGCCGAACTGCGCGCCATGCTGCAGCGTTTTGTTGCGCAGC
>JBBQPR010000084.1:0-12082 GCA_038217075.1 Sphingomonadales bacterium
CCCGCAGGGCCTGCACATCGCCGGCCAGGCCGCAACGCCCGCCGAACGCATCGACATGCTCGCCGCCACCGCCATGGCGCAGGGTGAAACCGTGCCGCGCGCCACCATCGAAGCCATTGTCGCCGGCACCGCCCGCATCGATACGCCGCTGCTCAAGCATCTCGCCGCGCTCGACGCCGCGCTGGCGACCAACCACGAACTCGATGGCCTCGTCCACGCGCTCGGCGGCGGCTATATCCGCCCGGTCACCGGCGGCGACCTGCTGCGCACGCCCGAAATCCTGCCGACCGGCCGCAACATCCATGGTTTCGATCCGTTCCGGCTGCCATCGGCCTTTGCCGTGCGCGATGGCGCGGCCCAGGCGCAAAAGCTCATCGAACGCAGCCTCGCCGACAGCGGGCATATCCCCGAAACCATCGCCATGGTGCTGTGGGGCACCGACAATCTGAAATCCGAAGGCGCGCAACTGTCGCAGGCGCTGGCGCTGATCGGCGCGCGCCCACGCTTCGACAGCTACAACCGCCTCGCCGGCGCTGAACTCATCTCGTTGGAAGAACTCGGCCGGCCGCGCATCGATGTCATCGTCACCCTGTCGGGCGTGTTCCGCGACCTGCTGCCGCTGCAAACCCGCATGCTTGCCGAAGCCGCGCTGCTGGCGGCGCAGGCGGACGAACCGACGACGCTCAACTTCATCCGCAAGAACAGCCTCGCCCATGCCGGCGAACATGGCTGCGATCTCGAAACCGCAGCGCTGCGCGTCTATTCGAACGCGCAAGGGGCCTATGGCGCCAACGTCAATTTGCTCATCGACAGCAGCGGCTGGACCGACCCCAACGAGCTCGCCGACAGCTTCGAACGCCAAAAAGGCTATGCCTATGGCGTCAAGGGCGAACCGGTACGCCAGGCCGCGCTGCTCGCATCGGCGCTGAAAACCGTCGATTGCGCCTATCAGAACCTTGAAAGCGTCGAACTCGGCATCACCAGCATCGATCAATATGTCGATGCGCTGGGCGGGATCAGCCGCGCCATCACCCGCGCCAAGGGCGAAGCCGCCCCGGTCTATATCGGCGACCAGACGCAAGGCGCCGGCAAGGTCCGCTCGCTGCAGGAACAGGTGGCGCTTGAAACCCGCACCCGCATCCTCAACCCGGTGTGGACCGAAGGCCTGCTGCGCCACGGTTACGAAGGCGTCCGCCAAGTCGAAGCCGCCGTCACAACCACCATGGGCTGGTCCGCCACCACGGGCGAAGTCGATGCCTGGGTCTATCAGCGCATCACCGAAACCTATGTGCTCGACGAGGCCATGCGCACCCGCATCGCCGAATTGAACCCCCGCGCCGCTGCCAAGGTCGCCAACCGGCTGATCGAGGCATCGGAGCGTAACTATTGGTCACCCGATGCCGCGACTCTCGCGGCGCTGCACGCGGCGACCGACGCCATCGAGGACGCGCTGGAAGGCGTTTCCAATGGCACTCAACAAGCGGCCTGAGGAACAAAATATGTCACTTCTTGATCTCGACCGCCCTGCTTCCCCGCCCGATGGCGAAGGCAGCCTGCAGGTGAAGCTCGATCCCAGCATGAAGATCGGCAACGCCAAGGTGTTCGCCGTTTACGGGAAGGGCGGCATCGGCAAATCGACCACCTCGTCCAACCTGTCGGCGGCTTTCTCGCTGCTCGGCAAGCGGGTTCTGCAGATCGGCTGTGACCCCAAGCACGACAGCACCTTCACGCTGACCAAGAAACTGATGCCCACCGTCATCGACGTGCTCGAAACGGTGGAGTTCCACCATGAGGAACTGCGCCCCGAAGATTATATGTTCGAAGGCTATAACGGCGTCATGTGCGTCGAAGCCGGTGGCCCGCCGGCCGGCACCGGCTGCGGCGGCTATGTCGTCGGCCAGACGGTCAAGCTGCTGAAACAGCACCATTTGCTCGAAGAAACCGATGTCGTGATCTTCGACGTGCTCGGCGATGTGGTCTGCGGCGGCTTTGCAGCGCCGCTCCAGCACGCCGATCGCGCGCTGGTCGTCGCCGCCAATGATTTCGACAGCATCTTCGCGATGAACCGCATCGTTGCCGCCATCAAGGCCAAGTCGAAAAACTATGACGTGCGCATGGCCGGCGTCATCGCCAACCGTTCCGCCGCCACTGATGAAATCGATCGGTTCTGCGGCGCCACCGGGCTCGAAACCCTGGCGCATTTCCCCGATCTGGACGCCATCCGCCGCTCGCGGCTGAAAAAATGCACCATCTTTGAAATGGATTCGACCCCCGAGATCGAAGCCGTGTGCAACGAATACAAGCGTCTCGCCGCGTTGCTCTGGGCCGGCACCCGCCCGCTCGAAGCCAACCCGATGAAGGATCGCGACATCTTCGAATTCCTGGGGTTTGAATGAGCGAAGCGTCCGCCTCGACCGTAACCACACCGGCTGTCCACGGCTGGGACGCCACGCGCGTCCGGCTGGAGGATTATTTCGACCGTACTGCCTTTGATGCCTGGGCGGCCCTGACCAGCGACGCGCCGGTATCGAAAATCCGCGCCACCGTCCGCGCCGGTCGGGACGAAATGCGCAACACTTTGCTAGCGTGGCTGCCGCAGGATCTGACCGGCCGCCGCATCCTCGATGCCGGTTGCGGCACCGGGGCGCTGGCCGTCGAATGCGCCCGGCGTGGTGCGACGGTGGTCGGCATCGATGTGTCGCCGCAACTCATCTCCATCGCCGTGGAGCGCGCGCCCCGCGATTTGCATGGCCGGCTCAGCTTCCTGTCCGGCGACATGCTCGATCCGCGGCTAGGCGATTTCGATCATATCGTCTCGATGGACGTGCTCATCCATTATGGCGCCGAACAGATCACCAGCGCCGCCGCCGGCCTCGCCGCCCGCGCCCGCCACAGCCTTATCTTCACCTCCGCCCCCGGCACGCCTCTGCTGCGGACCGCCCGGGCCATCGGGCGGGTGTTCCCCAAATCCGATCGCTCGCCGACCATCATCCCGGTCGGCCAGGCCGATCTGCGCGCTCGCCTCGCCCGCGCCATGCCGGCCGCCCGCATCGGCCGTGACCAGCGTGTGTCGCGCGGTTTCTACATCAGCCACGCGCAGGAGGTGCTGACGGCATGACCCTGCGTCTGCCTCAAAAGGGCGCCGGCCTGTGGCTGAAGGTGGGAACGCAATTCCTGCCCTTTGCCGATGCCGCGACGACGGAATTGCCGCTGGCCCGCCTGCTGCGCCTGTCACTGTTCCAGGTGTCGATCGGGCTGTCGTTCGTGCTGCTCAACTTCACGCTCAACCGCATCATGATCGTCGAACTGCACGTGTCGGCCACGCTGGTCGCCGCCATGGTCGCGCTGCCGCTGCTGTTCGCCCCGGCGCGGGCGCTGATCGGCCATAAATCCGATAACCACGCCTCGATCCTGGGCTGGAAACGCGTGCCCTATATCTGGTTCGGCACGCTGCTGCAGTTCGGTGGCCTCGCCATCATGCCGTTCGCGCTGCTGCTGATGACCGGGCAGGGCCGGCTCGGCGGCGCCGGCGTCGGCATAGCCGGCGCCTGTTTTGCCTTTCTGCTCATCGGTGCCGGCATGGCAACCGCGCAAACCGCCGGCCTCGCGCTCGCCACCGATCTGGCGCCGGAGGAAAAGCGCCCGCGCGTCGTGGCGCTGCTCTATGTCATGCTGCTCGTCGGCATGTTCTGCGCCTCGCTGGTCTTTGGCCGCATCCTTGGCGATTTCGAGCCCAACCGGCTGGTCGGCGTCATCCAGGGCACCGCCGTCGTCACCGCCATCCTCAACATCATCGCGCTGTGGAAACAGGAGGCACGGCTGCCCGGCGGCGTCGCCCCGGCACCCGATGCCATGGATTTTGCCGCCTGCTGGTCGGAATTCATCGCCATAGGCCGCACCCGCCGGCTGCTGGTATCGCTGGCGCTGGGCGCCGCCGGTTTCGGCATGCAGGATATTTTGCTCGAACCCTATGGCGGCCATGTCCTAGGCCTCAACGTCGGCCAGACCACCTTGTTATCGGCGCTATGGTCGGCGGGCATGATCGCCGGCTTCGCCTGGGCTGCGCGCGCCCTTGATAACGGCGCGGAACCGCACCGCATGGCAAGCTTTGGCGTGCTGTCGGGCATCGTCGCCTTTGCCATCGTCGTCCTGTCCGCACCGCTGCATTCGGCCCCCATGCTGGCTATCGGCGCCGCCGGCATCGGGCTTGGCGGCGGTCTGTTCGCGGTTGGCACGCTGGTCGCCGCCATGGCGCTCGCCAGCGATGGCAAGTCCGGCCTGGCGCTGGGCGCCTGGGGCGCGGTGCAGGCCACGGCTGCCGGCGTCGCCATCCTGTTTTCCGGCGCACTGCGCGATGGCTTTGGCGCACTCGCCATGTCGGGCCGGCTCGGCGCCGGCTTTGTCGATCCGGCGAGCGGTTACAGCTTTGTCTGGCACATCGAAATCGCGCTATTGTTCGCAACGCTCATTGCCCTGGGCCCGCTGGCGCGGCGGACCCCGGAGCTCGCCCATCGCGCCCGTTTCGGCCTCAACGAATCCCCAACATGAGAGGGAAAATATCATGAATAACGTCATCATCGTCGGGGGTCTCGATGTCGCTGAACTCACCTTCTATCTGTTCTTCGGCTTCTTCCTCTGCCTGGTCTGGTATCTGAACCGCGAAAGCCGCCGCGAAGGCTATCCGCTGGAACATGACATCACCGGCGAAATCGGCGCCGATATCGCCCGGCTGGATTTCAGCGCGCCCAAGACATTCCAGCTGCCGCACGGCCTTGGCACCGCCACCGTGCCCGATGGCCGCCGCGACGCCTTGCCCGAAAATGCCCGGCCGCGCCGCCATTCGGGCACTCCGCTGGAACCGACGGGTGATCTTCTGTCTTCCGGCCTGGGCCCCGCCGCCTATGCGCAGCGCGCCGACCGCCCGGATTTCGACATGTTCGGGCAACCGCGCATCGTCCCCATGCACGTCGCCGAGCACATCACCGTCGAAGGCCGCGATGTCGATCCGCGCGGGCTACCGGTTACCGGGCTCGACAATGTCATCGCCGGCACCGTCAAGGATCTGTGGGTCGATCGCAGTGAACATGTCATCCGCTATCTCGAAGTGGCGCTGTCCGCTGGCGGCACGGTCCTGCTGCCGATGCCGATGGCCGAAGTCTCACGCCGCCGCGTCCACTGCGATGCGGTGACCGGCGGGCAGTTTGCCGCGGCGCCGACGCTGGCCAGCCCTACGCAAATCACCCTGCTGGAAGAAGAAAAGATTCAGGCCTATTTCGGGGCCGGCTATCTTTGGGCAACACCCGCCCGTTCGGAGCCGCTGCTGTGACCATCGAATATGACAACGAACCCGTAAAAGGCCTGCCGGGCTTCCTGCCCAAGGGCGAATCGATCGTCTGGCAGGGTTCGCCCGATTGGCGCTCGCTGGCGCGCGGCGTGTTCCATACCAGGCTCGTCGCGATCTGGTTCGCCATCGCCTTTCTGTCGGCGTTCATCGCCGGCGGCACCGGCCTGAAGGGCGCCGCCATCACGCTGCTGGTAGCATTTCTCGGGCTTGGCATCCTTGCGGCGCTCGCCGTCGCCCAATCGCGCACCACCGTCTACACGCTAACGGACAAACGCATCGTCATGCGCTTTGGCGTCGCCCTGCCCAAATGCATAAACCTGCCGCTCAAACTCATCGAAAGCGCCGATCTGAAACCGGCCGGCGCAGGCCATGCCGATGTCGCGCTGAAACTGCACGGCCGCTTCCCGCTCGGCTGGCTGCAGATGTGGCCACACGTCCGACCCTGGCAGGTCGGCGATCTGCAACCCATGTTGCGCTCGGTGCCCAACAGCTTTGCGCCTGTGCTTGCGGCAACGCTCGCCAAGGCCGATCCCGGCCGGCATCGCCCGCTCGCCGCTGCGGCCGCCACCGCCGCCGAAGCCCCCGCCATGGGGGTCCCGGCATGAGCGATTTCCACGACGAAAAATTCCCGCCCTGGGTGCTCTGGGCCGCCGGCGGGATGATCGTCATGACTACGGTCGTGGTGTTCGGCGTGCGGCTCGGCGTGCTGCCGGCGCGGGCGACCGCGCCGCAGGAACGCGCCCTCGATCATGTCGCCATGGTCACCAGCCGCGATTTCCGCTTTGCCGATCGCGCCGATGGCGCGCTGGTTGCCACCGACGCCAAAACCGGCAAAATTGCGCTGGTGCTGGAACCTGGATCCAACAGCGGCTTCATCCGCGGCGTCATGCGTGGGCTGATGCGCGAACGCAGGCTCAACGAAGCACCGCGCAACGGCGCCGTCACGGTAACGCAATGGGCCGATGGCGCGCTGACCCTGCGCGACGGCGAAACCGGCCGCATCCTCGAACTCGGCAGCTTTGGCCACACCAACCGTGCCGCCTTTGCCCAGTTGCTGGTGCCCGGCACCCATATCGTCGAGAATGCCGAAGCCGCCGCCGCGCTCGCCGGCCCGGCCCGGCCCGACACCAACACGTCCGTCGCACCCGATGCAAACCGACCGCCAACAACTGCCGCGGCCGCACCAAAGGGGGCCGGCCCGGCATGACCCACCTGTTCGCCCGCCAAAGTTGGGAAACCGGCTGCACCATCGCGGTGGAACACACCGCCGATGCGCTGCACGCCCATGTCGAGCTCGACGACAATGTCGAAATCGGCCCCGGTGACCAGGTGCGGGTGCATGGCGCGCCGGTGCGGCTGCCGTTCGGCGAATCGATCCGCCTGCGTCGCCGCGCCACGGTGTCGCGCGCCGGTCTGGTGGCGCAATGGTGGACGAAATTGCGCGCCATGCTCGATCTGACCGAACTCTACGAAATCACCTTCAGCTCGGAGAAGCCGCGATGAACGCGCCGGCATTGAACATCAGGGCGGCCGATGCGCCGCTCACCAGAGACGATGCGATGGCCATCGCCACACAGGATACCGTCCTGTCGCCGCGATTCTACACCACCGATTTCGCCGCGATGGACCGTATCGACGTGTCCGGCGTGCGCTCCGAATGGGATGCGCTGATCGCCGAAATGGCCGCAGACCCCAACAAACGGCATTTCAAGCGCACCGAGGAATTCGACGGCGTCATCGAAAATCTGCCACCCGAACTGCGCGTCGAATTCACCGATTTCCTGGTGTCATCGATGACATCGGAATTTTCCGGCTGCATCCTTTACGCCGAAATCGCCAAGCGGGTGACCAACCCCGATGCCAAGGCGCTGTTCCGGCTGATGGCCCGCGACGAATCCCGCCACGCCGGCTTTATCAACGACAGCCTGAAGGACGCCGGCATCGGCATCGATCTCGGCTTCCTCACCAAGACCAAGAAATACACCTATTTCCGCCCGAAATTCATCTATTACGCGACCTATCTGTCTGAAAAGATCGGTTATGCGCGGTACATCACCATCCACCGCCACCTCGAACGCCACCCGGACAAGCGGTTCCACCCGATTTTCAAATGGTTCGAGGAATGGTGCAACGATGAATTCCGCCATGGCGAGGCGTTTGCCCTGCTGATGCGATCGGACCCGGCGCTGCTCACCGGCCTCAACAAGCTGTGGATCCGCTTCTTCCTCGTCGCCGTCTATGCGACGATGTATGTCCGTGACCACAACCGCCCGGCGCTGTACGAAGCATTTGGAATCGACCCCACCGAATATGGCTTCAAAGTGTTTTCCATCACCAACCAGATCACCGGCCAGGTATTCCCGCTGCAACTCGATACCGATGCGCCGAAATTCCGGGCGCTGCTGGAAACCATGCGCGGCATTTCGGCCGGCATCGATTCGGCGCGGGCGCAGGGCGGCGTGATCGGCGGCATCAGGCGTTTCGGCCTGACCATCGCCGCCGCCGCCACCTTCCTGCGGCTTTATACCCACCCGGTCATCCGCCACGACCTGCCCGCCACCACCCGGCTGCAGCCCGCCTGGTAGCATAGTGTCCGAACTCGCCCTTCCCCTGCTGTTCGCGACGCTGCTGTGGTTCTTTGCCACCGGCTTCGTGCTGTGGCTGGACCGGCTGCCCAGCCGGACCTGGCCGGCCAGCATCGTCGGGGCGACGGTGGCCAGCGGCTTTGCCATGGGCGGCATCATCATGACAGCGCCGATGACCGGCAGCGCCGCCGCCTATGCCGCCTTTGCCTGTGCGCTGGTGCTGTGGGGCTGGCACGAACTCAGCTTCCTGATGGGCTTTGTCACGGGCCCCAACCGCTCCGAATGCCCCGCCGGGGTCACAGGTTGGCAACGTTTTCGCCTCGCGACGGCCACACTCATCCACCATGAGGTCGCCATGTTCGCAACCGTGCTCGTTATCGCCGCCACCACCTGGGGCGCGCCCAACCAGACCGCCACGCTCACCTTCGTGTTGCTGTTCGTCATGCGCCTGTCGGCAAAGTTCAATATTTTCGCCGGCGTGCCCCATCTGTCGACCGAAATGATGCCGGAGCATATGCGCTATCTCGCCAGCTATTTCCGCATCCGACCGCCGCGGCTCGTCTTTGCCATCAGCATAGCAATCATCGCCGCCGCCGCCGCCTGGCTCGGCGCTGCGGCGCTTGCAGCCGAAGGTGGCCTTGCCACCTGCTACGCCCTGGCGTTCGCACTCGTCCTGCTTGCCTTCATCGAACACGGCTTTCTGGTTGTGCCGTGGCAGGATACCAGCTTGTTCCGCTGGGCCATGAAGGACCTGACAAACCAGAAAAAATGCAAACCAGAGTTTGACCCGCGGGGGGCCGAACCGCTAATCATTCGACAAGGAAAGACGCTTGTACCGTACAAAGGCGCGGGGCAATGAGCGTTCGGGAGACCAAGATGGATTATGAAGCCCATTTCCAGGCCGCACTCGATGGCCTGAAAGAACGCGGCAATTACCGCGTCTTTGCCGAACTGCAACGGCAGAAGGGCCAATACCCGCGCGCCACGCGTTTCACCGAAGCCGGCGAAACCCAGGAAGTCACGGTCTGGTGCTCCAATGATTATCTCGGCATGGGCCAGCACCCCGATGTCATCGACGCGATGCACGCCGAACTGGATCGCTCCGGCGCCGGTGCCGGCGGCACCCGCAACATTTCGGGCACCATGCACGCCCATCGCCAGCTCGAAATCGAACTTGCCGACCTGCACGGCAAGGAAGACGCGCTGCTGTTTACCTCGGGCTATGTCTCGAACTGGGCGGCACTGGGCACGCTGGCGGCAAAACTGCCCAATTGCGTCGTGCTGTCGGACGCGCTGAACCACGCTTCGATGATCGAGGGCATCCGCCACAGCCGCGCCGAATGCCTGAAATTCAAGCACAACGATGTAGAGGATCTCGACCGCTTGCTCGCCGGCATCGAACCGGGCCGGCCCAAGCTGGTCGCCTTTGAAAGCGTATATTCGATGGACGGCGACATCGCCCCCATCAAGGAAATCATCGAAGTCGCCGAAAAGCATGGCGCCATGACCTATATCGACGAAGTCCATGCCGTTGGCATGTATGGCCCGCGCGGCGGCGGCGTTGCCGAACGCGAAGGGCTGATGGACCGGTTGACCGTGATCGAAGGCACGCTTGCCAAGGCATTCGGCGTTGTCGGCGGTTATATCGCCGGATCAAAGGCCATGTGTGATTTCGTCCGCAGCTTTGCCTCGGGCTTCATCTTCACCACGGCGTTGCCGCCTGCTATCGCCGCCGGCGCGTTGGCCAGCGTCCGCCACCTGAAGGCCTCGCCGTTCGAGCGCAAGCGCCAGCAGGAACGCGTTGCCAAGGTCCGCGCCGCGCTGCGCGGCATGGGCATCCCGCAACTCGACAATCCCAGCCACATCATCCCGGTCATGGTCGGCGACGCCAAAAAGGCCAAGATGATCAGCGACTGGCTGATGGATAACCATGGCATCTATGTGCAGCCGATCAATTACCCGACCGTGCCCGTGGGCACTGAACGGCTGCGAATCACGCCTAGTCCTGTCCATTCAGACGATGATATCGATCGGCTGGTAAAGGCGCTCAGCGAAATCTGGGGGCAGTGCGCCCTGCACAGGGTCGAAGCCGCAGCCTGAACGCGGCAACATCGCCAAACGAAAAACGGGCGGGCCGCAAGGCCCGCCCGTTTCGCTACGCAACCGCGAAAAACTTACGGCAACAGCACCGCATCGACGACATGGATGACGCCGTTCGACTGGTTGACATCGGCGGTGGTGACAACCGCCTTGCCGCCCTTGGCATCGGTGATGACGACCTTGCCACCGTCCAGCGACGCGGTCAGCGCCTCGCCCTGCACGGTCTTCAACGTCGCCTTGCCGCCGCCGGCGTTGATCGCTGCGAGCACGTCCTTGGCGTTCACCTTGCCGGCAACGACATGATAGGTGAGGATGGCCGAAAGCTGGGCCTTGTTCTCGGGCTTCAGCAGCGTTTCGACCGTGCCGGCCGGCAATTTGTCAAAGGCGGCATTGGTCGGCGCGAACACCGTGAACGGGCCGGCACTGGACAGGGTGTCGACGAGGTCCGCCGCCTTCACCGCCGCCACCAGCGTGGTGTGATCCTTTGAATTGACGGCGTTCTGGATGATGTTCTTGCTCGGGTACATGGCTGCACCGCCGACCATCACGGTCTTTTCGGCCATCTTGGCGGCGGCCGGCGCAAGGGCGACCCCGGCAAGTGCGGCGGCGGCCAGCGTTGCGCGCAGGGTTGTCTTCAAATTCGGCATAAACGCATCCTCTTACTGATTATATGGGTCCGGTTGGACAGGTAAGGATACGCCGCAGCCCCCTTCCAGGATGCATGATCAAGGCTGCGCGAATTGCCGCATGTCGTTGGATAGACGCGCGCAGCCGGCGCACGGCGCATCAGGACGCAGCCGCTTCCTCCAATTTGAACAGTACTCTATATCTCGGTGAGCTTGCCTGTCGCCACCACCGGCCCGGTCGGCTGGCCGGTTGGCGAGCCGCCATTCGGCTCGATCGAAATCGCCAGCGTATCGCCCGCCGCAAGGCCCTTCAGCCGGTCCGCCGGGATGACATGCTCATTGGGCCCCTGGATATCGATGACACCAAGCGACCGGGGCGGATTCTCACCCTGGATCACCCAAAGTTCGGCCGATTTGCCCGCGTCATCGCGCTTGGTCGCCGGGGTCAGCACCACCGCACCACGCAGGGGATCATAGGTGGCCGACAGCAGCGGCGTGCCATCCGAGCCTGCCATGGCCGCAGCCAGCAGCTTTGCCGGCGCGCCCGGCGCAACAGGCGCGCTGGGCGCAATGGCGACGGGCAATGCCGGCGGTGCGGTCGGCACCAGCGCGATGGCCGCAGCCGCCACGCCGGCAAACGCCACGCCGCGCCACAGCATCAGGCTGTTCCACAGGCCGGGCCGGGCCGCCGCCACCGGCACCGCAGCACGCACCGGCGCAATATCGGCGGCAATCGCCGCCCACACCGTCGGCGGCGGCGCATGGGGCGCCGTTTCGGCATCCAGCGGCGACAATTGCGCCTGCCAATCCTCCACCAGCGCCCGGAACCCCGGATCGGAGCGCAACCGCAATTCCACCGCGCGGCGATCATGCCGTTCCAGCGCACCGATGGCGAAATCCATCGCCAGCATCTCGTCGCTGCTCATCGCGGCTTCCGGGCCAGTCATGTCATCACGGTCCGTCATGCGATCGACCCCGCAAGATCGGTCTTCATCCGAACCAGTCCGCGCCGCACCCAGCTTTTCAACGTGCCCACCGGCACGCCCTCACGCGCCGCCAGCGCTTCATAGGTGGCGCCTTCGAAATAACAGCCGCGAATGATCGCTGCATGGCGCGGGTCCAGCGTTTGCAACGCGGCCTGCAACCGCTGGGCATTGCGATCGGTATCGATCAACGCATCGGCCGCCGGGCCATGGTCGGGCACGGCATCGGCTTCCTCCACCGATGCCATCGGGCGGCTGCCGCGGGCGCGCAAACGGTCGATGGCGCGGTTGCGCGCGATGGTTGCCGCCCAGGTGACAGGGCTGGCGCGCGTCGGATCAAACTCCGCCGCCTTGCGCCAAATCGTCACGAAAACTTCCTGCAAAACATCCTCGGCCTCGCCTCGTTCGACCAAGATACGCAGGATGATGCCAAATAGCTTCGCC
>JBBQPR010000085.1:0-11883 GCA_038217075.1 Sphingomonadales bacterium
CCCGGCATCACCACCCGCCTGCCCTTGTTGGCGGCGAGGTAATCACGCCGCAACCTTATGGTCGCGGGCAACACCGGTTCAGGCGGAAAGCTTCTTGCGACCCTGGGCGCGGCGGGCATTGATGATCTTGCGACCGCCCGGAGTGGCCATGCGATGGCGAAAGCCGTGGCGACGGGCGCGAACGAGCTTCGATGGCTGATAGGTACGCTTCATGGTGAAATCCTGTGGGCTGGGCGGACGACACCGCCCGAAATTCAAGAGGCTGCGCATAGGGGTAGAGGACGGACAAGTCAATCGGCGTCATCCAGTTGCCCCTCAGTAAAGCGGGCGCCCGCGGCTGGGTTCCTAGCTGCTGGCGCGGCCGTTGAACACCACCTTTGTACCGGCGTGCACCGCCAGCGCCAGCTCATGCGCATCCCAGTTGGTCAGCCGCACGCAGCCGTGGCTGGCTGTCTTGCCGATATCCTCGGGATGGGGCGTGCCGTGAATGCCATAGGTATCCTTGGTAAGATCGATCCAGGTCGATCCGACGGGATTGTTGGGGCCCGGCTGTATGGTCAGCTTTTCGTCCTTCTTCAGTCCCTTGGCCTTGAAGGTCAGCCGGTCGGTATCGAAGGTATAGCTTGGCGCCGGTGCAACGGCTCGGACAGCCCAACTGCCACTGGGCGCCGGTCGCTCGCTGCTGCCGACGGTTGCCGGGTAGACTGCCAGCACCTTGCCGGTCGCGTCCATGGCGATCAGTTCGTTGCGGCTCTTGTCGATCGTGATGGCGGCGACGTCGGCCAGCTTGGCACGCGCCGTGTTGGCGACCAGGATGGTGACGCCAGCGACCGAAAAATCGACGCCGGGGTTGAACGATTTCAGCAGCCGTTCGTCCATGTGCGCACGTTCGGCGAGCGATTCGAGCGGTGACATCCACGTCATGTTCGGGCGGCTGGCCATGGCCACATAATCGCCGGGCTCGACCGGATCGGCAAAAGGGCCAGCCACATCTTCATTCGTGATGGTGTAGGTCGCAACGGCGGCGGCATCATCGCCGGCGACGAGCCTCTTGTAACTTTCAGGATCAAGCCGGCCGGTCACGGCCAGGCCCTCGGCCGCCTGAAATGCTCGCACGGCCAGCCGCGTGTTGGAACCGGCCACCCCGTCGATGGTACCGGGGGAAAAGTGCCGCCTGTCGAGCAGTATCTGCGCGCGAATAAGCTGGCGGCGGAGCGCAGGTTTGTCCCTTGCGGATGCCGCATCCTGGCTGTTGATGGCCGTTGCAACGGGCATGTTACCGGCCTGCGCGGACGCTTCGGCGGGCTTGGCCGGTTCGGCAGTCGCTGCGTTGCCGGCAGGTGCCGGAACCGGCTGCACCGCCTGGGCGGCGGTTGCGATGGTTAGGGAGGTAATGGTAGCAACAGTGGCGAGCGACGGAAACGACGACATGGTGTGGCACCTTTTCGTTGGACGGGCATTAAAGCATCGAACGACCGGCGCGGTTCCTTGGAGGGCGCCAAATAGTTTAACGTTGAAGGGTAGGCAGCGATGCGCGTGGCACTGGCCATCATCCTCGCTTTAATTGTGTGTATCGGTATTTTTCGCCCATCTGGCGACAAGACGGCGCAAAGCGTACCTGCCGCCAGCATCGCGGCTGTCGTCGATTCGGGCGCCGGGGAAGCAAGGGCCGGCCTGGAAAGCCTCCCGCTGCGCCCAGCCAAAGCGCAAATCGTGATTCCTGCGGTAGCGGGCGAAGCTGACGCGACGGACCGCTGCGACACGGGCTCGACCGGTGCGGCACTCGCCAATGCCGCGTCGCTGGAAACGCTCGAATTCGCGCCATTTCGACGGCCCGAGACCGGCTGGGCGGTCTATGCCCCCCGCATTGCCGCCGAAATCGGCACCCGCTGCGGCCCGTTGACACCAGGCTTTGCCGCGGCGCTGGCACGGTGGCAGGTCGCGCATTCGCTGCCGCCGACGGGAATCGTAGATATCGAAAGTTTTGCCGCCATGAATGGCCTTTGGACAGCGGCGCGACCCTTCGTGGCGCAGGTCGCCGGCGGCAATTGCCCGCCGCCGCCGCCGGCCAGCACGCTCGCCACCGCGCGCGCCGAAGAAAGCTTCGGCGGCAAGACCATACAACTGCGCGCTGAGGCGCTGGCGGCCTATCGCCGGATGGTCGCAACAGCACGACAGCAGGTGACGGGCATGCAGGCAGGCGGCCGCTGGCTGCGCATATTCTCCGGCTATCGTGATCCCGATGCCGACGCCTTGCGCTGTGCCATCGAAGGCAATTGCCAGGGTGTGGTGCGGGCGGCGTGTTCGGCGCATCGCACCGGTCTGGCCATGGACATGGATGTCGGTGCCGCACCCGGATCCAGGCCCGATTCGAGCGACGACAGCAATCGCCGTGCCATGGTGCAATCCCCAGTGTATCGCTGGCTGGTGCAAAACGCGGCACGTTTTGGTTTCGTGAACTATGTGTTTGAACCTTGGCATTGGGAATGGCGAGGCAATGTCGCCGCCGCACCTCTCGACTCGGCGGCGGCGCCTCGGCAATAACGCCTGCATGAGCATCTCCCCCCTCGCCGTGCCATTCCCTGATCTGGCACCCATCGCCGGCGTGCGCATCGGCACCGCAACCGCCCGCTACAAGCCCTGGACGCGCGCCGATGTGACGATGGTGGCGCTGCCCGTCGGCACGGCGGTTGCCGGCGTATTGACCCAATCGCGCTGCCCGTCGCCCGAGGTCGAGCTGTGCCGGGCGCATCTGCCGGGCGGCCGCGCCCGCGGCCTGGTGGTCAACGCCGGCAATTCCAATGCCTTTACCGGCATGAACGGCCGCGAGGCAGCAGTGGCTCAGAGGGCGGCGGCGGCGGCCTTGCTGGGCTGTGATGTGGCCGAAATATTCTCGGCCTCCACAGGCGTCATCGGCGTACCCTTGCCGCTGGACAAAGCCGTGGCAGGCGTGGCGGCGGCGCATGCGGCGCTCGGCACCGCCAGCTTTCATGATGCGACCATCGCCATCGGCACCACCGACACCTTCCCCAAGGCGGCAAGCGTTACCGCGATGATCGGCGATGTGCGGGTGACGTTGACCGGATTCATCAAGGGATCGGGCATGATCGCGCCCGACATGGCGACGATGCTGGGCTTTATCTTCACCGATGCGGCGGTGGCGCCGGGGTTGCTGCAGGCGGCGCTGTCGGCCGCCAATGCGCGGACATTTTCGTGCATCACCGTCGATGGCGACACTTCGACATCGGACACGGTGCTGGCCTTTGCGACCGGCGGCGCGGGCAATGCCGAACTGACCGGCTGGGACAGCCCGGGCGCCGATGCCTTCGCCGCGGCGCTGGCCGACCTGTGCCGGCAACTGGCGATCCTGGTGGCGCGCGATGGCGAGGGCGCCACCAAGTTGATCGCCATCACCGTTGCGGGCGCCGAAGACGACCGCGCCGCACACCGCGTGGCGATGAGCATCGCCAATTCACCGCTGGTGAAAACGGCGATTGCCGGCGGTGACGCCAATTGGGGCCGGGTGGTAATGGCGGTCGGCAAGGCCGGCGAGCGCGCCGAACGGGACCTGCTGGCCATCCGTTTCGGCACCACGCTCGTCGCCGAACATGGCGCCGTCGTGCCCGGTTATGACGAAGCCCCGGTGGCGGCGCATCTCGCCGGCGACGAAGTGGAAATCAGCGTCGACCTCGGGCTGGGCAATGGCCGGGCGCGCGTGTGGACCTGCGATCTGACCCACGGCTACATCAGCATCAACGCGGATTACCGCAGCTAGGGTATCAAGTCGGCACCCGCCCGGATCATGCGGTGGCGCCGTTCCGCTTGCGCGGGCCTCGCCGCCAGTTGAGCGCGGCCTCGAGCATCGTGACGGCACCATAGACGCCGACAAGGAGCCACAGGCTGGCGCGATCATGCTGCCAATCGTGCCAGAGCAGGACCAGGAAGGCCGCGCTGGCGAGCAGCGTGCCCAGCGCCGGCAACAGGCGGTGCAGCCCGATTTTTGGCCCCAGCCGCCACGCCGAGGCGTTTACCGCCGCAAAAATCAGCAGGAAGGTGGCGCTGGCGAAGCCCGAGATCACCGACAGCGGTGCCAGCAGCGCAAAGGCCAGCGACAGCCCGGTAAGCACCAGCAGCGACACCCAGGGCACCGGGCGGGTGCGTTCCTGCAGGGCAAAAACCTTTGGCAGGGCGTGTTCGCGGGCCATGACCATTGCCAGCCGGGCCGCGCCGAACAGCGTGGCGTTGATCGCCGAAGCCGTGGACAAGAGCGCGGCGATGCCGATCATGATGAACCCCGCCTGCCCCAAGGTCGGCCGCGCGGCGACGGCGAGGACATATTCCTGATCATTCCGGATTTGCGACGGGGTGAGATTGCCGAGCGCCGCAACAGCAACCACGACATAGAGCAGCGCCGTGATGACGATGGCAATGACGATGGCGCGGCGCAGGTCGCGATCCGGGTCGGTCATTTCGTCGATGGCGTTGGGGATGAGCTCGAACCCTTCATAGGCGACGAATATCAGCGCGATCGCGGCGATCGGCGCGGTCGTGCCCTTGTCGAACAAGGGTGTGAAATGCGCCGCCTTGATGCCGACAAGGGCGACCGCTGCGAACACCGCAAGAATGGCCAGCTTGATGCCGACAACGCCAAGTTCGACGCTGCCCGACAGCCGCGCACCCAGCAGGTTGACAGCCAGAAAACCGGCCAGCACCAACGCGATGAGCAGACCGGGCGACACGCCGCCGCCGATCAGGTTGGCGCCGTAATCGCCGAACGCCGTCGCATAGAGCGCCAGCGTGCCGACATAGCCGACGACAAGCAGCCAGCCGGCGGCGCCGGCCAGCGCCGGGACATCGAAGGCCTTTTCGATATAGGTGAAGCTGCCGCCATCCCCGCGATAGGCAAGGCCGAGCCCGGCATAGGAGAGGCCGGTGATGAGCGCGATGACGCCGCCGGCCGCCATGGTGAGTGCCACCGCATGACCGGCGGTGGCGATGGCGAGGCCCAGCACTGCGAAAATGCCGCCGCCGATCATGCCGCCAATGCCAAGCGCCGTCACCTGGGCAAGGCCGAGTCCGTTTTGGTTGTCGCCCATCTGATCCGGTCCTGCTCGATTGCGCAGCTGCGCGGATGCACCCGGCCATCGTGCTTACCGGCCATTGTTCTTAACGGTGCCTGCGGCGATGCGGTTGCATCAGCGCATGGATCGAACGCGTATCAAGCGAAATCGACACCCTCAAACCGCCCCGACGTCCGCCATTTGTCGATATATTTGAAAAACGCCAAGGGCCCGGCCGGGTAGCCGACATTGTAGCGCGATTGCGGGCGCACTTCGCCGCCCTCGTTGTTGTAATATCCCGGCGTGCAATCCGGCCCGCCGATCATCGCGCCGGGTCCGGTCAGCAGCAACTCGACCCAGGCCTTTTGCGCCTCGGCATCGGCGTCCACCGTCGTAAAGCCGCCGTCGATGGCGTGGCGGACGATGGCGGCGATGGTGCTACCGGTTTCCGTCCAGTTGTGCGGCACGTTGACGACGAAATTCGCCGCCTGCGCGAACTGCACGATGAAGGCGTTGGGAAAGCCGTGCACCTGGATGCCCTGGAAGGTGCGCATGCCATCCGCCCAGGCCTCGCTGAGCTTCAGCCCGTCGCGGCCGGTCATGTCGAAGCCGGCGCGGCGGGTGTGGTCGGTGCCGACTTCAAAGCCCGAGGCATAGATGATGCAATCGACCTCATATTCGCGGCCACCGACGACAAAGCCGGTTTCGGTGATGCGCTCCACCCCCTGCCCGTCGGTATCGATCAAATGCGCGCCGGGTTCGTTGAAGGCCTGCAGATAGGCATCGTGGAAGCACGGCCGCTTGCACAGCTGGCGATACCAGGCCTTCAGCTTCTCGCCGGTTTCAGGGTCGGCAACGATGGCGGCGGCGCGATTGCGGATTTCCTCCATCTTTTCATAATCGGCGTCTTCATAGGCGGCGAGCATGTTGGCCGGCGTCATTTCGGTGGGCGGCAATTGCATGATGCGGCTGCGGATGCGCTTCGACAGATCGGTCCAGCCGTCCTGCACCAGATCTTCTGCCGCGCCGCCCATGCCGGTATTGCCAACGAAATTTTCCAGCCAGCGCTTCTGCCAGCCCGGCGTCGCGATGTCGGCGAACCAGTCCGCATCGATCGGCGCATTGGCGCGCACATCGACCTACGACGGCGTGCGCTGGACCACATACAGGGTCTCGCAGGCCCGGGCGAGGTGCGGCACCGCCTGCACCGATGTGGCGCCGGTGCCGATGATGGCGACGCGCTTGTCCCGCAGCTTTTCGAGCGGCGCGCCATGGGTGTCGCCGCCGGTATAGGCATAATCCCAGCGGCTGGTGTGGAAGCTGTGGCCCTTGAAACTGTCAATGCCGGGGATGCCGGGCAATTTGGGCACATGCAGCGGCCCGGTGCCGGTGGCAACGAAATCGGCGGTAAAGCGATCACCGCGGTCGGTGGTGATCGTCCAGCGCTTTGTCGCTTCGTCCCAGGCCATGTCCTTCACCTCGGTGTGGAACAGCGCCTTTTCATACAGGCCAAAGGTTTTGCCGATCCGCTGCGCCTGCCCCAGAATCTCTGGCGCATGGGCATATTTTTCGGTCGGGCGGTGGCCGGTTTCCTCCAGCAGCGGCAGATAGATGATGGAGGCGGTATCGCACTGGGCGCCGGGGTAGCGGTTCCAATACCAGGTGCCGCCGAAATCGCCGCCTTTTTCGATGATGCGGACATCATGGATGCCGGCTTCGGCCAGCCGCGCACCGACGCTCAGCCCGGCAAAACCGCCGCCAACCATGGCGAATTTGACATGGTCGGTAACCGGCGCGCGTTCGGTGCGGGGGGTGTAGGGGTCCTCCAGCAGGCCGGCGAACTTGCCCTTGAATTCCAGATACTGGTCATTGGCCTCGGGACGCAGCCGCTTGTCGCGTTCGACGCGATAACGGGCCTTGAGGGCGTCTTTGTCGAATGCGGTGGCCATGAAGATGCTGATTCCCGTGTCGCGTCTGGTGGCATAGCGCCTGCTGGCCGGGGCGATGTCAATTATCGACAGGGTCGCCCTCGCATTGCAGAGAGGGGGGTGCGGCGCGGTGCGGGGGCTAGGGTCAGGAACGACTGCCGGGAACAGCAAGGACCGATGATGACCCCGATCCTCCACCATTATGAAACATCGCCTTTTGCCGAGCTGGTGCGCACCGCGATGGGCTTGAAGAGCCTCGCCTGGCAATCGGTGCTGATCCCCAACATCATGCCAAAGCCCGATCTGGTGGAACTGACCGGCGGCTATGCCCGGACACCGGTATTGCAGATCGGCGCCGATATCTATTGCGACACCGCCGCCATATTGGGCGCGCTCGAGGCCTTGCAGCCCAGCCCCAGCTTTTACCCGGCGCCGCTGGGCATGCTGCACAAGGTCATCGCCAATTGGGCGGGCGGGCCGCAGTTCATGGCGCATGTCGGCGCGGCGATGGGCACGATGCCGCCAGGCGCCCTGCCCGACAGTTTCATCGAAGACCGCAAGGGGCGGTTCGGCCTCGACATGACGCAATTGGGCAAGGCGACGCCGCATCTGACGTCACAGGCATTGACCGCGGCGCATTGGCTCGACGCGACGCTGGCGGACGGGCGGGCCTTCGTGGGCGGTGCGGCACCGGGCCATGCCGATCTGGCCTTTTATTCGAACATCTGGTTCGTCCGGAACATCCCCTTTGCCAAACGGACCACGGACGCCATGTTCGCGCACGCCGATCTGGCGGCCTGGTACGACCGCATGCAGGCGATGGGCCATGGTACGCGCACCGAAATCAGCGCCGATGATGCGATTGCCGTGGCAGCAGCAGCCACGCCGGCGGCGGTAAAAGGCAGCATCGATGCGCCGTTCACGGCCGGTCAGCCGGTGCTGGTCAAAACCGACGGATCGGGCGACGCGCCGGTGCCGGGCGCGCTGGCGCAACTGGATCCGACGGGCATCGTCGTGCTGCGCGATGGCGCCCGCTGTGGTCGCATCGCGGTGCATTTCCCCCGCCTGGGGCAAATGGTGCTGCCGGCCTGAAAACCGGCAGCAGGCGTTGCGCTTAACCCAGTTCGCCTTCCAGCCAGGACTTGAGCGCCGATTTGGGCGCCGCGCCGACCTTGGTGGCGACGGGTGAGCCGCCCTTGAACAGGATCATCGTCGGGATGCCGCGCACGCCATAGCGGGTGGGCGCATCCGGGTTGTCATCGATGTTGATCTTGACGATCTCGACGCCATCCAGCTCGTTGTTGATCTCTTCCAGCGCCGGGCCGATCTGGCGGCAGGGGCCGCACCATTCGGCCCAGAAATCGACCAGCACCGGCTTTTCGCTGGCGATGACATCATCGTGGAAGGACGCGTCTGTGACATGTTTGGCGGCCATGATCGGCTCCTGATGGGGTTATTGCGGGAAGATAGGCGCGGGATCGCCCGGGTTCAATGAAAGTTCGGCTTGGGCATCACGAAGCGCCGCAAGGGCATCCGCCATCACCGGCTCCAGCAGCTCGATCAACGCCGGGCCTTCGGTGAACAACAGCGCGGCCCGCACGCCGCGCCCCGGAAAAATCACCCCCAGTGCCGCGACATAGGCCGCCATCTGTTTCAGGTGATAGGGCTCGACCTGCCCGGCATCACCGGGCACGCGGCGCCCGGTCTTGAAATCGACGACCATCACCTCCGTTGGGGTCACCAGCAACCGGTCGACCTTGCCGGCGATGACCTTGTCGCCCACCACCGCGGCAATCGGCGCTTCGGCCAGCGCGTCCATGGCGAAAACTTCTGCAAAGCGCGGGTTGTCGAGCACGGCCAGCACGGTGTCGACAAGCCCGGCGGCATTCAGATCGGCAGCAGCAGCGGCGGCATAGGCCTCACCAACCTGGCGTCGGCGGACGGTTTCGATCTCGGGCAACCGCTCGAACAGCGCGTGCAGCACCGCACCGCGCCGCGCCGCCGCCTTTGCCGCCGCCCCCATCGGCGGCGACGCGACATCATCAGCGGCGATCGCAGACGGCGACAGCGGCCGCGGCGGGCTTGATTCGCGCGGTGGCGGGGTACGCAACCATTCGGGCGGTGACAGCGCGGCGTCTGGCGCGATCACCACCGGCACATCGCGCGGCGCCACCGCCCGGCCTTCGCGATACACCAGCGTTTCGCCGGGCCAGCCGGGCAATTCCAGGCTTTCGGCGTCCAGCGTTGCCATGGCGCGCCGGGTGATGGCGTACCAGCTATCCTCCGGCGGCTCGGTGGCGCCGGTGCGCAGCGTGCCACCGATGAACAGCAGGTCCTCGGCACGGGTGAGCGCCACATACAACAGCCGGCAATGTTCGCGTTGCGCATCGTCGTCCTGTTCGTCGATGGCCTGTTGCAATCTTCCGCCAAGCCCCTTGCGGCTGGCAAGGAACACCGGCGTCGGCGGGCCACCATCGAATGCCATCAGCACGGGTGCCTCGCGTTCGGCGGGCCGCTTTTTCGTTGCATCGGAGAGGATGACAACCGGCGCCTGCAGGCCCTTGGCACCATGCACGGTCATCAGCCGGATGGCATCCAGCGGCGCATCGGGATCGCGCTTGATCTCCACATCATCGGCCTCGATCCAGGCGAGAAAGCCCTGCAGGGTCGGCGCATTGGCCGCCTCGAACGCCAGCGCCTGATCGAGCATGGCGTCGATGGCGTCGCGCGCCTCCACCCCCAGCCGGGCCAGCAGCCGGGCGCGGCCCTGCAAGGGCCCGGACAGGATACGTTCGAAAAATTCATAGGGCGCGGCGAAATCGGCGAAACCCAGCATGTCGCGCAGCCGGTCACGCGCCGCCATCACCACCGGGTCCGGGCTGGCCTGCACCCGGTCCCACAGCGTGCCGGTGCGGCCATCGGCAAGCGTGAACAGCCGATCATGGTCCACATCGCCAAACGGCGAAACCAGCAGCGCGGCGAGCGTCAGATCATCGCCCGGTTGCAGCGCGAACCGCACCAGCGCCAGCAGATCGGCCACCGCCAGCGGATCGGCGAGTTTCAGCCGGTCAACGCCGGCCACCGGCACGCCTTCGACATGCAATGCGGCGACCAGCGCACCCGAAAAGGCGCTGCGGCTGCGCACCAGCACCAAAATGTCCTGCGGCCGCACCGGCACGCCGCGCGCCGGCAGCCGCAACGGATCACGCGGATCGAGCCAGCCGGCGATGCTGCGCGCGATGCGGTGGGCAAGCGCTATTTCGGCCTTTGGGGCGCGGGTGGGGGTGTCGGTTTCCTCCGCCTCCTCGTCCGCATCGGCCTCGCCACCGCCTTCGGGGATGAACGGCGGCCACAGCGTCACGGCACCGGCCTGATCGCCCCGGTGCGCAACATGCCGCTCGACGACGCCCGACGGATCGAGCACGCCATGGGTCAGCTCATCGGCAACCGCATCGACGACGCTGAGCACCGCCGGCACCGACCGGAAATTGGTGGCCAGCGGGATGGCCCGCCACAATTCGCGGCCATCATCGGCGAGTTGCTGGAACACATCCTTCTGATCGGCATAAATGCGGGGGTCGGAGCCCTGAAAGCTGAAGATCGCCTGTTTGAAATCGCCGACGACGAACAGCGTCCGCTGGATATCGCGCGCGCCCTCCCCGCCCCAGAATTCCGCGGTCATCGCCTCGACGATCTGCCACTGGCGGATGTTGGTGTCCTGCGCTTCATCGACGAGGACATGATCGATGCGCTGGTCGAGCTTGTAGCGCACCCATTCGGCAGCCCCCGGCGCCTGCAGCAATTGCTGGGCGGCATGGATCATGTCGTCATAATCGACAACGCCGAGCCGGGCCTTGGCCGCCGCGAACGATGCCGCCAGCCGTTTGCCGATGCGCAGGTGGCACGCGGCATGGGCGGCGGCTTCGTAAAGCCGTTGCTCGCTGCAAACGGCGATGAGCGTTTCTGCAAATTCGGCATAAAATTCGGCAGCGGCGGGGTCGGCAGCGGTTACGGCCTTGGTGATGACACTGCCATGGACGGTGCCCTTTTGGGTGAGAAAGACCCCGCAAAAATCCTCGAACTGCACCGCCCGCCCCGGCGCATCGGCCGCAAGCCAGGCCTGCAACAGCGGCTGGCGCTTGGCCGCATTGGCACCGCCATGGGCAAGCGCGTCGGCAAGCTGGCGCAGCCCGGCAACATCGAACCCGGCAATGGCCGCGCCCAGCGCCTGTGCCCCATCGCGGTCGGCCGCGAGCCCGAACCCCCGCCGCAACATCGGCTCGATGCCTTCGACACGCAGCCCCGCCAGCGCCTCGCCATGCGCCCCCAGCCGCGCGGCGATGCCGGACAGCCGGGTTTCGCCGCCGGCGATGCTGATCGCCGCCAGATCGTCGAGGAACGACTGATCGCCCTCGGCCGCGGCGCGCTCGATGGCTTCGGCGAGCAACCGGCGGCGCAGCGCGGCGCCGTTGCGATCATCCAGCGTCGCAAAGCCCGGCGCCACCCCGGCCTCGATCGGGAAGCTGGCGATCAAGCCCTGTGCAAAGGCGTGAATGGTCTGCACCGCCATGCCCTGCGGCGCATCCAGCACCTGCGCGAACAATTGCCGGGCGCGGTTGCACATCGCGTCGTCATCACCGGCGCGCAACGCGGCAAGGTCGCTTTTCAACGCGGCATCATCGCACCGAGCCCACCAGGCCAGCCGGTCGAACACCCGGTTCTGCATTTCGGCGGCGGCGAGCTTGGTAAAGGTCAGGCACAAGATGGCGTGCGGCGGCGTGCCCTGCAGCAACAGGCGCAGCACCCGGGCGGACAGCACCTGCGTCTTGCCGGTGCCGGCCGACGCCGCCACCCAGGCGTGCACATCGGGCGCCGCCGCATTGGCCTGCGCCGGC
>JBBQPR010000086.1:0-11673 GCA_038217075.1 Sphingomonadales bacterium
GTTCGATATTGCCCGCATCGAAGTGCTGCGCGGGCCGCAGGGCACCTTGTTCGGCCGCAATACGGAAGGCGGCGCGCTCAGCATCGTCTCCAAGGCGCCAACCGGCGAATTCGGCGGCGACGCCAATGTCGGTTTCGGCAACTTCGGCAGCTACACCGGCCAGTTGCACGTCAACCTGCCGGCCTGGAACAATTTCGCGGTCAAGCTCGATGGCGTCATCCAGCATCAGGATCCGACCACCAAGGATCCCTTGTCCTCAAGCATCGGCTGGAACGCCTATAACCGCGTCGGCGGCCATGTTGCCGCCCGTTGGACGCCGTTTGACGGTTTCACCGCTGATTTCAGCTTCGACAAGGCCAAGGACGAAAACACCCCGTTCTTCAGCCAGCTGGTCAACTTCAACCCGAAGAACCGCCCGGTTGGCGTCTATGATGCGACCACCCAGCGGATCATCTTCCCGGGGGCGCCGGCCGGTTCGCCCAGCTGCCTGTCGGGCACCATCTCGGCCACGACTTGCATCGCACCGCTTCCCGCGCTTGTCGGTGTCCACCCCGAGCGCCAGAGCGTTGCCGATGTCGGCGTGCCGCAGCAGTACAGCGTCGACAGGACCCAGGGCGAAAGCATCAAGCTGTCCTACAAGGTGTCGCGCGGGCTTGAGCTGCGGTCGTTCACGGCATGGCGCAAGGTATCGACCAATCAGTATGACAATTCCGGCGGTCCGGAGCGGGTGTCGTTCGTGCCCAATGGCAAGTTCAGCCGCTACAGCCTGTCGGACCTTTACCAGAGCCAGTTCAGCCAGGAATTCCAGGCCGTCGGCAGCATCGATCAACTCGATTACGTCGCCGGCCTCTATTATTTCGCTGAACAGGCGCGCGAATCGGCTTCCACACCCAATTCGAACCAGTGGAACGCCGATGGTACCGCCTACACCATCCTCAGCCCGGTGGTGACCGGCCCGATCACCTCCAGCAACAATGGCTGGGATGTGAATTCACGCTTCCTGCAGCGCGGCAGCTTCAACAAGACGAAAAGCTATGCCGCCTTTGCCCAGGCAACCTACACGCCCGACTTTGCCACCAGCCTGCACCTGACCGTCGGCGGCCGCTATACCAAGGACAAGCGCGACGGCGTTCTCTATGTCGTCTCCGGCATCCCCACCAACTATGTGCTGAAATATGATCGCGGTCGCTTCGATCCGCTCATCAACCTGTCCTGGGAAGCGGCACAGGGCATCAACCTGTACGCCAAATATTCATCGGGCTTCCGCGCCGGCGGCGCCAATGACCGTTCGTCAACCTTTGGTGCCTTCGGTCCTGAATCGGTCAACGCCTATGAAGTCGGCGCCAAGACCGATTTCCTCGATCACCGCGTCCGCCTGAACGTGGCCGGTTACCTGATGGACCGCAAGAACACCCAGATCGATTTCGACAACGTCGATACCGCGCAATTCCTGCCCGGCACCACGACGCCGAACCCGACCTTCAACCTGCATACCGAAAACACCGCCAACGCGCCGGGCACGTCGAAAATCCGCGGGATCGAGCTCGACCTGACCATGCAGCCGGTCGAGCACCTGACGATGGGCCTCGCATATGCCTATACCTATACAAAGGTGCCGCTTACGGCGAACCCCAACCCGGGCCCGACCTTTGGTGTTCTGACGCAGGTGTTTACCGTCTATACGCCGCCCAATGCGTTGTCGGGCTTTGTCGATTATGAAATCCCGACCGGCAAGGCAGATGCCAAGATCAGGCTTCACCTCGATGCGAACTATGCCGACGCCCAATACAGCATCCAGAACGAAAGCGTGAAGACCGACTCCAGCTTCATCGTCAATGGTCGCCTGGCGCTGGCGGACATCGACATGGGCAATGGTGACCAGCGGCTGACGGTGGCGGTCTGGGCCCGCAACCTGCTCAACGAATCGCACATCTACCGGCGTTCGGCTGCCAACGCCGCGGTGCTGGGCGATTATGCCAACTTCAACCCGCCGCGCACCTTCGGCCTGGAAGCCTCGCTCAAATATTGATCGATCACAGGCAGACAAGTCGCGCCTGAACAGAATGACGCCGGCCGGGATCGCTCCCGGCCGGCGCTTTTCATTGCCTCAGGTTCGGCGCGACTATCAGGCCTACAGACGGTGCAACGCGCACAGCTTGTTGCCCGACGGATCGCGCAGATAGGCGAGATACAACTTGCCGGCCGCGCCCTCACGCACGCCGGGGGGGTCTTCGCAGGCGGTGCCGCCCGCGGCGACGCCGGCCGCGTGCCAGGCATCGGCAAGCTCGGTGCTCTTGGCTGCAAAACCCACCGTTCCGCCATTGGCACCGCAGGCTGCACCACCGTCGATGGGCTTTGAAATCGCGAAAATGCCGGTGGGAGTCATGTAGAACACACGCCCATGTGGATCTATGGTGCCGGGTGCGATCCCCAAGGCACCAAGGGTCGCATCATAGAATTTCTTCGACGCATCAATATCGTTGGCGCCAATCATGATATGGCTGAACATATGGGGTCACTCTCCATCGGCACCGGCACCACGCCGGGGCATCGCCGCAACGGTGCCAACTTAGCCACCCCATGTCGACGGCAAGAACCGATAGGAAAATTCAACGGCGCGCCCCTTAACCCGGCCCGCGCAATCCCCTAAGAAGCGAGCCGTGCGGCAGGCCTTCTCCCTATGAGCATCTGGGCGACCCTCGCCGGCGCCGCGGCCGGGCTGTTGCTCGGCGGGCCGCTTGGCGCGCTCGCCGGGGCCGCCGCTGGCGGTGCCATGGACATGGCGCTCACCCGCGCCGCCAATCCGGACCGCCGCCGCGTCGCCTTCACCATCGCCGCCATTGCACTCGCCGCCAAAATGGCGCGCGCCGATGGTGAGGCGACCGCCGCCGAATTCGCCACCTTCCGCCGGCTGTTCCAGGTCGAGACCGGCGAATCGGAAAATGCCCGTCGCTTTTACGATCTCGCCAAGCAGTCGATGAACGGCTTTGAAGCCTATGCGACTCAAGCCGCCGGCTTGCTGGGACCGGGATCGCCGCTGCTCGAGGATCTGCTCGACGCACTATGGCTGATCGCCGAAACCGATGGCTTTCACCCCGCCGAGATCGCCTATCTCGACAAGGTCGCGGCGATCTTCGGCTTTGATGCCGCCGCCACGGCCCGCATCCGCGCCCGCCACACCGGCCCGGCCCAGGATGATCCATGGGCGGTGCTCGGCGTCGAACCCGGCGCCGATGCCGCGACGTTGCGCAGCGCCTATCGCGCACTGGTCCGGCAATATCACCCAGACCGGCACTTTGCCGAAGGCGTTCCGACCGAGTTCATCCGCGTGGCGGAATCGCGCATGGCCGCGATCAACGCCGCCTATGCTCGTGCAACCGGCAAGGGCGCCGCATGAACGACAACCGGGCATGAGGCCCCGCGACCTCGCGCTCATCATACTGATCGATTGCGTCTGGGCATTGAATATCGTCGCGCTGAAGCTGGCGGTGTCGGATGCGCAGCCGTTGACGGCGGTGCTGCTGCGCTATTGCATCGTGCTGGCCGCCTGCCTGCCCTGGCTACGCTGGCTGCCGGGCCGCATGGGCATCGTGCTCGGCACCGGCTTTATCGCCGGGGCGCTGTTCATGGGGCTGGGCGGCCTGTCATTTGCGCTCGCCGAAAATGTCTCGGCGCTGGCCATCGCCGGGCAATTGGGCGTGCCGTTCAGCCTGTTGCTGGCAGTGGTCATCTACAAGGAACAGATCCGCTGGCCGCGCATCACCGCCGTGCTGCTATGCTTTGCCGGCGTCGCCGTGATGGGTTTCGATCCCGCCATCGCCCATGAAAGCATCGCGCTGTGGCTCACGGTCGCCGCGTCCTTTTGCTGGGCGGTCGGCAATCTGCTGTTCCGCCGCCTCGCCGGCGTGCCCGTACTAACCATTCATGCCTGGCTGTCGCTGGTAAGCGTGCCGGTCCTGCTCATCGCCAGCCTGGTCTTTGAACCGGGGGCGCTTGCCCATGTCCGCGATCTGAAACTCGCCACATGGGGATGGCTCGCCTATTCGGCGCTTGGCGCCTCATTGCTCGGCCATGGCGGCATGAGCTGGCTTTTCCAGCGCTACCCCGTCTCGACCGTCGCACCGCTCACCTTGCCGACACCTTTATTGTCGGTCATCGTCGCGGTGCTGGTATTCGGCACGCCGATCACGCAACAGATGATCGTCGGCGGCATCCTCACTATTGCCGGCGTCGCGGTCATCACCCTGCGCACTTCCAAGGCGCGCGACCTGGACGAAGCATGAACCCCATCAACCGCCCCAGCCCCAATTTCGACGAACGCCGCCACCCCATTTCGATGGTCGTGCTGCATTATACCGGCATGCCTTCGGCCGCAGAGGCGCTCGACCGGCTGACCGATGCCGAGGCCAAGGTCTCCGCCCATTGGGTTGTCGCGGAAGATGGCCAGGTCGTCGCGCTGGTCGAAGAAAGCCGCCGCGCCTGGCACGCGGGCAAAAGCTGGTGGCGCGGCATCACCGACGTCAACAGCGCGAGCATCGGCATCGAAATCGTCAACCCGGGCCATGAATTCGGCTATCGACCTTTCCCGGCCCCGCAAATGGATTCGGTCCAAACTCTCGTCGCTGCCGCGCTCGCCAAATATCCGATCGATCCATCAAATGTCGTCGGCCACTCCGATATCGCTCCGGCGCGCAAGGACGATCCCGGCGAATTGTTCGATTGGTCCCGCCTCGCCCGCGCCGGCCTCGCCGCGGCTATCCCGGCGGCAGCCGTCGATCCGGGCTGGACGGAACATGGCGCCCTCGCCGCCATGCATCGCTATGGCTATGACATTACCGATCCCAAGGCCGCCGTCATCGCCTTCCAACGCCGCTTCCGCCCAGGAAATTTCGATGGCTTGATCGACGCTGAAACCCGCCGCATCCTCTACGGCCTCCTCACCTGAACGGACCTGCACCATGCCGACCAGCCTGAAACAGATGATCGCCGCCGCCAATGCCGTCGTCCCCCGCATCACGCCCGAAGACGCGCGCGCCATGCTGGGCGGCAGCAATGTCCTGCTCGTCGATGTCCGCGATGCCAATGAAGTCGCGCAATCGGGGATGCTCGCCGGCGCCATCAACGTATCGCGCGGCATGATCGAATTTCGCGCCGATCCCGACATGCCCAGCCACAACCCGGCCTTCGACCGCCGCCGCCCGGTCATAGTCTATTGCGCTTCGGGCGGCCGCTCCGCTTTGGCCGGCAAGGCGCTGCTCGATCTCGGCTATGATCAGGTCAGCAATCTGGGCGCCTTCCAGGACGCGGTCACCGCCGGGCTACCGCTGCAACCGGCCTGAAATCGGCCTGAAATCGGCTATTTACTGCCCTTTTCAACCGCCAGCCGGCTCATCAAAATCGCTGCCCGCTTGGCCTGTCGCGCAATGCTGGACACGTCGATGGACTCCCCCGGCGCGTGCGATCCTTCGCCCGCCGTGCCCAACCCGATCAACCCGTCGACATCCCGTGCGACAAAAGCAATGTCGCCCGCTCCGCGCTTCAACGGGTCAAGCTCCGGCATTTCGGCTAGCCCAAGATCGCGATTAACCCCGTTCAATTGCGCCAGAAACGCCCGGCTGCCCGCTGTCGGGGTCATCGGCGGATAACCTTCGTTGAATTCGATCGTCGCATCCGTCCCGGGTGCATGGGTGGCAACAATCGCCAGCATCCTTGCCCGCACCCGCTCGGTCTGCGCATTCGAAAGCGTGCGGAAATCGCCAAACGCCAGCGCCGCCGCCGGGATGATATTGCTCTTGCCGGTCGCCGTCGCCCGCACCCCCTCCTTGTCCAGCACTGCCGTCGCACCGCCGCTCACCAGCCCGACGTTGAACGTCAGGTTCGGTTCCGGCAGTTGCGCCCTGAATGCCGCGATGATCCGCGCCAGTTCAAAAATCGCCCCTTCGCCCGCCGACGCACTGAAAATCCCTGCGGAGTGCCCGGTCTTGCCGCTCGTCCGCAACTGCCAGCTATTCGATGATCGCCGCGCGATCGATCCCATCTCGACGCCGCCATCCCGTGCCAGGCCTTCGAAATCCAGCGCCACATCGGCGCGCTTGCCTGCCGCCACCAGATCGGCCCGCGCCACCTCGACCGGCGCGCCGACGCGCTCCTCGTCACCGGTCAGAACGATTTCGATATTCGCCGGCGCCAGCGTCCCCGCCGCCTGCATCGCCCGCAAGGCCGCCAGCATGACGACCATGCCGCCCTTGTCGTCGCCAATCCCTGGCCCCTTGGCGGTATCGCCGCTCAGCGTGAATGTCTGAAACGGCGAATCCAGCTCGAACACCGTGTCCAGATGCCCGATCAACAAGATCCGCTTGTTACCCGGCTTGCCCGCATGATCGGCGATCAGATGCCCGGCCCGCCCGGTTTGCAACATCGGCACCCATCGCGTCTCGAACCCCAGCGCGTCGAGTTCGGCGCGCACCATCATGCCGACTTTCGTGACGCCCTCGATATTCAGCGATCCGCTATTCTGGTTGACCAGCCGTTCCAGCAACCCCAGCGATTGCGCCTGCCCGGCGTCCACCGCCGCGACCATCTGCGCTTCCTTTGGCGACAGCTTGGCCGCAACCGGTGTCGCCACCATCAACCCGGCCAACATAGCCGCTCGCACAACCGACCTCATGACATTGTCCCCATTCTCGAAAGCCCGCACGCGCTCAGGGCCGCAATCCGCGCCCTCGCCGCCCGGGCTTCAGCGCCCGCTGCGCCATGTTGGCGAACTCGCATAATTCCGCCCGCGTTTCGCGTGGATCGATAATCGCCTCCACACCATAATGTTCGGCGGTGCGAAACGGCGATCGCACCCGCTCCAGCCGCGCCTTGATCTCGGCCAGCCGCGCCGCCGGGTCCTCGCAACTCTCCAGCTCGGCGCGATACGCCGCCTCCAGCCCGCCCGAAATCGGCAAACTGCCCCAATCCCCCGAAGGCCAGGCCAGCCGCCAGCGCAGCCGGTCGGCCGGCGCATGGCCGCTGCCCGCCATGCCATAGGCCTTGCGCAACACCACCGCGCACCAGGGTACGGTTGATTGATATATGGCTGCCAAGGCCCTGGAACCCCAGCGAATTGTGCCCTCTTCCTCGGCCCGGCGACCGATCAGGAAACCCGGATTGTCGACCAGATGGACGATCGGCAAATGGAATGTATCGGCCAGATCGACATGGCGTTCGACCTTGCGCGCCGTCGCTGCGGTCCACAATCCGCCCAGCGCCTGCGGGTTTGACGCGACCACCGCCACCGGCCAGCCATCGATGCGCGCAAATCCCGTCACCACGCCCAGGCCCCATTCGCGGCCAATCTCGAACCAGCTGTCCCGGTCCACCACCGCCTCGACAATCGGCCGGATCGGGTACAGCTTGCGCCCGTCGCGCGGCACCGCGGACAACAGCCAGTCCTCGCCCTTGCGCCTTTTGTCCTTGACCGGCCCGCGCGCCGGCAATTCATCGACGGAGCTTGGCAGATAGGACAGGAATCGCCGCAACCGGGCAAAGGCCTCCGCCTCGCTCCCCACCCGATCATCGATGGCGCCATTGGCGGCGTGGATATGGGCGCCGCCCAGTTCTTCCTTGGTCCGCTTCTCGCCCGCGGCCGCTACCACCGGCGGCCCGGCAACGAACATCTGCGACACGCCCTCCACCAGCAGCGAATAATGCGCCATCACCTGGCGTCCGGCGCCCAGCCCGGCGACCGGCCCCAAGCCCAGCGCCACGACCGGCACATTGGCCAGATTCTCGACCATGATCTCCCAGCCGGGGATTTCGGGTATATAAGTATAGCCATTGGTTTCGAGGGTGCGCACCGAACCTCCACCTCCCGTTCCCTCGATCATGCGAATCAGTGGCATCCGGTATTCGGACGCCAAACGCTCGGCATCGGTCAGCTTCCGGTGCAGGCTCGCATCGGCCGCGCCGCCCCTGACGGTAAAATCATCTGCTGTCAGGACCACTGGTCGCCCATCGACCGTTGCGCGGCCGAACAGGAAATTTGCCGGCTGAAACGACAGCATTTCGCCATCATCGGCATAGGCAGCAAAGCCGGCGAGCGCACCGATCTCGCGGAAACTACCCTCATCGGCGACCGCGGCGAGCCGCTCGCGGGCATTCATCCGGCCATAACCGCGCTGCTTTTCCAGCTTGGCTTCGCCGCCCATCCCCAGCGCAGCTTCACGCCGCCGCGCCAGTTCTTCAATCTCGGGGGTCCAGCCTTCCGGCGCCTTGTTCATCCGGCCAGCTTAGTCTGTGGGGCATTGACGACAAGCCCCCACGGATTGCGCCCTGCTCGCCAAATCAGGGCCAATTCGCACCTATACCAATCATTGATATGCCTTATCACGTAAATTTACTGTCTATAAATCAGTATGTTAGTCGGGATTCTCAACTTGGCCCGGCACCTCTCCCACGCTTGCAAGATGATCGGCATATCCCGCGTTCATGGCGCGCCCTGGCCGCCTTTCACCCCCCGAACCCGGCGCATAGGGAGCGTCCGCCGCCGCCGCTCGGTCGGCAATGCCGCAAAGCCGACGTTCGAATACTGCGATTCAGGGCGTTTTCTGATCGAAAAATCGGCTATATCGAATGATCATGATGACGAATCTGCAGCGACGATTTCTCCGCCATGGACCGGCCAGGCGCAACGGCATCGATTCTGTCGCCGGGCTGCGGCGCTTCGCCGCGCACATTTCTGTGGATAACCTTGGCCCCGAATGTCGTTCGACGAGGCTGCGTGTCGGTTCGTCGCACAGCACGTTGCCGAAGCCCGCAAACAGGGTCAAAAACAACCGATCGTTAACCACCTTTGGGGTGCCCTCAGGCGTTAGGGCTGAACGACAGATGGTCGAATCGATTCGTAAAGCTTGCGTATCTATGAGTTTTCAGCGAAAATGCGTACTGGTTTCATATTCGGGCCGGACTCTGGGCAAGGGCGGAATATCGGATGCGTGTCGGATTTGATGAAGATTTGGCTGATACACTTGACATTGCCGCGCCAGCGCGGCGGTGTGTTGTTGTGACAACACGGCCTAACCCTCCAGCCGTCGACCTGTCGGTTCTCACCGACGGGCAGCGCGATTGCCTGCGGCTGGTTTACCAGCACATGACATCCAAGGACATTGCCCGTGTCCTTGGGGTGTCACCCCATACTGTCGATATGCGCTTGCGCACGGCCATGCGCGCCCTGTCCGTCATGAGCCGGATCGAGGCTGCCCGCCTTCTCGTGCAGGAAGAAGCAGGGGGCGAAGTACTGCCCGATGTTTATCAACCATTGATATATCAGGCACCGGATGTTGCCGGGACGACGGATTCAGCCACATTTGGATCACCGGCCTCAAGCAACGGTTTCGTAAGTGCCCACCACGAAACAAGCCTGCGCTTCAGTCCGGATGTCGGTCCAACCGTTGACGGCCCTCCCCGCCAATCCGTTGCATCGGTGAATTTCGAACCCGCGCATCCATCCAGTTGGTCGGGCACTACTACCGCAGACGCCGGTATCGGTGCCCGCCCTCTGGCTGGATCGCTCCCTTGGGGCAAAAGGAACGACCTTTCGGTTGCCCTGCGCCTTGTCTGGATTTTCGCCATCGCCGTTGGTTCAACGCTAGCCTTCGGCGCCATACTCGCCGCCTTCGCCGCCCTAAAAGCTATCGTTTAACCTTTCGTGCGATTGTCGCCCGAAAGGGAGACATCCACCGCGCCACAAGTGCGCCACGAAAGGTCTTTCCCATGATCAATGCTCGCCGCGCTGCCGCTGAACTGGTCACCGAGAAGCTGGTTTCGGCCGAAGCCGCCATTGATGCCGCGATCGCCGCCGTTGCCGCCCTGACATCCGCCCTGCCCGCCGCAGGCGCCGAAACCCAGGTCAACATGGCGACCACGCAGGAAGCCCTGATGTATGCCATCGAAAGCTGCAGCCAGCTGATCAAGTCACGCACCAACATCATCCGCACCCACACCGCGATGCGCACCGCCCAGGACGAAGCCGGTCTTGGCCACATGCGCTTCAACGAAGTCGCGATCGGCCAGTGCCCGCCTCCGTCCGCCGAAGCACGGCCGGCTCTGCGCGTCGTCGCTGCCGCTTGATCGCAACAGCGTCTTTGTTCGGTGACGGGCCCGCCGATCCAGCAGGCCCGTTTCCAATCAAGGCTTTTGAAAGGATGCGGATATGTTTCCGATAATCCTTGCCGTCACGATCCTGGCCAGTATCGGGATAGCCTTTGGCTGGGGCGGCAGAGACGAAAAGATCGCCGCGACGATGCTGATGATAGGCATCCTGCTGTCTAATTTCGTTGTCAGCAGCGGCTATTACATGCACACCGAATCTGGTCTGTTCAGCGTTGATGTGGCCACCTTTGGCGGCCTCCTCATCCTCGCTCTTCGCAGCGATCGCTTCTGGCCGATGTGGGCAGCAGCCTTCCAACTCGTTGCGATGCTCGTCCACATAGGTAGCGAATTCCAAACTGGTGATTTGCGTTGGGCCTATTACATAGCGCTTACGTTCTGGACGTTCCCCGTCCTGATCACGTTGGGCGTTGGCACCTGGTTCGAAGGCCGCCTGCGCGAGGCCTGATCGCGCGCGGCATTAATCGACACGCAATCACGATAATGGCGCGGCGAGGGACACCCTACGCCGCGCCTTTTCATTGGTGCTGATGCCGCACCGCCACGCCGCGCATTGCCCCCCTGCCCGCGCCGCCCTATCTCTGGACCATCGCGCTCGATCGTCCGAACCGACCACTTGCGCATAGCGAACAAATATGGAACAAACGCCGACATGCTGACCCATATCCAGGTGCGCGGCGCGCGCGAGCACAACCTCAAGGGCGTCGACGTCGATCTGCCCAAGAACGCGCTCACCGTCATCACCGGCCTGTCCGGCAGCGGCAAATCCAGCCTGGCGTTCGACACCATCTATGCCGAGGGTCAGCGGCGCTATGTGGAATCGCTGTCCGCCTATGCCCGGCAATTCCTCGAATTGATGTCGAAGCCAGATGTTGACCACATCGAGGGCCTTTCCCCCGCCATCAGCATCGAACAGAAAACCACCTCCAAGAACCCGCGCTCCACGGTCGCCACCGTCACCGAAATCTACGATTATATGCGGCTGCTCTGGGCCCGCGTCGGCGTGCCCTATTCCCCCGCCACCGGCCTGCCGATCACCGCCCAAACCGTCAGCCAGATGGTCGACCGCCTGATGACCCTGCCCGACGCCACGCGCCTTTACCTGCTCGCCCCCATCGTGCGCGGCCGCAAGGGTGAATACCGCAAGGAACTCGCCCAGCTGCAAAAGGACGGCTTCACCCGCGTCAAGATCGACGGCGCCTTCCACGACATCGACGAGGCCCCCGCGCTCGACAAGAAATACAAGCACGACATCGATGTCGTCGTCGATCGCATCGTCATCAAGGAAGGCATCGAATCCCGCCTCGCCGAAAGCTTCGAAACCGCGCTCAAACTCGCCGAAGGCCTCGCCATCGCCGAAATGGCCGACACGCCCGAAACCGGCGAAGCCCCCGAACGCATCACCTTCTCCGAAAAATTCGCCTGCCCGGTCTCCGGCTTCACCATCGCCGAAATCGAACCGCGCCTGTTCTCCTTCAATGCCCCGCAAGGCGCCTGCCCGGCCTGCGACGGGCTCGGCGA
>JBBQPR010000087.1:0-11084 GCA_038217075.1 Sphingomonadales bacterium
GCGCTCAAGCCGCGCGCTCTTCCCGCACGCCGCAATAGCGGGCGACATAGGCGTGGTGTTCGGGCAGCCCGTCGACGGTGCGGGCGACATTGTCACGCAGCGACGACAGCAGATAGGCCAGTTCCTCGCCGCGCAGCTTGGCGGCCACCGGATGATAGGTTTCCGGCATGATGCCCTGGCCCATCATGACCTGAACCCAGCTGTTTTCAGCGAAAAGTTCCTCGTTCCTGCGGAACACGCGCCCGGTTTCGCGGAACAGCGCAATCTTGTGCGCCAGGCTTTCGGGCACTGGCATCGCCGCGCAATGCCGCCAGAATGGCGAATCCCGCCGCTCCGTCGCGTTGTAGTGGAGGATCAGGAAATCGCGGATCTGCTCCATGTCGGTGAATTGCTGATCGTTGAATTCGGCGATGTCGCGCTCGCTCGGACGCCCGGCGGGCAGCATGCGCAACAGGCGGAGCACGGCGCGCTGGATCAGGTGGATGCTGGTCGATTCCAGCGGCTCCATGAAGCCGCTGGACAGTCCGATGGCGATGCAGTTGCGGTGCCACTGCCGCCGGCGCGCGCCGGTGGTGAAGCGGATGATGTTGGGTTCGGTAAGGGTCTTGCCCTCGATCGTGCCGAGCAGGCGTTCGAGCGCCGCGTCGCGATCCATGTAGCGGCTGCAATAGACGATGCCGTTGCCAGCGCGGTGTTGCAGCGGGATCCGCCATTGCCACCCGGCCTCATGCGCGATGGCGCGGGTATAGGGGACGGCCGGCCGCACGCTGGCGGTCTGGATGGCGACAGCGGCGTCACAGGGCAGCCAGTGGCTCCAGTCGTCATAGCCGGCGTGCAGCGCGCCTTCGATCAACAGCGCGCGAAAGCCGGTGCAATCGATGAACAGGTCGCCTTCGATGCGGCGGTCGCCATCAAGCAGCAGCGCCGCGATGTCGCCGCTCTCGCTGTCAAGCTCTACCCGGGCGATGCGACCTTCGATGCGGGTGCAGCCATCCGCCTCGGCCATGCGCCGCAGGAAGGCGGCATAGAGCGAGGAATCCAGCTGATAGGCATAGTTGATGCGATCATCCGGCAGGTGCGCGAACTTGCCGGCTTCGGCGGCCTTCAGTTCAAGGCAATAATCGTCATAGGATTGGTCATGGCCCTGTGTCCGGCCGTGCATCCAGAAATGCTGAAACCCGGCGGACCAGTGATCCTTGCCGGTGCCGCCAAAGGAGTGGAAATAGCGGCTGCCCTGCGTCTTCCAATTGTCGAACATGATGCCAAGCTTGAAGGTAGCCTGGGTGGCGCGCATGAATTCCGCCTCGCCGACGCCGAGCAGGCGATTATAGGCGACCAGCGGCGGGATGGTGCTTTCGCCGACGCCGATGGTGCCGATGGCATCGGATTCAACAAGGATCAGCTCGGCGACCGGACCGAGCGTGCGGGCGATGGCGGCGGCCGCCATCCAGCCGGCGGTGCCGCCGCCGGCGATGATGATGCGGCGGGGTGGGGCGGGGGTGTCCATCGCGGGTCCTTTGTTCATCGGCTGAAGCTGCGCAGCAGGAAGGCGTGCATGCGACCGGCGCTTTCGGCATCGAACGGCGCGAGCACGCCGCGGGCATGGTCGGGCACATGCGCGGCGGCATCCGCGCCGCCGGAAAACACATAATGTTCGAACATGGCCCGCCAGGTTTTGCGTTGATCGGCGGGCAGGTCGCGGATCGCCAGGATGGCATGGTTCAGCGCATTTTGCGGCTGGCCAAGATAGCGCGGCGTGTTGCGCCACCAATAATTGACCAGCACGTTGAACGGCGCGCTGGCTTCGACATGATGGTACCACATCGACGGGATGAACAGCGCGTCGCCGGGTTCCAGATCGGCCTGTTGCGCCTTGCCCAGCGCGTCGGCAAAGCGCGGACAGGCGGCAAGATCGGGCGCTGCAAAATCGACCATGCTGACCGCGCGGCCGGCCGGGGTGTTGTCGATCGGGCCAAGGTAGAGGTTGCGGAATTGATCGGGCGGGAACAGCGTGAACCGCCGCTGCCCGGCCGCGCAACAGGCCAGGTTGTCGGGGAAATCATTGTGTGCGGCGATACGCGTCGGATTGCCGATCCAGATGCTGGCGAGCGCGTCGCGCGGCGACAGCGGCATCGGATTGGCGTCACCCAGCCCATCGAAAAACTGTTCGATATCGATCGATGCCAGATAGACGGTGGGGACCGCCGCATGACCCTCTGCCGCGTCGAAGCCGGCGAAAATCTTGTCGAGCGGGCCGTGCCCCATGCGGAAATTCATCTGCATGTCGGCATCGTAGAACAGCCGCCCGCCGGCTTCGGCCTGGCCGATCGATACGGCGAAATCGCGCTGGCGGGCATGGGCCAGCAGATGGGCGCGTGCCGCACGCGCGGATTGGCGCGCCGCCACGACCAGCGGCCAATCGGCGACCAGCCCGCGCACGACGAAGGGGCCATCGGCGGCTGCCAGCGCGGCGTCCAAAGCGCCGGCGTCCGCCACGGCCACTTCCGTGACACGAGGCAGGTCTGCCATCATGCGCGGGCCAGCCTCGCGTTGCGCCGGGCCACCAGGGCGGCGAACTGGCCGACCGAGGCCAGCGCCATGAACAAGGGCATCAGATGGCCGTCGCGGTGCAGGTCACCCAGCGCGGCGCCGTCCAGCGCGCGTAATTTGTCCTCGTCGATGGCCAGAAAGCCGACAAGGCTGTGCTTTGATCCGTCGGCGAGCGGTACTTCGAGGGTGAAGGGTTCGAACAGGTCATAGCGTTCCAGCGCCTTGAAGAACGCGCCGCTGGCCTGATAGGCCGCGTCGAGATCGCCGAGCATTTGCGCTGCATTTTCCAGCAGCGGGCTGGGGCGCCCGTCTTCATCGAACAGGCGCACGCCGCCGCCGCCAACCTGTGTCACGCGCGGATGGTCGAGATCGATATGCACCTGCGCGCTGTCGTCCGCCGCCGGTGACCGCCCGATCAGGAACGGTTGCACGGCGTGTGCCAGCGGCTTGCAGGGCGCATCCCAATGCTCACCTTCAAGGAACAGGTTTTCGCCATTTTCAAAGCCGAACAGCGCCAGCGCCGAAACCTCGCCGGTGGCGAGATCGCGGCGGAACACGATGGGATAATGCCTCTGCAGCTGGCGGAATTCGTGCGGCAGCGCCATCGCCGCCATGACGGCATCGCCCAATGTGGCGGAGGCCTGATCGAGCACGCGCAGATCGCGATGGCTGGTGGAATCGACGATGACGTGCTGGCTCATGACAGGCTTTCAAGAACAGGGGCGGCGCGTTGTTGCGGCAGCAGCGCCCGGTTCGTCGGCAGGGCAGCCGCCAGCGCGCGCGAACGATAGGCGACTTCATCGAGCCGCGCCTGCGCTGCGCTGCAATCGCCGGAAAAGGGCGGGGTCGAAAACCCCATGCCATAAAGCACATAGGCGTGGCTTTCGGCGGGGAAGATTTCCTCCACCTGCGGGAAATCCCAGGCCGACGGCGGCTGATCGCGCCACAATTGCATCAACGCCGCGAGCCGGGGCGGCACATTGGCGGGATCACGCTGTGCCAGCCAATAGGGTTCGCTGCGCCGGCTGGGCAGGTAGTGGAGTTTCAGAAATTCGACGATCCGGTCCCAGCGGTAGCGGAACAGCGCGTTGAACCTTTCGGCATGGAACGGCATGGCCGCCCGGCTTTTGGGAAAATTCGCACAAAGCGCCTGCAGCGACAATTCGATGAGCACGATGGCGGATGCCTCCAGCGGTTCGAGGAAGCCGGCGGAGAGGCCGATTGCGAGGCAGTTGCCGCGCCAGAACTGTTCGCGGTGGCCGGTCGGGAACGCCAGCTTGCGCGGTGCCAGCGCCCCGATATCGGCGCCTGGAACGGCCTTTGCCACATAGAGGGCGAGCGTGGCGCGTGCAGCATCGTCATCCATGAAGCGCGAGGCGTAGATGCAGCCGATGCCGCGCCGCCCGGGCAAGCCGATATCCCATATCCATCCGGCCTCGTGCGCCGTGGCGATGGTTGCCGACGCGATCGCGCTGTCCGGATCAACGGGCACCTGCAGGGCCAGCGCGCGATCGTTGAACAAAATGTCGCTGCGATCGACCCAGCCGGCGCCGCAATGTGTGCCGATCAACACGCCCGCCAACCCGCTGCAATCGATGAACAGGTCGCCGGCGATGGACTCGCCGCTATCGGTCGTCAGCGCAGCCAGTTCGCCGGCCTGATCCTTTTCGACATCGGTTACCCGCGCCGCCACGTGCCGCACGCCCAGCCGTCCAGTGGCATGGCGTTTCAGCAGCGTCGCAAATTTTCCCGCATCGAGATGGTAGGCATAGTTGAGTGCGCCGGCAAAGCCCGGCATCGAAGGCTGGCGCGGCGCAAGGTCGCGCGCCACGATTGCGGCCTGTGCGGTCATGGCGGTGGCATAGGGCAGGCCGCCGGCGGCGTGGCGGTTGGCCCAGGCGGCGACCATCACGTCCGTGGGGCCGGGCGGCGGCGCCGTGAACGGGTGCAGGTAGCTGTCGCCGGCAGCGCCGTCTACCCACCCGTCAAAGCGCGAGCCTTGTTTGAACGACGCGTCGCTACAGGCGAGGAATTCCGCTTCGTCGATGCCGATGGCAGCGAGTGTGCCGCGCATCGTCGGCCAGGTGCCTTCGCCAACGCCGATGGTGGGAATGTCGGGCGCTTCGACCAGCGTGATCGCCAGCTCGGGCCGCTTTGCCGCCAGCACGCACGCCGACAGCCAGCCGGCGGTGCCGCCGCCGAGAATGATTACACGATGCAAATTGCTGGTCATCACGCCGAACGATAGCCCAATTTTGCAACATTCTATCGGGAAAAGAGCCGCCCTGACCAGCAGGACGGCTCTTGTCGAACGCTTGGTTGATCAATCCAATGGTATCAGAATTTGTAGCGTGCACCCGCGGCATAGCGTGCATAGCCAGGGGCCGAGAAGAACACGGTCTGGTTATTGCGCTGGTGGCCGCGGCGGTCGGCATTGGTAACGTTGATGCCTTCCACGAATACCGTAACGCCCTGCTTGAACTCGTAGCTCGCGCTCACATCGACCTGGCCATAGGCATTGACGTAATAGGGATCGACGCCATAGCTGCTGAGGAACGAACCCCGCCAGTTATAGGCAACACGCGCCTGAATGCCGTTCTTGTCGTAGTATAGGACCGCGTTGGCACTGTCGCTGACGCCGGTTACGGCGAACTGCGACACATTGTGCGACAAGGCGTTGTCATACTTCGTGTCGCTGTTGACGATGGTGTAGTTGAGGATCGTCCCGAAGCCGGTGTTCCAGAAGCTGTGCTGGATCGCGAATTCCCAACCCGACAATTTGGCCTTCTGATCGCTGTTCGTCGGCTGCGTGATGATGAAATTGACCAGCGGATCGTTGGGCTGACCGATGATGCCGTTCAAGGCGGCGTCATAGGTCGACGGGTATTTGTTGGCGATATAGGCAACAAGCTGGTTGGCCGTTGCGTTGGGGCCCAGCGCGGTGCGGGCTTCCGTCGCATAGGCGCCGGCTGCGGCATTGGTCAGGCCGAAGGCTGGCGAATTGACCTGCGTCTGGCTGATGAAGTTGCTGACATTCTTGTGGAAATAGCCGATCGAAATATAGCTTGTCGGGGCGTAATACCATTCGGCCGACAGATCGATGTTCCGCGATTTGTAGGGCAGCAGGCCGGGGTTGCCGCTGGCGCCGGTGCTGCCGCCGATGCGGATCGGTGAATCCAGCGTCGTGCCGCCCTGTTGGCTGCCATAGTCCGGGCGGGTGATCGTGTGGCTGTAGGACGCGCGCAGTTTGATATTGTTGATCGGCGACACGTCGAAATCGATTGCCGGCAGCCAGTTCGTGTAGCGGCCGCTCAGGGTCGCAAAGGACTGGGTGGCGCCATAGACGATCGCGGTTTCATTGCCGCCGGTCCAGACCGTGCGGTTCGGGATGGGCACCAGGGACGACGAATCGATCGTGGTCCTTTCATAGCGCAGGCCAAGCCGCAGGTTGGCTGACATGCTGCCGATGTCAAAGCTGTGCGCCGACTGGATGAACGGCGCCCAGGTGTTTTCGTGCACCGAGCGATCGGCGGTGAAATTCGCAAGGCAGGTGCCGGGGACCTGCGCCGAGCCGCAGATGCCAAGCCGGCTGTCGAGCAGCTTGATCAGGCCGACGGTATCGATCTTGAAATAGTTCGGGATGATCGACGGGTCGTTATAGCCTTCGGCACCTTTCAGGTCGTTTGGCAAGCTGGTGATGCCATACAGGCTGTCGGGTGTATCGGCGGCGGAAAGCGTGCCGCCCCAGGTATCGTTCTGGATCACGCCGAATGCCGATCGAACCTTGTTGTCGGTCAGCGTGACGCCGAAATCGAGGCTGTCGATGAAGCCGCTGTTGAAATCATAGCCGCCTTTCAGCGAGATTTCGTTGATCTGATCCCGCATATAGGCGTTGCGGAAGGCATTGCCTGCCGGGCGGATATTTGATGCAGCGATTTCCGAGCCGGGCGCCATGACAACCGAGATAACCGGGATGGCGTGGGTGAAATCCACCTTTTGCGACTGCACGCCATAGATCGCACTACCCACGGCGATGGCGCTGCCATAAGGCGAGGTCGGTTTGCTTTCCGCGGTTGAATGGTGGCCATCAAGTTCGAGACGCAGGCCGCCCGGGCCATCCCATTTCAGGTTGCCGCCGATCGAACGATTGACCGAGCGATTTGCCGCAACCGCGCCGGTGATGGCGAGATCCTTGCCGGGCCCGAAGGTTTCGGCATAGAAATTGGGGCCTGCGGCCGGGCCGTTGGTCCAGCTGCTGCTGGTCTGGTCATGGTTGAACCAGACCCCGATGCTGTTGGTGCGGGCGTCGATCGTGTTCTGCGAGAAGGTATAGTCGATGGTCGCGACCAGCGTGTCCGTCGGCTTGAACTGCAGCACGGCCTGCCCGTTGATGCGCTCGCGCGTGAACGAAGTGAAATCATAGCCGGCGTTCTGGGTTACCTGATAGGTATCGTTCGGGCCGGGGCGGTTGGTGATGTTGGCATAGCGCGGATCGCCCGGATTGGCGAGCGAACCCCAATTGTTTTCGTTGCCGAGATAGCCTTCGCGCCAGCCGGCGTTGAACTGCGCCTGGCTGCCCTTGCGAAGCTGGTACGAGCCGGTAATCAGGATGCCGATGCGGCCATCTGCGAAGGTATCGCTGATGATGCCTGAAACTTCAGGCGTGATAGGCTTTTTGTCAAAGCCGGAGGTATCGTAGACCGCTTTCGCACCGATGCTCGCTTGCAAGCCGGGGCGATCGAGTGGGCGCGCGGTCTTGATGTTGATCACCGAGCCGATGCCACCTGTCGCTAATGTCGCGCGACCAGATTTATAAACTTCAACCGCAGCAATGCCTTCGGATGCGAGATTGCCAAAATCGAAGCTGCGCGACGCGGGTGCTCCGTTGCTTCCGCCGAGAGTCGAGGTCGGCATCTGACGCCCGTTCAGCAGGACCAAGTTGAAATCAGGACCGAAGCCGCGGACCGTAACGGTCGAACCTTCTCCGCTATTACGGTCAATCGAAACGCCGGTGATGCGCTGAAGTGATTCAGCCAGGTTGGTATCCGGGAACTTGCCGATATCTTCTGACGAGATCGCATCGACCACGCCCTGGCCATTGCGCTTGATATCGACTGATTGCTTGAGGCTGGCGCGGATACCGGTAACCACGATCTCGTCTGTGGCAGCGGGCGATTCATTGGCCGTGGTTTGCGCCAGAACTGGCTGGCCGATACCCACAAAGGCGAGCGCCAGAATGCTGGCGCCACAGACCGCACGAGTGCGCGCTTCAAATACCCGCATAGCTAAAATCCCCCTCCGAAGTCCACGTCGAGCCGCTTTTTTGCAGCCTTATTACCTGTATCAACACGTTCTAATGATAACGTTCACTTCGTCAAGCGGATTTGCTGAGCCGGGTCTGGATTCTCCCCGGCCAAGGCCCATATCGCGACACAGGATATTGATTAATCGTCTATAAAATATACGGAAAGTTGCATTCTCTTTCCCACCATGAGGCCGCTTCGGCAGCCTCGTTTTAAGGGGGAAGATCCTCGGGCTGCCGGCCAGCTTGGCGCCGGAGAAATCATACTCGCCGATTCACGCGGGCCTCGTCGCAACCCGACCTTGCGAGCGCCTGGTCCAGCGTGTCGGTGACATCTTCGGCGCGCATGGTTGTGCACTGTTTCCACGCGATGATGTAGCGCGGGAATTCATCGAGCACCATTGGGGTGGTCCCGGAAATCTGGACAGGGTGTTAAACCATTCCCGACGTGAAGGACGAACAAGAACCTGCAGCAAGACTATCCCGCTTGCTACGACCTTGCCGTCGCTGTCGTCGTATCCTCGATGTACAGCGTTCGTGCCAGTGGCTGACGGTCAAGCGTCATGCAGAAGCATCCCTGGTTGCAACGGTCCGCAGTATCGGCCCTGACATGGTTCAGTGGCATGGTTTCTAGATCGCGCGTCGCCATGATCTGCGCACCGTCACTCGGGCAGCACATCACGATAGTGGATTGCCCGATCTACAAGTTCGTTCATATGCGACGCCGCCTGCGTGGTCAGCGGATGCGGCGTCATGCCCGGGCGCGGCGAGATTTGCGCGGCCATTGAACGGACGAGATCATGCTGACGCGTTGGCGCGCCGGCTAGCAATGCGGTCACCAGATTCTCAAGCGCAATCACGCGAACGCGAAGCTGGACCAGTTCCGTGTTTGTAAGGTCAGGTATGTCGTGGGAGGAGGGGAGCCCGGCCGTACTCTCCTTGGGGCCATCGCATCCGGCGCCGCCTTCATAATCCCACTCCGAAAGAGCCCGTTTTTTGCCAATGGTGTCTGGGATGTTTTGAGCAATTGTCGTCATGCTGAAACGCCTCCTTGAAAAAACAAAGCCGACACATCCTAACGCCCGAATCTTCACTGGGTTCCGATTCGCTGCTGCCATCATCGATACTGGCCGATCTGACGGCGAATAAACCAGACCACGAGCAGTGGCACGATCAGCCACATCAGGATCGGTGCAAGCCCGATTCCGAGAAAGGGCGTCACCGGCATCGCCGCCGCATAGCGCCAACTTAACATGCTGTTGGACCGAGTCGCAAACACCTCCACGGCAACCGTCACGGCAAGGCCGATCAACACAAAGCCCACGACCTGCGCCCTGGTTGGCGCGCGAACCCAATCCTGCGAGCGGGCGCCAAGCGCAACGATGCCGAACGCTGCCAGCATGATCATGGCATCCCCGACGGTTGCGGCGGCGCAGATGCCGATGCCTTGCAGATGCGACATCTGCCCGGAACCTGCATACAGCCACATCTGCCCGAACTCCCACGGCAGGCTGAGCAACAACGCAAAGATTGCGATGTTGAACGCCGGGTGGTCGACGACCCGCGTCATAGCTCGGCGGTGCGCAGCCGAAGCGCATTGCCCACGACCGAAATCGACGACAATGCCATTGCAGCAGCAGCAATGGCAGGTGACAGAAGCAGGCCGAACCAGGGATACAACACACCGGCAGCGACGGGCACGCCGATGGCATTGTAGACAAAGGCGAGGAAAAGATTCTGGCGGATATTGCGCATCGTAGCGTGGCTGAGACGGCGCGCCCGGACGATGCCGTTAAGATCCCCTTTGACGAGAGTGACCCCGGCGCTTTCGATGGCGACATCGGTGCCGGTGCCCATGGCGATACCGACATCGGCGGCGGCAAGCGCCGGTGCGTCGTTGACGCCGTCCCCGGCCATGGCAACGATGCGGCCCTCGGCTTTCAGCCGGGCGACGACGGCACTTTTGGCATCGGGGAGGACATCGGCTTCGACTTCGTCCAGCCCGAGGCGGCGCGCCACGGCTTCGGCGGTGACGCGGTTGTCGCCGGTGACCATGATCACCCGAATACCTTCGGCCTTCAGCGCGGCCAGCGCGCTTTGCGTTGACGCCTTGACCGGATCAGCAATGGCGATGACACCAGCGGCCTTGCCGTCGATGGCGACCAATATGGCGGTCGCGCCCTCACGGCGGTGGCGGTCGGCAGCTTCGGTCAATGCTGCGGTATCAACGCCCAATTCTGCCAGATAGGTCGGGTTGCCGATGGCGACGCGTCGGCTGTCCAACGTGCCGACGACACCCTTTCCAGTCGGCGCATCGAAGTCCCCGGCGGTCTCGACGGCGAGACTGCGCGCTGCGGCTTCGGCGACGATGGCAGCAGCGAGCGGATGCTGGCTCTGTCGTTCAACGGCGGTGGCAAAGCGCAGCAGGTCTGCCTCGCTGATGCCGGCAAACGGCTCGACAGCGACGACCTTGGGTTTGCCTTCGGTCAACGTGCCGGTCTTGTCGACGAGCAGCGTATCGACCTTTTCCATTCGCTCCAGTGCTTCGGCATTCTTGACCAGCACGCCGGCTGCTGCGCCGCGCCCGACGCCGACCATGATCGACATCGGCGTGGCCAGCCCCAGCGCGCAAGGACAGGCAATGATCAGAACAGTCACCGCCGCGACAAAGCCATATGTAAAACGCGGTTCCGGCCCAAAGCTCGCCCAGACGATGAAGGCCAGCACAGCAACGGCGATGACTGTCGGCACGAACCAACCCGCCACCTGGTCGGCGAGGCGCTGGATCGGGGCGCGGCTGCGCTGGGCATCGGCAACCATCTGGACGATGCGTGACAACATCGTGTCGCTGCCGACCTTGTCGGCACGCATGGCGATGGCACCGGTCTGGTTGATGGTGCCGGCGATGACAGTATCGCCGCTCTCCTTGGTAACCGGCATCGATTCTCCGGTGACCATCGATTCATCGATCGTCGATCGACCTTCCATGACTGTGCCGTCGACCGGCACCGCCTCACCGGGTCGAACACGCAAACGATCGCCGGCAACCACCAGTCCGAGCGAGACCTCCTCATCGGAGCCGTCGGCCTTGAGCCGACGCGCCGTCTTGGGAGCCAGGTCGAGCAGCGCGCGAATTGCGCCGCCGGTCGCCTCACGGGCACGAAGCTCGAGTAACTGGCCTAGCAGGACCAGAACAACGATGACGGCGGCAGCCTCGAAATATACCGCGACA
>JBBQPR010000088.1:0-11025 GCA_038217075.1 Sphingomonadales bacterium
CAGCAGCACGACATAGCCGACCGCAACCGCCATCGCGACACAGACCGCGGCGCCGCCGGCCGAAGCATGGGCGACCCGGATCGCATCGAGATAGCTCAATCGCTGGTCAAGCGCTTCACGGATGCGAAAGGTGAAGTAGATGAGATAGTCCAGCCCGACGCCGACCGCGATGGTGGCGACGGCAGCGGTCGCGACATTCAGCGTGGTTCCGGTCCAGCCGAGCCAGGCGAAATTGGTCGCGATCGTCAAGGCCGAGGGAATAAGGAACAGCAGCGCCATCAACCATGACCGGAACACCAGTCCGCCAATAATCATCACGATGATCAACAGCAGCGCGGCCTTTTCAAGACTGACGCGGACGATGCCGTCTGCCAACGCCTTGGCCGTGACCGCCGAGCCGCCGATGCTGACGGCAATGTCCCTCTTGGCGGCATAGCTTTGGACGGTGTCGATCAGCCGGGTTGCGACCCTGGTTTCATCGGTCGCTACAAAGGCCCGCAGCCTCAAATAACGGCCGGTATCGTCAATCAGTCCCACGGCGCGGCCACCGCCGAACAGGACCGTCCAGATTTGCCGGGTCTCGTCCGCCGACGCTGCAACTATGGTGGTGCAATCGGCGGCACCGGCGAAGCGACAGCCGAGGAACCGGATAATGCCGGCCGGCGACAGTACAGCCCGCACGGCGTCATCGGCGGCCATGCGGCTTTCCAGGCCAAGCACCGCCGACTGGATGGCCGGATCAAAGGCACCATCGGGTCGGCCCGTGTCGATCATCACGTCCATGACATAGGGCCCGACACCAGCGGCAGTGAGTTCGTGGACGGTCCGTTGCACAGGCACATCGAGCGCCGTGTAGATCGCCATCGAATGCGATACCGCGACCCGCGATACGCCGACGCCCAGCACCACGACGCCAACCGCCACAGCCAGCGCGATGCGCCCCGCCGGCCCCGTCAGCGCCAGTTCGGCGACGCGGCGCAATGCACCCTGCCACATCGGACTGAGATCGCCATAACCCGGCCGCACGACGGGACGGCGCAACAACATGCGGATGGCCGGCACCACGGTAAGTTCCAGCACCAGCGCCGCGATCAGCCCGATCCCGGCCAGCAGGCCGAACCGCGCCAGCGCCGACACATCGAGCAGCAGCAACGAGAACAGGCACGTTGCGGCGCCGGCGACGGCGATCGTCAGGACCGGCCCCTGTGCGGCCATGGTCGCGATGATGGCGGCGGCATTGGCCTCCTTGCTCGCCTGCTCACCCACGATTGTCCGGCTGCGCACTTCCTCCATATAGCGTTTGAGCAACTGCACCGAATGGCCGGCCCCTACGGCCAGGATAAGCACCGGGGCGAGAACGGTATAGGTATCGAGCGGCAGCCCGAGCCAGCCGTAAAGCCCAAGCCCGATCAGCGTCGCGGTCAGCCCGGTGAAGATCGGCACCACCACTGCCTGCATCGATCGCAGCGCCTCCCAGTGCAGAAGCAGGATCAGCGCCATGATGACCGGGAAGAAATAGGCAATGCGCTTGGAATAAAGGTCGTTCTGGGCAAGGAACGCCGGCTGGCCGGAATAGGCGATGGCGACACCGCCCTGCCTGGCACCAGCGATAATGCCATCGATTTTTGCCAGCAGCGGCCCGAAGCTGCCGCTGGCCACCGCGACATCGGCATACACCGTAAGCGATCCATCGGGCGCCTTCACCAGCGATGCCTGGGGCCCAAGGCCATCGATCACGGCGGCAGACATGCTGGCAGGATCCGTGCACAACCGGTCAAGACCGTTGACAACAAGGTCGCCGCGATCGTCGGCCAGATATTTCACAGTCGGCGAGCCCACGCCATACACGCGCCCCGCGGCGATGCCGGGCAATCGGGTCAGCCCTTCCGACAGGGCGCAGGCCGATGCAACCCGCGCCGCCGAAGTGCCGCCGGACACAAGAAAGGCCAGCGTGTTACGGCTTTCGAAAATATCCTGAATGGTGTGGATCTGCGCCGACAACGGGCTGCGTTTCGGCAACGAACTGTCAAAGTCGCTGACAAAATGCAGGTGCCTCGCACCGGCCAGCATCAGCAGCGCCGCCAGTGCCACCGTGGCAATGACAGTCCAGGGTCGGCGTGTGACGATGGTGGCTAGAAGGGTGAACATGGCAGTTCTCCTCGATTGATCCAGATCAGAAACCGGCGCGCACGGCGAACGACACGGTGTTGTTGGGCCGCAATTGGCCAAAAAAAGTGCCCGTCGCGCCGCCATGATGTTCGGCAAGCACAGACAGCCGCAGCGTGTCGTTGAGGCGGTGGCTGGCCTTCACCTGCACATAATTGCCGCCGCCGGTGAACGCGGCGACCGTCGCCTCGATTGCGCCGCGGTCGCCGGAAAATCCCTTGCGCACCCTGATCGTGCCGCCGATGATGGTGCCCTGCCACGCCGAATGGATCGTGTTGTTGCGGTCCGAAATCAGCGGCGATGCGCCCGGCGCAAGCGGAGACGATTGGCTGATGCGCAAAATGGCCTGCGCGATGACAGACCATTGCCCGCGAAAGCTGCGATCGACACCCAGCACACCGGCAAATCGCGGCACGCGTGCCGCCTGGCCACGCGTTGCAGCGGCGCGGTAGTCATAGCCGGCAAGTTCAATCCGCAGGCCAAAATCACCAATCGTCGTTGCGAGATCGCCGCCAAACATGGTCAGGCGCGGATGATGCTGCACCAAGACAGGTGCGCCGCTCACGCCGCGCTCGATCGCCAGCCATGGGGTGCGATCGCTCACGTCGGCATAGGTCAAAGACCAATCGATGCGGCTGCCGAAACGCTCGTAGCGCACCGCAAATTGCGTCTCGGTCGAGTCCGGCTGTTCCCGGCGGCCACGCAATCCGGTCGCCGCGATCTGAATCGGCAGCATGGTAGCGCGAAATTCCGGCAGCCAATGAAACGCCAGCTTGCCGCCAGCCAATGGCAGCGCCGCCGAAGCACCTGCCAGGCCCAGACGGTTGTCATCCTCATCCTCGACCAGCCGGCGATAGTCCCGCGCCGCCGCAACGTCTGTCGGGTTGATGCGGTCGGCACGCCCCCACACTTGCACCTGGCGACCCGCCGCAACGCTCAGTCCCCCCGCGGTCAAGCGGATCTGTGCCTCGCGGACATCGCCCGTCACGCGTCCTGTGCCATCCGGATTTGCGCCTGCCCAGCCTTCCAACCGAAGCGCAGCGCCGTCTCCCAGACTCTGACGAGCCCGCAACCAGACTTCTGCACTGGCTTCAATGCCCTCGTCGGTGCCGGTGCGATCGCTGCTCCAGGCGCCAGCGCGTCCGGAAAGCTCGATGCTCGGTGCCGCCAGCGCCGGGCTGCCCACTGCCGGCACGACCAGTGCGAAGCCCGCAAACAAGGCTGGCGCCAGCTTCACGATTGCAGCGCTTCCGGTGCCAATTCGCTGTCTGCGACAGCTGCGTTGATGCGAAATTGGCTGAACGCCAGTGTCGACACGCCGCCGCTGCGCAGGCTGCGCATCGACAGCCGCATCGGCTGCATCTTGCCCTTGCCAGCATCGAGAATGTTAATGTCATCAGCCAGCAGCGACTTGATGACCGCGCCTGTCAGGTCATGGAAATCGACCCGCAGCGTCGCCGCATCGTCCTCGCGCAGCCACGTCAGTCGCTTGCCATAACCGGTATCGCTGGCGACCCGCGCCGATGCCGGCAGACTTTCAACCCGGATGGCGCGGATAGCGCCCAGTGTCTCGCGCGCAACGATCCGGTGGCGCCAGTCGCTCACCTTGTGGCCGATGATGTCCCCAAGCGAAAATTCCGACCCGACCCAGGGGTCGGCGCGGTTCGACGAAACCAGCCGCCGTACCCGGCGCAGGGCCGGCAGGAATATCCACAGATCATCGGTGCTGCCCGATCGTTCGATTGTAAGCGTGGCGACGCCTCGCAAATCGGCAGGCGCGCTGAACCGCAGCAGCCGCGCCGTGCCTTTACCGCCCTCGATCAGCTTGGTCGCGCCGGCAAGGGCGCGCGCCTGCCGCACATCGGGTCGCGGCTGGTGAAGCAACGTGGCGGCAAAACGCGCCGCGGCAAACCGTGTCGCCTCGTACGCCGTCGTCATCAACGCCTGCGCGGGGTCCTCCCCTGCCCAAGCGGGGCGGGCAAGGCTCAACCCGGCAAGACCAACGCCGAATTGGCGGCGCGACAGCAGCGAGTGGGCGGTGAGCGTCATGACAGTATCTCCGGTCCTGTCGCCTCTTTGCCTCGCAACGCAGCATCGGCGCTGTGAAGTGCTTCACACCTATGGCAATTGACCGGCAGCGGTTGTTGGGGTTAGCCCTGATGCGGTGGCAGCACCCGATCTTGCGCTGATACTGCACCAGGCACTCACGGTGGGCGTTGCAGGCCTTCGCCACGTCGTCATTCCGCGCGGCACGGTCTTTCTGCAGGAAGACGGAAACGCCGATGTCGCCTGGTTCCTGATCGAAGGCAGGGCCCGGGTCTTCAGGGTGTCGCGTGACGGCGACCTTGTGGTTCTGGCCCATCGTCTGCCGGGCGAATTGATCGGCGAGCTGGCGATCATCGATGGCGGGCCAAGGTCAGGATCGGCGCTGGCGCTTGAGCCATTGTCCGCCATCCGCATCGAATCCGCGCGATTTGCCAGCCTGATGGCCGAAAATGCCGTCTTTGCGCACGGCGTGGCGCTTCAGCTCGCCGCTCGATTGCGTGAAACCAGCGATCGCACATTCGCCATGGCCGCAGCCTCCATTCCGGCGCGCGTTGCTGCAGAACTGCTTCGGCTGGCCAAGCCCGGCGCGATGCCCGGACAAGCAGTGATCGCGTCCCCGCCGACCATCACCGAGCTTTCGGTACGGGTGCATGCGTCGCGCGAATCGGTGTCCAAGGCATTCAGCCGATGGCGCGCCAATGGCACCATCCGTGACGATGGCAGCAATCTGCTCATCACCGACCCGGCCACATTGTCCGACCTGCTCGATTTCTGACTCGCAGTTGCGCTGATTACCCCAGGTCAAAAAGCGACGACGCCAGCCCTTGCTGCAACCGGGCAATGTGCAGTGCCACTATGGGGTGATTGCTCGCCAATGCGTGCATCGCCGCCAGCGCCACAAGCGGCTTTGCTGCAACAAGGCTCAGCGCTTCGGCATAGGCCGTCTGGTCAAGTCCCGGCGGTGCCGGCGTGAACACCTCGATCGGATCGGCCACGCCGCGCAGCGCCAGCGTGCCGACCCGCATCCAGTCATGGCCGCTGTCTCCCGCTGCTGCAAGTGTCGCCGCCGATATGCAGACCCGTGTCCCCAACGCCTTGTTGGCGTTCTCCAGCCGCGCGCCGACATTCATTACAGGCCCGTGCGCCGTATAGTCGAGCCGGTCGCGCCCGCCGAAATTGCCGACAAGTGCCGTGCCGAAATGCACGCCGATACGGGTAGCGCACGGCCGCATCGCAGCATGCTCCCGCCGGAATTTTTCGGCGGCTGCATCGATGGCCTGCGCACAGGCACAGGCCCGGGCGGCAGCATCAGGCTGGTCGAGCGGCGCCCCGAAAATAGCATGGAGTCCATCGCCGACGATCTTGTCGATGGTGCCCCCATGATCGATGACAATCGCACTCAGCAATGCCAGATAGGTGTTGACCAGCATTTCGCCGTCTGTCGGCGTTACCCGCTCCATCAGCGCCGTAAAGCCACCCAGATCGGTGAACAGCACCGCGATCGCGCGCGGCGCCGCACGCGCCGTCACCCGTTCCGGCGTTTTTATCAACTGGGCAACGATATCGGGGGCAAGAAACTGTCCGAACGTCGATTGGACCATTTTGGAATGTCGCCGGCTGGCCTGCAGCGCCAACGCACTGCCCATCGCCAGGCCCACACCAAGCGCAAGGCAAGCAGCAACCAGGTTCGCCAACCAGAAATCCGCCGCAAACAGCCCGAAGGCAACAAGCCCAAGCATCAGCAGCAGCAACACCGCCAAGCCAATTCGCACCGCCAGATGCAAACGTGCCTGCCCCAGCGCTATCCCCAATGCAGCGGCAAGGCCGGCGAATATTGCATCACGCCACAACGACGTGAACGGCGCATCGCCAGCCCCTGCCCCTGCCCCTGCCCCTGCCCCTGCCCCTGCCCCTGCCCCTGCCCCTGCCCCTGCCCCTGCCAATGTCCGCAATTGATAAGCATGGATGGCAACACCCGAATTACCACCGGCATCGGCACCGCCAATCACTCGCAGCGATGTGAGATGCGCATCGGCGCCAGGCGCGGTCGCGCCGATCAGGACGATCCGGCCGCTGAACACCGCATTGTCCACGTCCCCCGCCAGCACCGCACGCGCGGGCACCCGCGCAAACGGCAACGACCCGTCACTGGTGCGCGGCACACCAAAGCGGTCGACCTGCCGCAGGGCCGTGGCCATGCCGGCGCGCAGGGCCAATAACCCGGCAAAACTGCCCGTAACCGGGACGACCAGCCGACGCACGACGCCATCGACGGCATCGGCCTGCAGCACCGGCGGCAGCCGTGGTTGCCGGCCAATCACGCCTGCTTCAAATGCACCCGGACTCATGCTCGTCGCGGCCACAACCAGCGGGGCCCGCACCACCGCAAGGGTTGCGGCGAGGCGGCGATCGGCCACCACCGTAGTCGGCTGATCAAGCAGGACGTCGAGGCCGATCGCCCGCGGCCTGCCCGCGTCAACACGCGCGACGATCGTCGCCAGCGCCTGTCGGTCGATCGGTGATCGCGACGGCAACGCAGCAAGGCTCGCTTCATCAAAAGCAACGATCACGATATCGGTCGCCAATGGCACCGCCGGCGTCAACCGCGCCGTGCGCTGGTCCCCGATCAGATTCTCCAGAGCGGCCAACGGCGGCAACTGCGCCAGCGCCAGCCCGGTTGCTGCGCTGGCCACTATGCCGTAAAAGATTTTATCTCGCGTCAAAGGCAAGGATCAATCCCGGTCCGCAGTTATTCTACAGCAATCCGGAAAGGAAGTTCATGCCTTGCGGATACAGTAAGATTACCGTTCTGCTTGGGCTGTCAATGGCGTTGATCTGCACGCCGGCATTGGCCGACGTGATCGTCTTGCAATCGTCAAGCGACGCCAATGCCGCTGGTATCATTCTTCGCAGCGGTGACGCATTGTACGTTCCGGCCGGCAGCCGTTTGCGCGTGTTGACTGCTGATGGACAGACACAGCTGGTCATTGGCCCCGCCCGCTATCTGTCGCCGGCTGCTGCCACGACAGACGCATCTGTCTTAAGTGCTTTCTCCGCGATGTTTCGCACGCGCAGGGACCCGCTTCGCCTTGGCGGCGTCCGCGCCGATCCGGCTGCTCCGTGCCTCGGCGGTGACGCGAATCCCTGGATATCGATTGCCAAAACATGGGACGATGGTTGCCACCGCGAGGCACTGGTCCGACTTGAAGCGGCATTGATTGCGCAAGATTAGGGCAATCGGCTCAAGCTATCTCAAACTCAGGCGAACTCTTTGTTGCGCGCAAGGTCGAAATTTGCGCCTTTGATAGATTGAATATTCGATTGCCGATATTCCGCTTCCAGCCTCATGTTGGCCGAAATTTGGCTTAAGTGAGGATGCGTAGCATTGTCCGGTTTTGGGCTATGCCCGATCCAATTGGAATGTCGTCGCCTGGATCGGGAGCTGTAGGGCGGTTTGCCCCCTAGGAACGACAGCTATCCCGCACCGCTGCCAGTAAGCCGCCAGAGCGCAATCAGAATGATGGTGACACGCCGCCGGTCGTGAAACGAGACAATCCAATGATGTCGGCTTCAATGCGAATGGGTGTTTTCCGACAGAGTGGTTGCGGCTCAGGTCTCCGCAATCGATGCCGGTGTCATGTCGACCGTATGCGGCGCAAAAGCGTTTAGAAATAGTTAAGATTGGTGCCCCGGACGTGACAAAACCGGGCACTCAAATCATTGGGAAATTTCTGTTGCAACCACCTCCCCTCGCCGATTCTCGGCGACGCTGGCTGCTCGGCAGTTATGACCTTGAGCGTCCCGGACGATGGCTTGGCGCCTTATTATGTTAAAAAAAGTCGGCAATTGTTGCAGGTTGATCACTTGGTTTTGCGTATCAACGCCGTGCACACGCTATTCAAGCCTGCAATCCGCAAGCCATCGGTTGAAGCATCAGCCACCAGGATCACTGTGGCTGCCGGCAGCTATTCCGCTGTGACATCGCGTCGTCCTTTTCGGGAGAGCGCAGCAATCATCGCGGGCAGAAACAGCAGGACGAGCGGAACCGCCGCTGTCAGGCCAAAGATGATAGCCGTCGCCAGCGGCTTCTGCAGGCCCGACCCACGTCCCAGCCCGAGCGCCAATGGCAGCAGCGTCAGGATCGCGATCAGCGCCGACATCAAGATCGGGCGAAGCCGCTTGCCGGCCGCCGCACGCAGCACCGAAAGATCAATTGGCAGATCGCCGTCGATTTCGGCGAACAGGAAGATGATGAGTTCAGCCACCATGCCGATAACCATCGTCAGTCCCATAAGCGCCGATATGTCGAGCTCGATACCGGTAAGCCACAGCCCCATCAGCACCGCCGACGCCGTCAGCAGCAGCGTGGCGATTGCCGACACGGTCCAGATCAGCCGCTCGAACAGGAAGGTCAGCAGCAGCGCCGTCAACATGAGTGCGGCGGCGAAAACCACCGAAAGGTCGGCGAAACTTTGCTGTTGCTGCGCGTAAAGGCCGCCATATTCGACACGGATAGACCCGGGAAGGGCAAGCGACGTGACCTTGGCGCGCACGTCCTTCATGGCCGAACCGAGATCGCGCCCTTCCAACCGCGCCGTAACCGCGATAAACGGCGCCAGATCCTCGCGCGTCAGCTGTTTTTGGCCGGCGCTGATCGAGACCTGCGCCACTTGATCGACCCGCACCGCATGGCCGTCCGGTGCCGTCAGCAAAAGGCGCCCCAGTTCGACGGCGCGACCGCGCAGGTCGGCCGGCGCGCGGACCCGGACGTCGATCAGTTGTTCGCCAATCCGCACCGGCGTCGCCGTTGTCCCGCCGACAAGCGCCTGTAGCTGGGTGGCGACGGCATCGGCATCGAGCCCGTGAAGCGCGGCGCCGGCAGGATCGACCTTGATGTCGATCGCATCGCCCGCAACCCGCAGACCATCGACGACCTCGACGACGCCGGACACGGTTCCGATCGAGGCGCCAACCTGTTTTGCGGCCTTTTCCAGCGCCACGGCATTATCACCGAACAGCTTGACCTCGATCGGCTGCGGCACGGCCGTCAGGTCGCCGATAAGATCCTCCATCAACTGCGCCGTCTCGATTTGCAGCCCCGGCACCTGCATTTCGATTTTCTGGCGGATTTCCGCCATGACGTCATCGATCGACCGTCGTGAGCCGCTGGTCAGGCGAATGAAATAGTCGCCCTCGTCCGCCTCGGTGAGGCCGCCACCGAGTTGCACGCCGGTCCGGCGCGAATAGCTTGCGACTTCGGGCGTGGCGGTAATGATCGTTTCGGCCTGGCGCAACAGCCGGTCGGTATCCGAAATCGCCGCGCCGGATTGCGCCTTGTAATCGAGGATGAAGCCGCCCTCGTCCATATGCGGCATGAAACCCGACGGCACATGGCTCCAGGCCGCAAAACCGAGAACCGTGATACCGACGACAAGCAGCCCCGCAAACAGCCGGGGGCGCGCAAAGCTGCGGTTGGCGGCCACCGAATAACCGCGATCGAGCCTGCCCATAAAGCCTTCGGCTTTTTCAGCAGCATCGACATCCGCGGGGCGCAACCAATACGCTGCTGCCAGCGGGATGACGTAGCGCGCATAGAGCAGCGACAAGGTCAAAGCCGCGACCATCGTCAACGCCAGCGCCTGGAAAAAGCCGCCGGTGACGCCGCTGATGAAGGCGAGCGGCACAAAGACGATGATCGTTGCCGATGTCGATCCGAACAATGGTCGGTTCATCTCGGCGGCCGCCGCCAGGATCTCTTTTGGCGAGCGCGCTTTGCCTTCCTGCATCCTGCGCACGATGTGTTCGAGCATGACGACAGCATCATCGACCACCAGGCCGACAGCAGCGGCCATGCCGCCCAATGTCATCATGTTGAAGCTCATGCCCGCAGCGAACAGCACAAGGCAGGTGCCGGCCAGAACCGCCGGCAACATCAGCCCGGTGATCAGCATCAACCGCGCCGAGCGCAGGAACAGGAACAGCACGACGCCGGCCAGTACCGCGCCCAGAAGGATGGCATCCCGCACAGAGTTCGCCGCACCGATGACCAGTTCCGACTGGTCATAAAAGGGCGTGACCTTGACGGAAGGCGGCAGGCCAAGGGTGGCGAGACGGGCGTCGATGTCCTTGACGATCTGGGTCGTGTCACCGCCCAGCGCCTGGCGGACATTGACCAGAACCGCCCGCTGACCGCCGGCTGTCACCCGCGTGTAGCTGGGCGCGGTGGCGACATGGATGCTGGCGATCTGGCCGAGCATCACGACCCCGGGTTCGGCGGGCGCCGGCGTGGCAGCACCGGGACTTGGACCGGGAGTTGGGCCGGGAGTTGGGCCGGGAGTTGGGCCGGGCGCTCCGGAAACGGCCAACCCCGCCGCTGCCTTCACCGGAACAGCAGCAATATCGGCGACTGTCGTGATCCGGCTTTGCGCCAGAACGAGATAAAGCCGGTGGCGATCCTCGATCCTGCCGACACCCCTGACATCGTTCGTCTTGCCCAGGGCCGTCACCACGTCCTGAAGGCTGAGACCCAACGCCTGCGCTTTCGCCGGATCGACATCGACGGCAAATTCACGCGGCGCTCCGCCGAGCACATCGACACCGGCGACACCACTGACCGCGATGAGCGCCGGCCGCACCGTGAACTCGGCGATCTGGCGCAAAGCCTCCTGATCCAGCCCGGGCGACGTCAGCGCGATACCGAGCACCGGGAAAATGGTCGGGTCCGAGCGGCGGACCGTGAACCGCGTACCCAGCGGCAGATCGGGCACCACGGCCGCCAGCGCGCTCTGGGTGGCAAGCGTTGCCGACACCATG
>JBBQPR010000089.1:0-10973 GCA_038217075.1 Sphingomonadales bacterium
GCCCTGTCGCTGCTCTGCGGGCCATCCTCGAAGCCCGCTACGCCGATGAACCGTTCGTCCACCTGCTCCCCGAAGGCGTTGCGCCGGCGACGCGGATGGTGCGCGGATCGAACCACGTCGTCCTCAACGTCTTTGCCGATCGCGTGCCGGGCCGCGCCATCGTCATCGCCGCCATCGACAATCTGGTGAAGGGATCATCGGGCCAGGCCATCCAGAATTTCAACCTGATGTTCGGCCTGCCCGAAACCATGGGGCTGGAAGCGGCGCCGCTGTTCCCGTGATCGAAACCGACAGGCTGGTCATCCGCCACTGGCGCGATGCGGACAGGGCAGCCTTTGCCGAACTGGGCCGGGACCCCGCAGTCATGGCGCATCTTGGCCCGTTGCTCAGCCGCGCCGAAAGCGACGCGGCGATCGACCGGCAGGTTGCCCTGCAAGCGACCCACGGCCATTGCTTCTGGGCCGTGGAGCGCCGCGCGGACAGGTTGTTCCTCGGCTTCTGCGGCTTGAAACTCGCGCCCGACCGCATCCCCGGCATCGAAGGCGCCATCGAAGCCGGCTGGCGCATGCACCGCGCCGCCTGGGGCAATGGCTATGCCAGCGAAGCGGCTGCCGCCTGCCTGAAATGGGGTTGGGCGAACCTGGCCGACAACCGCATCATCGCCATCACCACGCCCGACAATTTGCGCAGCCAGACCGTGATGACACGCATCGGCATGGTCCGTCGTCGCGATCTCGATTTCATGCACCCGGCGCTTGCCGCCGATGATCAGCTCGCGCCGCATGTCACCTTCGAAATCCTGCGGCCATGAGCCTCTATCGCTTTGGCGACGCGACCCCGCACATCCACCCAAGCGCGTTCATCGCGCCCGGCGCCCGCATCATTGGCGATGTCAGCATCGGCGCGGACAGTTCGATCTGGTATAATTGCGTGCTGCGCGGCGATGTCGAACGCATCTCCATCGGCGCCCGTTCCAACGTGCAGGATGGCAGCGTTGTCCATGTGACGCGCAAGCGCCACGGCACCGAAATCGGCGATGACGTGCTGATAGGCCATATGGCGATGGTCCATGGCTGCGTCATCGAAAGCCACGGCTTCATCGGCCTTGGCGCCATCATCATGGACGCCTGCGTGGTGGAAGAAGGCGGCATGCTAGCCGCCGGCGCCATGCTGACACCCGGCAAACGCATCGGCCGCGACGAGCTATGGGCCGGGAGACCAGCCAGGCTGCTGCGAATGCTGACGCCAGAGGAGATCATCAGAAACCGGGCGGGTGTCGCCAGTTATGTCGAACTCGCGCAGCAACATCGGGCGTCGCTCGGCTAATGTCCCTCGGCTAAGGTCCCTCGCCTAATCCTGGGGCCAGGCTGCCGCCTGCGCCTTTGCCCAGGCAATCCAGGCATCGTCCTTGGCTATCGCACCATCGGCGGCTTGCGCGGCGGCTGCGGCAGTCGTGAAATCCACCCAGCCCCGGGCCGCGCAAGCGGCGTCGTCAACGCCGGTGGCGGCACCGGGAACGGCAGCTGCGCCACTTTTGCCGGCGCCACCGGAATCGGTTTGATAGGCGGCCCAGCGCAACCGCAGATCAGCATAGCGACGAGCCAGATCGGCATCACGGGCGACAAGCGCATCATTGCTTCCTTTCGAAATTTCGGTCTGACGCGCATCGAGCTTGGCGATCAATTCCGCCTGCCGTTTTGCAGCGACGGCGGCGGCGGCATCAAAGCTCTGCCTGTCCATGCTCGCCTGCACTTTGGCACCATCGGCATGGGCGAGCGCGACGCGGCTATTGTGCCAATGCATCGCCAAAACGCCGACGCCCAGCGCAGCAAGGCCGTACCAGACCGGGCGCGGCAGGCCGGCCATGAAACGGACAACCGGGCCGCGCAGGAACGCCCATAAGGCGGCGAGCACCATCATTCGACACCTGCGACAGGCGCTGGCGCACAGGTGGATTCACCCCCGGAAGCGGTAAAATCGGCGCCCATGAACCGGGCGGACACCTGCCGCAAGGCAATTGTCATGCTCAGCCCGGTCAGGACCAGCCCGATCAGCGCCTGTGTCGCGTAAAGCGCAAAACCGATGATCCGCAACCGCGCCGACGCCAGTGCATCGGGCCAGGGGCCGTGCAAGACGTTCCAGGCCAGCCAGATCGAAACCAACGTCAGCGCGACACCAGCACCGGCAAACACGAGCGCCAGCATGGTCCGCCGCCAATTGGGATCGCGCCACATCGAAACTCCGGTTTCCATCACGCGACCCGGCCCGAAAGCCAGCCAAACAGGAAGTTTTCATTGGCACCGCGATTTTCAGCCAGTTCGATATAACGAACGCCTTGCAGCGCATTCAGAGCCTTCAGCAACGCAGCCTCGCCAACCGCGCCGCGCAGGCTGCAGAGCTTCGCCAGCGCCAACAGCGTTACCCCGCCAATGCTGTGATCGACCGGCATGTCGGGCCAGTCGCGCCCCTGTCGGTTCAAGGCGTTGAGACTGCGCTGCAAAAATCCGATGGCCACGCCCGGCCCCATGTTCACGCCCGTGTCGAACAATTCTCCAGCAATCGACGACGATATCCGGGCGACCGCATCAAAGCCCGGTTGAACCCAATAGCGGCTGCGATAGATCGCCAGCGCCGTTTCCCGCGGCAAATCCCGCCTGCGGCCCGCCCAACCGGCTGCACGTGCCACGGATTTGGTGATGCCGAAATTGGTTTCGCCGCCGCGATCATCGGGATGATCGACATAGCCGCCTTCTTTTGTCAGCAGCGATTCGAGCAGGGCGGCAACGACATCAGTCATAGGAGCGACCTCTAATTGAAGGTCGATTTAATGTCCTATTTGGTTACAAATGTCAACCGAAATATTCCAAAAACAACAGTGATCCAGCTCGACCAGACCTTGGGTGAATCGAGAAAAGGCGGATCTGCCGGGTTTGCGGTTCAGCGGCATCAACCCGCCGCAGCCGCGTTTTGGCCAGGCCATGACATGGCGAAAGGGGGGAGGCTGGTCGGAGCGACAGGATTCGAACCTGCGACCCTTAGACCCCCAGTCTAATGCGCTACCAGGCTGCGCCACGCTCCGACCGAAGCGCGCGCTTAGGACAGTCCCACCCCGGATGCAAGGTTGCTATCCATCATTCAGGTCGTTTCCATGCCATATTGCTTGATAAGGTCGTACAGGGTCGGCCGGCTGACGCCCAATACCCGCGCTGCACTCGAAAGATTATTCTCGCTTCGCGCCAGCGCCTTGCGAATAGCGACCTTGTCGGCTGATTCCCGCGCGGTCTTCAACGTCGACACGGCCTCGTCTGCGGCCCCCAGATCAAGGTCGGTCGCCGTGATCCGTGAAGATTCGGCCATGATGACCGCGCGCTTCATGCGGTTTTCAAGCTCGCGCACGTTGCCGGGCCACGCCCAGTCATTGATCGCAGCCACGGCATCCGGCATGAATCCTTTGAAAACACGATCATTTTCACGTGAAAATTTCGCCAGAAAATGATGCGCAAGCAGCACAGCGTCACCATGCCGTTCCGCAAGCGACGGGATACGCACCACAATCTCGGCGAGCCGGTAAAACAGATCCTCCCTGAAACGCTGGCTGGCGATCATGGAATCAAGATCCTGATGGGTCGCACAGACGATCCGCACATCGACCGGAATCGAGCGACGCCCGCCGATACGTTCGATCACGCGTTCCTGCAGGAATCGCAGCAGCTTGACCTGTAGCGGTAGCGGGATATCGCCGACCTCATCCAGGAAAAGCGTGCCCCCTTCGGCGAGCTCGATCTTGCCCGGCTGGGTTTTTACGGCCCCGGTAAAAGCACCCTTTTCATAGCCGAACAGTTCGGATTCGAGCAGGTTTTCCGGGATCGCCGCGCAGTTGATCGCGATGAACGCTTTCTTGGCCCGCAGCGATGCATCATGCAGCCCCCGCGCCAGCAATTCCTTGCCGGTGCCGCTGCTGCCGAGCAGCATGACCGACACCTGCGCCGATGCGACGCGTTCGATCATCCGCGTCACCTTCAACATTTCGGGTGCGCCGGTGATGATGCCGCCCAGAACATCGCCAGCTTCGGCCTGGGCCGATTCCGCCAGCCTGCGATTTTCGGCCTCCAAGTCTGCCACATGATAGGCACGCCTGACGATCAAGCCGAGTTCATCGATGTCGACGGGCTTTTGATAGAAATCAAAGGCGCCCGATGCAATCGCTCGCCGGGCGCTTTCCCGCGCACCATGGCCCGATGCAACGATGACCTTTGTCAAAGGCCGCATCTTCATGATCTCCTCCAGCGTTGCAAAGCCTTCGGTAACGCCATCTGGATCGGGCGGCAGGCCAAGGTCGAGGGTGACCACCGAAGGCTCATGCAGGCGGATCGCGGCCATCGCCTCTGCGCGGCTGCCAACCACGACGACATCATAATCTTCGTAGGACCAGCGCAACTGGCGCTGCAGCCCTTCGTCATCCTCGACGACAAGCAGCTTGCGCAACGCACTACTCATTGTGCCGCGATCCGTATGTGCTGGCCGTGCGCCGCGACCGGCAACACGATGGTAAAGCAACTGCCCTCGCCTTCCCGGCTGGACACTTCAAGCCGGCCGCCGTGCTGACGGGCAATCTCCCGCGCTTCATAGGCACCGATGCCAAATCCCCCTGGTTTCGTCGAACGGAACGGCTGGAATAGTTCTTGCCGGATAAAGCGGGCTGACATGCCGTTTCCCTGATCCTCTATCCTGACAATCACTTCGCCTTCGCCCGTCGCGACCCGCAGCCTGACGGGCGCATCCTCGGTCGACGCATCAATGGCATTCTGGACCAGGTGCAGAAACAACTGCTCTATCTGCCCGGAATCGCCTGCGATGCAGCCCCCCCTGCTTTCGATCGCAGACGCATCGAGTGTCAACGGCGGATGCGCGTGCCGCTTGATATCCACCACCTGCCCTAGCAGACCGACGAGATCGATTTCGCCCCATTCCCCGTCGCTTCGACCGCTCGGCCGCTTCGACAGTCGCGCCAGCATATCGTTCATCTTGCCGACCGAACTTTGCAGCGTCGCCACCATATCGGCCCGAAACGCCGGGTTGTCCGCATGTCGTTCGGCGTTGCGCGCCACCAGCGACAACTGGCTCACCAGATTCTTGATATCGTGCATGATGAAGGCAAATCGGCGATTGAATTCATCAAATTTAGCCGCATCGTCCAGCGCCATCTGGGTGGAGGATTCGGCGATGTAGCTGGCGGCCTGACTTCCGAGTGTGCGCAAAAGATCATAATCCTCCCAATTCAACGTGCGCGGCGCGACCGTGCGTTCCAGAACGATAAACCCGGCCAGGCTGTCGAGATGCACCAGCGGGATTCCCAACCAGATGCCGTGATTGGCGATCACCCAATCAGGGGCCACGATGTTCCCGTAATCCTCGTCACCCGCGCGCAACGCATCGAAATCCACGATCCGCTTGCCCTGCTCCAGAAACCGGCCAAGCCCGGCGGTGCGCGGCATCGGCGACGCCCCGTTATGGCGCACATTCCATTCGGCGATCGGCATCAAGAAATCCTCGTCGGGAATAAAGAGAACCCCGCCCGGCGAATCCAGCACCGTGCACACCGCCTGAATCACCCTTTCATGCAAGGCGCCCGCGCTTTCGCTGCTGCCGGTACGCGATACCGTCGCGATGAAACGAAGCCATTCGAGCCGATAATCATATTTGTAGGCGAAGAAATTCTTGGCGATCTGGACGCGCAAAGCTGCACGAAATCGGGGAGAAACAAGCACGACCGCACCTATCGTGGCCGTCGCAAACAGGAAACTTATCTGGAAAAGCCGGCCCCAATCACCGCCGACCAGTCGCAGGCCATAGGCCAGCAGCGCCATCGCGATCAGATAAAAACCGATCATCGAGAACGAAAGCGTGTGGAAGACCACTTGCCGGGATACCTGCACCCGCGCCACCCAGGCTTCGCGTGCCGACAGCAGCAACAGCGGCACCGTAATCGTATCGACGGCGCCACGGATGTTGAACAGATCGGCCGATGGCGGTGGCAGCAGGAACGCCAGCGTGTAGAAATTCAGGTCATAACTGAACAGGCCAGCCAGACCGATGGCGATCAGCCTGACACCGGCACGGCCGCTCGTATCGGTGTTCTGGTAAAAGTTATGAACCAGCACGAGGCCGGAAACCGCCACCGTCAGGCGCATGATGATGAACAATTGGCCGACAATAGAGCGATCGCCCGACAGCACATCGGCGCTGGCGCCGAGCAGGTCGAGCGCCATCTGCAACGCCGCGATGAAGCCGATGGCGCCAGCGATGATGAACGAAGACTGCAGCCGCTGATCAAGTTGCCAGGTTGGTCGTAACACCGCGACAAGGAACGCAATCCAGCTGGCCGACCGAACGGTTTCAGCCGGCGAAAGCCAAAAGCCAAAGCGATAGGGATCGCGCACGACAAGCACGAAAATGATCGCCCATGTCATTGTCATCGCCGCCGCAAAGGCGAGCCAGAGCGATGCATTGCCCCGACGCGGATTGACCGCGGCTGCCAACGCCAGCGCACCGAACCCAACTGCCGCGAGCAGGTGGCTGAAAAGACCAACGTCGGTCAATTCCATGATTGTACCCGGGCCCCCTTGTTGCATCACCCATGCTTGTTGCACCGCCAATGCCGCTGTCATGGTAGCCGCAGCCGGCCGGGCACGCTAGGGCAACCAGTGCCGGGCATTTGCGCACCGGCGGAGAAACGCATGTCCAACGCGCAAGTTCCGGCCGATCGCATCTGGCCCGTCATCCTGTCGGGTGGTGCCGGCACCCGTTTGTGGCCGCTGTCGCGTGCCGCCATGCCGAAACAGCTGCTGGCGCTGGCCGGGCAGGATACGATGATCGTCACAACCGCAGGCCGTGTCGCTGATGAAGCGATCTTTCACCCGCCGCTGATCGTCACCGGCGTGGATCATGCGGGCATCATCCGCGAACAACTTGGCGACGACGCCTGGCTGATCATCGAGCCGGTGGCGCGAAACACGGCGCCGGCGATAGCCCTGGCCATGCTGGCAGTCGAACGCAGTGACCCGGACGGGCTTTTGCTGGTCATGCCGTCCGATCATCGAATGGCGGTGCCATCGGCGCTTTTGCAAGCCATCGCCGCCGCTGCGCCCGCGGCGCGCGACAATTGGCTGGTAACCTTTGGCATCCGCGCCGCCGGTCCTGAAACCGGCTATGGCTATATTCGCAGCGGCTCATCCATCATGGACGGTGTACGCGAGGCAGCCGCCTTTATCGAAAAGCCTGATCGCGCGCGCGCGCAAAGCTTCGTCAAGGATGGCGGCTACAGCTGGAACAGTGGCATTTTCCTGTTTTCGGCCCGCGCCATGCGCAACGCGCTTTCAGCCCATGCGCCCGAAATTCTCGCCGCCGCCGAAGCCGCCATGCGCGATGCGGATGCGATGGCAAACGTCATCCGACCGGGGGGTGCCGCATTCCTGGCCGCGCCGTCCCTGTCGATCGATCATGCGGTGTTCGAACACGCCGGCAAGGTGGCGGTGTGCCCGGTGGATCCCGGCTGGTCCGACATAGGCAGCTGGGATGCGCTCCACGACATCGGCGAGGCGGACGCGGATGGCAATGTCATTGCCGGCCAGGTGGAAACGCTCGATGCGCGCGGCTGTTTGTTGCGCGCTCAGGGCATCGTGCTGACGGCCATCGGCGTCAACAACCTCAATATCATCGCTACACCCGATGCCGTGCTGGTGACGGCGCGTGGCCGCAGCCAGGAGGTGCGCGCCATCGCCGGGCGGTTGGCCGGCGATCCCGTGCTGGCGCGACCGGTCGTCCAGCACCACCGCTGGGGCGAAGAACGTATCGTCCATGATGGCGATGGCCTCGCCGTTCGCCGGGTGGCGCTAGCGGATGGTGCGACATTCGAAATCTGCCCGGAAGGCCGCACAATGCTGATCGGCGGCACGGCAAACCGGGGCGCGGCGCCGATGGCGACAGGCGAACTGCTCGAGGGTGCAGCGGTGATAACCGGCACGGCACAGGCGGTCATTCTCGCGTTCGGATGACCGAATCGCTGCACTGCGGCATCTTGCTGCGCATGCGATGATCACCTTGCAGGTAATAAGCATGCTTGCTATGTGGCGCGCATGTCTGATGGTCTTGGCGTTCTCATTACCGATTCGGCACGGCTGCTGCGGCGCCGGTTCGATGAGCGCGCTCGTGTCCTTGGGGTGAGCCGGGCGCAGTGGCAGGTCTTGTTCGCGCTATCGCGCAACGAAGGCATCAACCAGGTCGGATTGGCCGAAGCACTTGATGTCGAAACCATCACCGTGGGCCGCATGGTCGACCGCCTTGCCGATGCCGATCTTGTTGAGCGGCGTGCCGATCCGACCGACCGCCGGGCATGGCTGCTGTTCCTGACGCCGCGCGCCCATCCGATTCTTGCGGAACTGCGCCTCATCGCCGAAGCGGTGATGACCGAAACGCTCGATGGATTGGGCGCGGAGGGTGAAGCCGCGCTGAGTGACCTGCTGACAAGGGTGCGCGCCAATCTGCAGCGCCGCGCCGAAACCGAACCAGAAAATGGCGTCGCCCGGCGCGCCGCAGGAGTCCGTTGATGCACGCCGTCGTCGATCGGGACAAGCTGGCGGAAGATTCGGCGGCCATTGCCAGCACTGCGCGGCGCAAGCGTACAACGCGCCTGCTGATCATGCTGTCGGTGCCCCTGGTGCTGGTTGCGGTCGCGCTGTACGTCTGGCTGACCGGCGGCCAGTCGGTCAGCACCGATAATGCCTATGTCCAGCAGGACAAGGTTTCGATCAGCAGCGATGTCACCGGCCGCGTTATCGAAGTCGGTCCGCGCGAAAGCCAGGCGGTCAAGCGCGGTGATGTCGTGGTCAGGATCGCGCCGCGCCCGTTCGAGATCGCCCTCGCCCAGGCCGAAGCCAATCTTGCATCAGCGCGGTTGCAGGTAACCGAATTGCGTTCGGGCACCACCGGAAAACAGGCGGATGTGGCCGGCAAGCGCGAGGCCGTTGCCTTTGCGAGGACCGAACTTGAGCGCCAGCAAAAGCTGATCAAGGACGGTTTTGCGACCCGCGCCACGGTGCAAAAGGCAGAATTCGCGCTCGTGAGCGCCCAGAGCCAACTATCATCGGCGATTGCAGACGCAGCCAGCGCCAACGCCGCCGCCAATGGTGCCGGCCCCGGCACGCATCCGCTGGTGCTCGCCGCCATGGCGGCCCGCGACAAGGCGGCGTTCGACCTGTCGCGCACCGCCATCCGCGCCCCGGCCGACGGCGTCGTATCGCAAACCAACAAGGTGCTGCCCGGGCAGGTCGTGCTTGCGGGTGTGCCGACGATGTCGCTGCTGATCAGCAACCGCCGTTGGGTAGAGGCCAATTTCAAGGAAACCGACCTTGAGCACATGCGGGTCGGCCAGCGCGCCATCATCAAGCTGGATGCCTATCCGGGCAGCAAGATCGAAGGGCGCGTGGAAAGCATCGGCGCCGGGACCGGCAGCGAGTTTTCCGTCCTGCCGGCGCAAAACGCCACGGGCAATTGGGTGAAGGTGGTGCAACGCGTGCCGGTCCGGATCGCCCTGCCGGCAAAGGCCGATGTGCCGCTCATCGCCGGGCTGTCGGCGACGGTTACGGTCGACACCCCGCACAAATGAGCCACAACGTCGCCGGACCGAGGGACGACTGATGGCGACCGCCGCCCCCCCGGCGCTGCGCAGCGAGCCCCTGCCCGCGAGCCCGATCGTCATCACCATGGTGGTGATGCTGGGCACCCTGATGACGATCCTTGATTCAACGATCGCCAATGTCGCGTTACCGCATATGCAGCCATCGCTGGGCGCCGCGTCCGATACCATCGCCTGGGTGCTGACCAGCTATATCGTCGCGACAGCCATTGCGACCCCGCTCACCGGCTGGCTCGCCGACAAGATCGGGCGGCGACAGCTTTTCCTCCTGTCCGTCACCGGTTTCACCATTGCGTCGATGGCCTGTGGGCTGGCGCAATCGCTGGAACAGATGGTGTTCTTCCGCATGTTGCAAGGTGCATCGGGGGCGTTTCTGGGTCCGCTCGGGCAATCCTATGTGCTGGATGTCTGGCCGCAATCCAAACATGGCAAGGCGATGGCCTGGTGGGGGGTCGGCATCATGGTCGGACCGATCCTGGGGCCGGTCATCGGCGGCTGGCTGACCGACAGTTTCGACTGGCGGTGGGTGTTCTTCATCAACCTGCCCGTCGGCGCCATGACGGTATTCTTCGCCTCGGCTGTTCTGCCCCGGGTTGAATCGGCGCGGCGACGCTTTGATCTCACCGGCTTCCTGCTACTTGCCGTCGGTGTGGCGGCGTTGCAGCTCTGCCTCGATCGCGGGCAACAGCTCGACTGGTTCGACAGTTGGGAAGTCCGTATCGAAGCCGGCGTCGCGATCGCCGGCCTGTGGGCGTTCGGCGTCCACATCTTCACATCATCCAACGCGCTGATCGACCGCAAGATGCTGGCCGATCGCAACGTCATGACCGGGTTCATGTTCATTACGCTGGTTGGCCTGCTGCTGGTCGGCACTACCGCGCTGTTGCCGACCATGGTGCAGAACCTGTTCGGCTATTCGGTTGTCGGGTCGGGCCTGCTGCAGATGCCGCGCGGGATCGGCATGATGATGATGATGATGGCCGCCGGCCAGGTGGTCGGCAAGGTCGATTCGCGCCTGTTGATCTTCCTGGGGCTGGTGCTGGCATCGTCCGCGATGTGGTTGATGAGCCTGTTTTCACCGGTGATGGATGCAACGCCGTTCATCATCAGCGGCTTTTTGCAGGGCGCCGGGCTGGGGCTGGTGTTCGTGCCGTTGAACACGCTGGCGTTCGCGACGCTGCCGCCCGCGCTGCGCACCGATGCCGCCGGTTTCTACATGCTGCTGCGCAACCTTGGCGGCTCCATCGGCATCAGCCTGACGGTTGGCGTTCTGGCGCGG
>JBBQPR010000090.1:0-10938 GCA_038217075.1 Sphingomonadales bacterium
GACAATGTCCCCGGCACCTTCCAGATGCAGATCAACCAGTTCAACGGGCTGGGGAATTCGCCGAACGCGGTGCGGCCGACGATCACCAATTCGCAGTTCGTGAAGGATAATTTCAACGACGCGAGCTATCAGGGCTTTCGCGTTTCGGCGCGCTACAACATCAATGATGACTGGTCGATCAATGTCCAGCACATGCGCCAGAAGCTGAAGGTTGACGGCGTTTTCGATTATGATCCTCTCGTCGGTGACCTGAAGGTACAGCGGTACAACCCTGATACGCTGGTCGATAATTTCAACCAGACGGCGTGGACGCTGGAAGGCCGGCTGGGCGCGCTCGATGTGATCTACACCGGCGCCTATCTGTCGCGCCGCGCGGTGCAGCAGGTCGATTACACCGCCTATTCCAACGCGGGGCCATTTGCGGCCTATTACATCTGCAAATACCCCGGCTATGCGACCTGTGCGACGCCGCGCATGTCGTTCCAGGGTGATAATCGCAACACGCGCATCAGCCATGAATTCCGGGTTTCGACCCCGGCCGACAAGCGCATCCGCCTGATCGCCGGCGCTTATTATGACCGCGCCAAGATTCTCGATATCGGCGAGTTCAACTATGAAGGTTCGATCGCACAGGGTTTCGTGCCGAATGCGCCGATCAAGGGGGCGACATCGATCAACCCCAATGCCCGCAACCCCGGGGTTACCTTCTTCAACGACATCACCCGCACCGATCGGCAGCTGGCGGCTTTTGGTGAGGTCGCTTTCGACATCATCCCTGAAAAGCTGATCCTGACCGGCGGTCTGCGCTATTACAACCAGAAGGCATCGATCGCGGGTTCGGCCAATTTCGGTAACAAGGGAGTGGATCGCGATTCGGGCTATAACCTCGATGCGATCCACACCAAGCCGCGCATCCAGAAGGGCGCCATCTTCAAGGCCAACCTGACCTGGAAGCCGACCGAGGACCTGTTGTTCTATGGCACCTATTCGGAAGGCTATCGCCCGGGCGGCTTCAACCGCATCGGCCGGGTTGCCGATCCCAATCCGCAAAGCCCCAAGGTAGCCATTCCGTTCGGTTATGATTCGGATACGGTGAAGAACTTCGAGCTGGGCGCCAAAATGTCCTTCCTCGACCATTCGGTGATCCTCAATCTGGCCGCCTATCATATCAATTGGGACAATATTCAGGTCTCCATCTACCAGCCGAGCCTGTTCTTCCTGACTTTTGCCGCCAATGCGGCATCGGCACGGATCAACGGTATCGAGGGCGATCTGACCGTGCGACCGTTGCGCGGGCTGACCATCAATGCCGCTGCTTCGTACAATCGTTCCAAGCTGACATCGGGGCAGCTCGGCCTTGTCCAGCTGATCACGCTGGTGCCGCTGGGCAGCCAGCTCGCCCTCAGCCCCAAGTTCCAGGGCAATATCCGGGCGCGGTACGAGCATGAACTGGCGGGCGATCTGGTGGTTTATGGCCAGGCCAGCACGCATTTCGTCGGCAGCAGCCATACGTCCATCAACGTGGGCGCCGATTATCCGTTGCGCGCCTATACGACCGGCGACGCGGCCTTTGGTGTCAACAAGGATGCCTGGGGGGCGGAATTCTATATCGAGAACCTGTCCGACGCGCGGCCCGACATTTATATCAACGCATCCGACCGTGTGGCGCGGACGACGACGATCCGGCCGCGGACGTTGGGTTTCCGCGTTTCGTACAGATATTGATGCGCGGTTGGGGGGCAGTCGTGACGGTTTGCCCCTCATCGCTATCAATCGCGCCCCGCCTGTGGCTATTCTGATGCCATGACAGTCAGGGACCAGGGCGCTTCCGATGCGGAAGCGATGATCGACAATGCCAAGCGGCTGTTGCAGGCGGGCAATTTCGCCCGGGCGGCGGCGGCGATGGAGCGTTTGCTCGATGATGACCCGCGCAATGTCGATGCGCTGTATATCCTTGCCGTGGCGCAGCGCTATGCCGGGCAGGTGGGCCAGGCGCAGCTGACGCTGGCGCAATTGATCGAGATCGAGCCGGCGCATGCCCGGACGTTTCAGGAACAGGGCCATTGCCATCGTGCCGCCGGCGACAATGACCGGGCCATCGAGGCGTTCGACCGAGCGGTTGCCGCCAATCCGGCGCTGGTCGCAAGCTGGCGCGCGCTGGTCGAGCTGAACCTTGCCGCCGGGCGGCGCGAGGCGGAAGCGGTGGCGCGCAACCAGTTCGATTGGCTATCGGGCTTGCCGCCGGCGCTGGTCAGCGTTGCCAGCTTCATGCACGAGGGCAAGCTGCAAAAGGCCGAAAAACTGTGCCGGCATTTTCTGCAGACCAACGGCCATCACCTGGAAGCGATGCGGATGCTGGCCGAGCTTGGCGCGCGGTTCCAGGTGCTCGATGAGGCCGAATTCATCCTGGAATCCTGTGTGGAGATGGAGCCCGAATTCCACCCCGGCCGCTTCGATTATGTGAATGTGCTGCACAAGCGGCAGAAATTCGCCAGGGCGCTGGAGCAGGCGGCGATCCTGCGCTACAAGGCGCCGGGCGTGCCGCATTTCGACATGATGTTTGCCAACCAGAATCTCGCGGTGGGCAATTTTGACGTGGCGCTGGGCGTGTATGATGCGCTGTCGGCGGCGACGCCGAACAATCATCAGGTCAGCCTGACGCGCGGCCATGCCTTGAAAACCATCGGGCGGCAGGCGGATGCGGTGGCGGCCTATCGCCAGGCCTATACCAGCAAGCCCGATTTCGGCGATGCCTGGTGGAGCCTTGCCAATCTGAAGACCTATCGGTTCAGCGATGCGGAGATCGCCCGCATGGAGGCGGTGGAGGCGGCGCGGTCGACGGCGACGGTCGATCGCTATCACCTGTGTTTTGCGCTGGGCAAGGCGCTGGAAGATCGCGGCGATTATGCGCGGTCCTTTGGCTATTACGACACCGGCAACCGGTTAAAGCGCGAAGAATTGCGCTATGATCCCGACCGTATCGATGCGGAGATGACAGCGCAGAAACGCGCCTGCACGCCCGCGCTTTTCGATGCCAAGCGCGGCGGTGGGGCAGCGGCGACCGATCCGATTTTCATCGTCGGGCTGCCGCGCGCCGGATCGACGTTGCTGGAACAGATATTGGCGTCGCATTCGATGGTGGAGGGCACGACGGAATTGCCCAACATCTTGGCGCTGGCGCACAGGCTGGATGGCCGGCGGCGGGTGGATGACGAGGCGATTTACCCGGGCAATCTGGGCGAATTGACGCCCGATGAACTGACCGGATTTGGCGAGGCCTATTTGCGCGATACCGCCATCCAGCGCAGCGGAAAGCCGTATTTCATCGACAAGATGCCCAATAATTTCCGCCATATCGGGCTGATCCACATGATCCTGCCCAACGCCCGCATCATCGATGCGCGGCGCGATGCGATGGGGTGTTGTTTCAGCAATTTCAAGCAGTTGTTTGCCGAAGGCCAGGATTTCACCTATGGCCTGACCGAGATCGGCCGCTATTATGCCGGCTATGTCGACCTGATGCGGCATTGGGACGAGGTGCTGCCCGGCAAGGTGTTGCGCGTGCAATATGAGGATGTCGTCGGCGATCTGGAGAATGAGGTGCGGCGGATGCTGGATTTCTGTGGCCTGCCGTTCGAGGCGGGTTGCGTGAATTTCCACGAGACGGAACGCGCCGTGCGCACCGCGAGTTCGGAACAGGTGCGCCAGCCGATATTCCGCAGCGGGCTCGACCAATGGCAGAATTTCGACCCCTGGCTGGCACCGTTGCGCGCCGCGCTGGGGCCGGTTGCAGCATGAAGGACGCCGGGATTTGACCGCAGCCACGCTGGGCGCCGAGCGCGAGGCCGGGCTTTCGAGCCGCTGGTACGTGCTGATCATCACCATGCTGGTCTATACGATCAGCATTGCCGACCGATATGTGATGTCGACAGTGCTGGAACCGATCCGACTGGAACTGCATCTGACCGATGCCGGCATCGCGTTCCTGACCGGCGTGTCGCTGGCGCTGTTTTATGTGACGCTGGGCATTCCGCTGTCATGGGTTGCCGATCGGTATAACCGGCGCAATCTGCTGGCGATTTCGCTGGTGGCCTGGTCGGCGATGACGGCGTTGTGCGGGCTTTCGGCCGGATATTGGCAATTGTTGATGGCGCGCATCGGCGTCGGCATCGGGGAGGCCGGCGGCACGCCCGCCTGCAACACCATCGTCGCCGATTATTTCCCGGCCAGCCGGCGCCCCATGGCGATGACGGTGTTTGCGCTGGGCGCGCCGATCGGCGCGTGGGTGGGCGCCGACATGGCCGGCTATGTCGCCAATGCCTATGGCTGGCGCGCGGCGTTCCTGGTGCTGGGCGTGCCGGGTGTGGTGATGGGGGCGGTCGTCTGGCTGACCATCAAGGAGCCGAAGCGCGGCCGGCTGGACGCCGTTTCGGCGGCACCATCGCCGACCATTCGCGAGACGATGCGGTTTCTGACCGAACAAAAGGCGGCGTTCCATGTCATCATGGGCGGCGGCGTTTCGGCGCTTTGGGGCTGGGGCCTGATGTGGTTCACGCCGACTTTCCTGCAGCGGATGTACGGGCTGGATGTGGGTGCGGCCGGGGCAATCGTCGGGCCGATCCATCTGGCGATGGGGATCGGCGCGTCGCTGATGACGGCGTGGCTGTTGTCGCGGCCGGCCTTTGTCGATCCGCGCCGGATCGTGTGGCTGCTGGCGGCGGTGACGGGCGTTGCGACGGTGCCTTCGTTCATTGCCTATTGGACCCATTCGCTGCCGGTGGCCAAGGCGATGCTGTGGATCTTCATCCCGGCGATCTATTTCTACATCGGGCCGGCGATGGCGATGGTGCAGAATCTGGCGGCGCCGAAGATGCGCGCGATGGCGATAGCGGTGTCGCTGGTGGCGGCCAATGTGCTCAACCTGATTGTGGCGCCACAGGGGGTCGGGCTGTTGAGCGACTGGTTTGCCGGGCCCGGCGGCGCGGATGCGGAATCGCTGCGCCTGGCGTTGCTGGTGCTGGCGCCGACCGGATTCTGGGCGGCGTATCATTATTGGGCGGCATCGCGGACGATCATCGCCGATCAGAAACGGGCGGTGGGCGATGCCTGACGACTTGCGCGCGGGGCGTTCGCGATGAAGCTGACCGACATAAGGACCTTTGTCGTCGGCAACCCGCCGCCGCATTTCGGCGGGCGTTATTTCGTGTTCGTCAAGCTGACCACCAACGACAATGTGTCGGGGATCGGCGAGGCCTATTGCGTGCCGTTCGAGCCGCATCTGGTGGCACGCATGATCGAGGATGTGTTCGACCGCTATGTGCGCGGCAATGATCCGCACGATATCGAGACGATGTGGCGGCGGGTCTATTCCAGCGGCTTTACCCAGCATCCCGACCTGACGTTGATGGGCATATTGAGCGCGCTGGAGATGGCGTGCTGGGACATTATCGGCAAGGCGGCGGGCCAGCCGGTTTACAAGTTGCTGGGCGGGCAGGTGCACGAAAGGTTGCGCGCCTATACCTATATCTACCCGCGGCCGGGCGATGCGACGGACGTTTATCACGATCCCGATCTGGCCGCGACGCGGGCCGGGGAATATCTGGCACAGGGGTTCACCGCGCTGAAATTCGATCCGGCGGGGCCTTATTCGGCGTTCGACGGGCGGCAATTATCGCTGGAGGCGCTCGATCTGTCGGCGCGATTTGCCGGGACGTTGCGGGCGGCGGTGGGCGATCGCGCCGATCTGTTGTTCGGCACCCATGGCCAGATGACGGCGGCGGGCGCGATCCGGCTGGCGCGGCGGCTGGAACCCTATGACCCGCTGTGGCTGGAGGAGCCGGTGCCGCCCGATGCGCCCGACGAAATGGCCAAGGTGGCGCGGGCGACCTCCATCCCGATTGCGACGGGCGAGCGGCTGGCCACCAAATATGACTTCGCGCGGCTGTTGAAGGCCGGGGCGGCGGCGATATTGCAGATGAACCTGGGCCGGGTTGGCGGCATCTTGGAGGCCAAGAAGATCGCCGCCATGGCCGAAGTCGATCATGTGCAGATTGCCCCGCATCTGTATTGCGGCCCGGTGGTGGGGGCAGCGAATATCCAGATCGCCACCTGTTCGCCGAACTTCCTGATCCTGGAAAGCATCGAAAGCTGGGGCGGCTTTCATGCCGAGATTTTGCAATCGCCGATCCGGTTCGAGGATGGCCATGTCATCCCGCCGACGGCGCCGGGGCTTGGGGTCGAGTTGAACGAGGCGGTGGCGCTGGCCAACCCCTATACCGGCACCATGCTGCATCTTGAGATGACACAGCACCCGGTCCGGTGATGGAAGCATTTGATTATGTGGTGGTGGGGGCCGGCACCGCAGGGTGCGTGCTCGCCAACCGGTTGACCGCCGATGGGCGGACGCGGGTGCTGTTGCTGGAGGCTGGTGGATCGGATTTGCGCATCTGGATACAGTTGCCGATCGGCTATGGCCGCACCTTTTTCGATCGCCGCATCAACTGGATGTACGATACCGAAGCGGTGCCGGGCCTGAACGGGCGCAGCAGTTATTGGCCGCGCGGCAAGGTGATCGGCGGTTCGGGTTCGATCAACGCCATGGTGCATGTGCGCGGGCAGCCAGGGGATTTTGACGATTGGGCCGCCGCCGGCAATCCGGGCTGGGGCTGGGACGATGTGCGGCCCTGGTTCATCAAGGCGGAGGACCATGATCTCGGCCTGAGCGCCTGGCACGGCGCCGACGGTCCGCAGCATGTGACGGAGATTTCGGCGCGGGCGCACCCTTTGTGCCGGACCTATATCGCCGCAGCGCAGGCGCTGGGGTTTCCGTTCACGCCCGATTTCAACGGCGCCGAGACCGAAGGCGTGGGGGTATACCAGATCAACACGCGCGGTGGCTGGCGGGCATCGACGGCCAACGCCTATCTGCATCCGGCGTTGAAGCGCGGCAATCTGGTGTTGCGCACCGGGGCGCAGGCGACGCGGATCCTGTTCGATGGGCGGCGCGCGACGGGTGTCGAGTATCGCCGGGGCGGCGAGATTCGGGCGGCGGCGGCGCGCGCCGAAGTGATAGTGTGTGGGGGATCGATCAATTCGCCGCAATTGCTGCAGGTGTCGGGGGTTGGCGAGGCGGCCATGCTGGCGCCGCTGGGCATTTCGCCGGTGATCGATGCGCCCGCCGTTGGCCGCAACCTGCAGGATCACCTCGCCGTCAGCTATTTTTATCGAACCAACGTGCCGACCCTGAATGACGAACTGCGGCCGTTGATCGGCAAGCTGCGGGCCGGCATGCGGTATTTGTGGGATCGCAGCGGGCCGCTGTCGATGAGCGTCAACCAGGGCGGTGGCTTTGTGCGCAGCGGGCCGGACCAGGCGCGCGCCGACCTGCAGCTGTATTTCAGCCCGATCAGCTACACGCAGTCGCCGCTTTCGGAACGGCGGTTGCTCAATCCCGACCCATTTTCGGCGTTTCTGTTGTCGTTCAACGGCTGCCGCCCGACCAGCCGGGGGCATTTGCAGATCATTTCGCCCGATCCGCTGGTATATCCGGCCATCCAGCCCAATTATCTTTCGACCGACCATGACGTGGCGCAGGTGCTGGTCGGCAACCGATTGCTGCGCAGCCTGGCGGCGACCGCGCCCTTGTCGGGCATTGTCACCGAGGAATTGCTGCCAGGGCGTCATTTGACGACCGATGACGAACTGCTCGATGATTTCCGGCGGCGGGCGGATACAGTGTATCACCCGACCAGCACCTGCGTGATGGGGCCTGATACCCGGGCGTCGGTGGTCGATGCGCGGTTGCGGGTGCATGGGATTGCCGGGTTGCGGATTGCCGATGCGTCGATTTTCCCGAACATCACATCGGGTAATACCAACGCGCCGACGGTGATGGTGGCGGAAAAGGCGTCGGCGATGATCATCGAGGACGCGCGTTGCCTGTCGCCGGTATGATAAAATTATTCTACCGTTTGCGAAATGAAATTGGCACAGTTGTAGCTTGGTGGAGTGTGGCGGGGGGCAGGGCGCGTGCAACAGAAGATCGACCTGCAGAAACTGCCGCCGCTGAAGGCCTTGCGCGGATTTGAGGCGGCGACGCGACGACAGAGCATCCGGGAAGCCGCCGACGAATTATGCCTTACCCATCCGGCGGTTAGCCATCAGGTGCAGTTGATCGAGGATGCCTTGGGCGTGGACCTGTTCGCGCAGTCGGGCCGGCATATCGTGTCGACTGCCGAGGGCCGGATTTTATACCCCTATGTGCGGGCGGCGTTCGAATCGCTGTTGCAGGGTGTCGAGGCGGTGCATCGCAACACCCTGGACAAGCCATTGCGGGTGCAGACCTATGTCACCGCCTCGATTCGCTGGCTGGCGCGGCGAGTGCCGTTGTTTTTGCAACAGAATCCCAATTTCAAGCTGGAGCTGCATACCTGTGCGGTGGATTGGGATTTCGATGATGTCCACGCCGATGTCGGGCTGGTGTATTGCGAAACCGTGCCGGACCCGTTGAAATATCATTGGGTGCCGTTGTTCGAATATGCGCTGCGCACGGTGTGCAGCCCCAGGTTCATGGAGCGCTTGGGGCCGCGGCCGACGCCGGCGGACCTTTTGCAGCAGCCACTGGTGGCAGTCTATACCGAGGCACGCAACTGGAACAGCTGGTTTGAATCGGCTGGCGTGGCGTTCGATCCGTCATCGCCGTACATTGTTGTCGATACGCTGGCTGTGGCGCTGGAAATGGCGCTGGACGGCGAGGCGGTGGCGCTCGTCAACGGGCCGTTTGTCGGGCATGACCTGGCGGCGGGACGGCTGGTCATGCCGGTCGCCCATGTGAAGAAATGCCCCGGTGCATGGGGCCTGATCTGCCGGCGCGAAATGAAGGACAATCTGCGGGTGCGGACGTTCATGGACTGGATTGTCGGCCACGCACCGGAAACGGTTGCCGTGCCTGTTGCAGCGCAAGCCGCAGCGCCTAAGCTGGCGGCGGCGCGAGGCTGATCCACGCCGATTTGGATTGCATGTAGCCGGCGATGCATTCCATTGATTTGTCACGGGTATTGCCGGATTGCTTGTAGCCGCCGAACGGCTGGGTCATGTCGCCATCGCCAAAGCAATTGACCCAGATGACGCCGGCCTCCAGCGATTTTACCATGCGATGGGCGCGTTTCAGGTCGCTGGTCCAGACGCTGGCGGCGAGGCCGTAGATTGAATCATTGGCGAGCGTAAGGGCTTCGGCCTCGGTCTGGAATCTGAACATTGTGGCGACAGGGCCAAAGATTTCGTCGCGGCCGATGGCCGTGCCGGGATCGACGCCGGTGAACAGGGTGGGCAGGACATAGGCGCCATCGGGCCGCGTGGGATCGGCGGTGCCGCCGAATGCGAGCGTGGCGCCGGAGCGCTGCGCCGCATCGATGCGGGCGAGGACGTCCTGTTGATGGCCGTGGGTGACAACCGGGCCAAGGCTGGTTGCGGGATCGAGTGGATCACCCGGCGCATAGAGTTCGGCGGCGCGGCGGGTGAAACGGCGGGTGAATTCGGCGTGGATATCGTTGTGCACCAGCAGTCGTGAACCGGCGTTGCAGACCTGGCCGGCATTGTCGAAAATCCCGCGCACGGCGGCATCGACGGCGGTATCGAGGCATTCGAGATCGGGCATGAAGATTTGCGGGCTTTTGCCGCCGGTTTCCAGCGAGACGCGTTTCAAGTTCGATTGGCCGGCGGCGATCATCAGCTGCTTGCCGGTGGCCGTCGAGCCGGTGAAGCTGATCTTGGCGACATCCGGGTGCAGCGCGAGGGCGTGGCCGGCATCGTGGCCAAGGCCGTTGACGACGTTGAAAACGCCCGCCGGGCCGCCGGCTTCGATAAACAATTGCGCCAATCGGATGCACGAGAGCGGGGCGCGTTCGGCGGGTTTCAGGACGACGCAATTGCCGGCGGCGAGGGCCGGGGCGATTTTCCATGTCGCCATCAGCAGCGGGTAGTTCCAGGCCGAAATGGCGCCAATGATGCCGATGGGTTCGCGCGAAATCATGTGCAGGGCGTCGTGCGGGCTGTTGGTGACGATGCCGGACAGCTTGTCGATACACTCCCCGAAATAGCGGATGGTGACGATGGTTTCGGGCAGATCGATGGTCAGCGCGTCGGTGATCGGCTTGCCCATCGACAGGGTTTCGAGCAGCGCCAGATCGGCAGCATTGGCCGCCACCAGATCGGCGAAGCGACGGAACACCTCCATGCGCGCGCGCGGGGTCATGTGGCGCCAGCGGCCATCGGCCCAGGCAGCTTTTGCCGAGACGACGGCGCGGTCGATGTCGGCGGCGCTGCCGCAGGCGGCTTCGGCGATGCTGGCACCATTGGCCGGGTTGATGACGGCCAGCGTCCGGCCATCGGCGGCGGCGACGGCGCGGCCATCGATGATGAGGCCGGTTTCGATGCGCAGCGTGGCCGCCCGCGCGGTCCATTCGGCGTGGGTGGTGGGCGTCAACGGCATTGATTGGCGGCTTTCGGTCAGGCTAGCGCCGGGGCACGACTTCATAGCCGGGTTCTTCCGGCTCATCATCGATCATTTCGGCCGGGAAACCGGTGCCGAGCACCTTGATTCCCAGCGGTTCTTCATAGCGGCGGATGATGTTAGGCGAAAATTCACGCGGGCCATAGCGGTTGGCGCCATCCTTGAAGATGTCCAGCACCAGCGGCGACAGTTCGACGGGCACCTGATGGGCATGGGCGAGGGCATCGAACAGACCAACGTCCTTGATGACCAGGTCCATGGTGAAATTGATGTCGCGGCTGCCGTTGAGGATGACCTGCGATTCCGTTTCATGGACGAAGCTGTTGCCCGATGAGATCCTGATGGCTTCATAGGCGGTGTTCATGTCTAGGCCCATGGCGCTGCAGGTGGTCAACGCCTCTGCCAGCGCGACGAGGTGCACGGTGCAC
>JBBQPR010000091.1:0-10927 GCA_038217075.1 Sphingomonadales bacterium
GCAATTGAACAAGCGCAAACCCAGGCCGAAGCTGCGCGCGAACAGTCAGCAAGCGCGGAGGCCACGCGGGCGCGGCTCGCATTCGGGCGCACGCAGGCGCTTGCCGGTCGTGGCTTTGCCACCCGTGCTTCACTTGACGAGGCGCGCGCGGCCCTGCTTTCGGCAGAAGCCTCCCTGGCTGCCGCCTCTGCAACGCGCCGCGCTGCCGTCGCGCGCACCGGCGAGTTCACAATCCGGGCACCGATGGCGGGCGTTGTGCTGGTGAGACCCATCGACAATGGCCAGGTCGTCTCGCCCGAAACCACCCTGTTCCAACTGGGTTCGGGCGATGCGGTAGAACTGCGCGCCGAAGCCGATGAAGCTTATGCCGATGCGCTTCGGCCCGGCATGGCCGCGCGGGCGGCACTCACCGGATCGGATGTGGTGTTCTTCGCGCGCATCACCGAAGTGTCGCCGCGGGTGGACCCGATCACCGGAGGCAGGGCGATCAGGCTTCAACCTGTTGACGGCGGCCTGCTCCCGGCCGGCCGATCGGTGGATGTAACGATAATCGTGGCTCGACGCGAAGCCGGCATCGTGATTCCGCGGCAGGCCGTGATAAACGCAACGACCGCGCCTGCGGTCTACATTGTCGATGCTGGCGGCATCGTGCGGGAGCGGGCCATAGCGATCGCCGATTGGCCATCGCGCGATGCCATCGTGGAACATGGCCTTGCCGGCGGCGACCGTGTGGTTCTCACACCTTCCGAAACAGCGTCGGCGGCCCGAGTGCGGCCGCAGCCTGTCGCTTTGAAATAAGGGCGCGGGCCTCATGTTCGCCCTTGTCGTTGCCCGCCGCTATCTCTTCTCCAACCCGGCGCAGACAGTGCTGCTCATAGCCGGCGTTGCTTTGGGTGTCACAGCCTTCGTGTTCATCACCGCGCTGATCGAGGGGCTGGCGATCCGCCTGACCGACGATATCACGGCCAACAGCGCCCATGTCTCGCTGGAACAAGAAGTCCGCGTCGCGCGTGTGCTGCCTGGCCCGACAGCCGATGTGCAGGCTGTTGCGCTGGTTTCCACCTTCCAGCGCCGCCAGATCCGCGCCTGGGCGCCCACGGTGGCGCTGTTGCGCAGCCAGCCGCTCGTCTCTGCTATCAGCCCGCAAATCACCGGTAGCGCCTTCTTGGTGAAGGGCGAAGCGGTAGCGCCACTGGCCGTGACCGCGATCGATCCGTCGGCGCTTGATGCAATTTCGCCGATTACCACGAAGATCATCAGCGGTGATGCGGATCTGGGCGCAGATGGTCTTTTGATCGGCGCGCGACTGGCGGAAAATCTGGGGCTTTCCGCCGGCCAGCCGGTGCTGTTCCGCACCGATCGCGGCGTGGACCGGCTGTTGACCGTGCGCGGCATCTTCCGAACCGGCTTGCTCAATCTGGATGAAAAAGTCGCCTTTCTGTCGATCCGCACGGCGCGGCCGCTGTTTCGCCTGCCAGAAGGCGTGACCAATATCGAAGTGAAGCTGCACGATCCGGGGCGCGCCCGTGAATTTGCCGCCTTCCTGCGTGAAGCCACCGGCCTGCGCGTCACATCCTGGCAGGAACGCAATACCAACCTGGAAGGCGCGCTGTTCGCGCAGGCGCGAACCGGTACGCTGATCCAGATCTTCTCGCTGATCTCCGTGCTGATCGGGATCGCCAGCGCGCTAAGCCTGTCGGCCAATCGGCGGCGCGCTGAGATCGGCATCATGGGTGCCTTTGGCGTGGCCCGTCAGTTCATCGCTGCGGTGTTCATTCTGCAGGGCCTGTTAATCGGCATGGTCGGTGCCGGCATCGGCTGCCTGACCGGCTTCGCCCTGTGTTCATGGCTGGCAACGCTAACCAAGGCCGACGGCACCATGGTGTTGCCTATTGCGCCTGGCGAAGGTGGCTATTTCACCGTGTTTGCGCTGACCACAATAGGCGCTGTTATGGCCTCCGTCATCCCGGCCAGATCGGCGGCACGGCTCGACCCGCTGGAGGCCATCCAGCAATGAGCGATGTGTTGGAAGCAGATGGCATCGGCATGACGTTCCGCAACGGGGACGAACTGACCCAAGTGCTGAACGGTGTGAACCTCACCCTGCAATCCGGCGAGCTGGTCGCGCTGCTGGGGGCGTCGGGATCGGGGAAATCCACCCTGCTGTCGATCATCGGCCTGTTGCTGCGGCCCAGCGCCGGCAGCATCACCATCGCCGGCCAACGTGTTGACGCGCTGTCGGAAGCACAGCGCGGCCGGTTCCGCAACCAGCGGCTGGGCTTCATCTTCCAGTTCCATCACCTGCTTCCCGATTTCACCGCGACGGAAAATGTGGCGTTTCCAGCCGCCGCTCCGGCGGGGCGGATGACTGGCGCCATGCGGGATCGCGCCCGCGCATTGCTGGACCGGGTGGGCCTGGCCGACCGTATGGATTTTCCAGCCACACGCCTTTCCGGCGGCCAGAAGCAACGGGTCGCCATCGCGCGGGCGCTGATGAACAGCCCGGCCTTGATCTTGGCTGACGAACCAACGGGCAGCCTTGACCGCGTAGCAGCTGAAAAGGTGCTGGACCTGATGCGGGAGGTGAACCGTGAGGACAAGGCAACCTTCCTGATCTGCACCCACGATGATCATGTTGCATCCCGCTGCTCGCGCCGCATCCTGGTGAAGGATGGGCACGTCGAGACAGAAGACGGCGCATAATCAGCTTGAATGAATGATCGGCGCCGACACTGATTATCCAGCGACCATACCGCCGGCGCGCGTTGACGCACTTGTGCCCAGGAACCGCATGACACGATTGGCATATCGGTTAAGGCAAGCATTGAAGAGCAGCTTCCCGGACTCATCTTGATGCAGGTGATCGGTCGCTCCTGCCGGGTCGTGCAACGATTGCTCAGGCGAAATGTTGCCAGTGGTAAAGTCGACGCGCAGACTGTCGAGGCGTCACCGCAAGGAAGCATCGATGAGCGCGACAGACGGTGATCTTCCCTACTGGAGCAAAGACGCTGCGGCCCTTGCAACGTCGCTGCAATCGGGGCCTGGAGGTCTCAGCGCTGCACGCGCCGCCGCAGTGCTTGCCAAGGTTGGCCTCAACACCGTCGAGGACGTCTCGCGATTGAGCATGTTTCGCCTGTTGCTGCGGCAGTTTGAAAGTCCCCTCGTCCTCATCCTGATCTTTGCCGCGGTGATCTCGCTGATTCTGCAGCAATGGATCGACGCCTCGATCATCCTGGCCGTGGTGTTGGGCAGCACGCTGCTGGGATTCTACCAGGAATATCGTGCCTCCGCGGCCGTCGAGGAGCTCAAGCAGCGACTTGCACTGACCTGTCGTGTCATGCGCGACGGGCGCGAAGCGACGCTGCCCGTCAGCACAGTGGTGCCAGGCGATTTGCTGTTGTTGTCTGCGGGCAATCTCGTCCCTGCGGACGGACGGATCATCGAGGCGCAGGACTTTCTCGTCAGCGAAGCGAGCATGACTGGCGAGTCTTTCCCCGTCGAAAAGGCGCCGGGGATCGTCCCCGCCGAAACGCCGCTTGGCGGAAGAACCAACATTGTTTTCCTCGGCGCTTCGGTTCGCAGCGGTACGGCGAAGATCATTGCGGTCAACACCGGTCACCGCACCGAATTCGGTGCGATTGCGGCGCGCCTGCGCACACGCTCTCCCGAGACCGATTTCGCCCGCGGTATCCGCCAGTTCGGCTATCTGCTCGTCCGCGCAATGATCGTTATCGTGCTGTTCGTGCTGACGGTGAACTTGCTGATGCACCGCCCCATCATTGAATCACTGCTGTTCGCGGTCGCACTCGCGGTCGGCATGTCGCCCGAACTGCTGCCGGCGATCGTCAGCGTGACGCTTTCTGCCGGCGCGCGGGCCATGAGCAAGCAGGGCGTGATCGTTCGCCGTCTCGATGCAATCGAAAACCTTGGCAGCATGACGATCCTGTGCACCGACAAGACCGGCACGCTGAGCGAGGGCACGATCGTGCTGCAGGAAGTGCTCGATGCGGCTGCCGCACCGTCAGCGCAGGTGCGGCAGCTCGCCTTTCTCAATGCCACGTTCGAAGCCGGAATCGAAAACCCGCTTGATGCCGCGATTGTTGTGGAGGGCAAAGCCGCCGGGCTGACCACCGCCGGTGCCACCAAGACCGGCGAAATTCCCTATGATTTCCAACGCCGCAGGCTGACCATCGCCGTCACCAAGGAGGATACACCGGGGCAACTGATCATCACCAAAGGGGCGTTTGCCGATGTGCTCGCAATTTGCACCTTGGTCGATCGCGCCGGCGCCGAGGTGCCTCTCGACGCCGCGTCGCGAGCCGCGCTGGATGCTGTCTTTGAAGCCAAGGGCAAGCAGGGGTTCCGCGTTCTCGCGCTCGCCACGCGAGCGATGGCGGCGGGTGACCGCGTGGGACGCGATGACGAGCGCGACATGGCATTCCGCGGCTTCCTCGTGTTCTTCGATCCGCCCAAGGCCGATGCGCGCGAGGCAATCGCCGGCCTTGCCGCCCTCGGCATCGCGATCAAGGTGATCAGCGGCGATAACCGTTATGTCACTTCCCACCTCGCCGAGCAGGTCGGGCTCAACGCCAAGGCCATGATCACCGGCGCGGAGTTGGCGGCGATGAAGGAGGAGGCACTATGGCATCGCGCACCTCTCACCGACCTGTTTGTCGAAATCGACCCGCAGCAAAAAGAGAGCATCGTCCGCGCATTGCAGCGATCGGGGCACAGCGTCGGCTATCTGGGCGACGGGATTAACGATGCGCCGGCGCTCCACGCTGCCGATGTCGGCATCTCGGTCGAAAAAGCTGTCGATGTCGCACGCGAGAGTGCCGACATCATTCTGCTCAACCGCGATCTCGATGTGCTTCGCGCCGGTGTGGTCAGCGGGCGACGCACCTTTGCCAACACGCTCAAATATATCTCCATCACCACCAGTGCCAATTTCGGCAACATGGTCAGCATGGCGTTGGCGGCACCGTTACTGCCGTTCCTGCCGCTCGCCGCAAAACAGATATTGCTCAACAACTTTCTGTCGGACCTGCCGTCGATGGCAATTGCCAGCGACAATGTCGACCCCGAGCGTACGACGGCGCCGCAACGCTGGGATATCAAGCAAGTGCAAGAATTCATGATCGTGTTCGGGCTCGTCAGTTCGGTGTTCGACCTCGTGACCTTTGTTGTGCTGCTCAAGCTGTTTCACGCGACTCAGCCGATCTTTCAGACAAGCTGGTTCCTCGTCTCTCTCCTCACAGAACTCGCGGTCGTGCTGGTGCTGCGGACGCACAAACCGATGTTCCGCAGCCGACCAAGCCAATTGTTGCTGTGGTCCACGCTGACCGTCGCGGTCGCGACACTGGCGATCCCTTACCTTGGCGAAACCAGTGCCATTTTCGGCTTTGTCCCGCTTTCACTCCGGTTGCTATGCACCGCGATCGCAATCGTCACGGCGTACATCGCTGCGACCGAGGCAGCGAAAGCGTGGTTCTTCCGTTCCCGAGATACTCGCCATTTCAGAGTCTGATTTATAATTATCCTGACCTTCTGCTTTGCCTTGCGATGCGTCGGGGGAAGATCTGGACGGATGCGACGAACAGCCAGGCGGTGGAGAATGCAGTGGTTTGTTCAAAGTCCTTGGCGAGGCGGCGGCTATGCCGCTCAAGAGAAACTCGGCTATCCTGGCGCCACCCAAGATGAACCTTTGCTCCTCGCTCATAATCGTTGCCGGGAAGCCGTCGATAGCGCAGATGTGACATCGCATGAGTGAAGCAAGTCCCGTGACGCTCCGAGCGCGCTGCCTGCGGTTTTATACGCAAGACGAGGCGATCGTATTGATGCGCCGTGACAGTGCGGTCTGTCGGTCGGAGGGGCTGTCGGCACGATCACGTGTCGAATTGCGCGCTGGCGGACGCGTGACGGTAGCCACCTTGTACCAGACAGACGAGGAATGGCTGGAATGCGATGAGGCCGGACTTTCACTTGCTACCGCACGATTGCTGGGCGTGGCCGGCGGCGAAGACCTGTCCGCGCAACACGCGCCGACCGTGCCATCGCGCGGCGATGTCCGACGCCGGATTTATGGCAATCGACTGGACGCGGCAGCCTTCAACGCCATCATCGGCGACATCGTGGGCGGTCGCTATGCTGATATCGACCTGACGAGCTTCCTGGTCGGGTGCGCCGCCATTCCGCTGGATATTGCCGAAATGACGGCGTTGACCGGCGCCATGGTCGACGCCGGCGAGCACCTGCACTGGGATGCGCCTCTGGTCATCGACAAACACTGCGTCGGTGGCTTGCCCGGCAATCGCACGACCCCGATCATCGTGTCGATCCTGGCGGCATTGGGGCTGACAATGCCCAAGACATCATCGCGCGCCATCACTTCGCCGGCAGGGACTGCCGACACGATGGCGACGCTGGCACCGGTGGATTTCGATCTTGCCACGTTGCAGCGCGTGGTGCGAACCGAAGGGGCGTGTCTCGCCTGGGGCGGGTCGATGCGGCTGAGCCCGGCGGATGACCTGATGATCCGGGTGGAGCGCGCCATCGACCTCGATACCGAGGGCCAGATGGTCGCCTCCATACTTTCAAAGAAGATCGCCGCCGGCTCCACCCATGTGGTGATCGACATACCGGTGGGCCCGACGGCCAAGATCAGGACGCCGGAAGCGGCCCGATCGCTGGCCGGGCACCTGGTAACGGTCGCGACCCATTTCGGGCTGACGTTGCGTTGCATCGAAAGCGACGGCAGCCAGCCGGTGGGCCGTGGCATCGGGCCGGCGCTGGAGGCGCTTGACGTGCTGGCGGTGCTCCGCCGGGAGCCGGGTGCGCCGGCGGACCTGCGCGAGCGGTCGCTGGTGCTGGCCGGTGCCGCGCTCGAACTGGCGGGGACGGTGGCGGCGGGAAACGGTGTGGCGCTTGCGACCAAGGCACTCGACGATGGCCGGGCCTGGGCCAAATTCCAGGCGATCTGTGCGGCGCAGGGCGGCATGCGCGTGCCGCCAAGGGCAGCATTGCAACGCACCCTGCTGGCCGAACGACCGGGCACTCTGTCGCTTTTTGACAACCGTCGCATCGCTCGGCTGGCAAGGCTTGCGGGCGCGCCGGACGACCCGGCCGCCGGGATCGAAATGCATGTGCGACTGGGCGATCATATCGCCATTGGCGCGCCGCTGGTAACGATCCATTCCGAAAGCCCGGGAGCGCTGCAATATGCGCTGGACTATGCCGCCCGGCACAAGATCGTGTCCGGCGGCATGTTTGGCATGGAGGGCTAGGCCATGCGCATGATCCTGCCGATGCCGGGCAACGAAGCAATGGCGCAGGCCATGGCCGATCATCTCGGATGCGCGGCGGGCAGGATCGAGGTGCGGCGCTTCCCGGACGGCGAAAGCCATGTGCTGCTCGCGAGCGACGTCGCAGGTTGCGACATCGATATCGTCTGCACGCTGGCCAACCCTGATCCGCAACTGGCCGCGCTGCTGTTTGCGGCCGCGACGGCGCGCGAACTGGGCGCACGCAACGTGCGGCTGGTGGCGCCATACCTTGCCTATATGCGCCAGGATGCCCGCTTCCAGCCGGGCGAGGCCATATCGGCGCCGGTGTTTGCGCGCCTGCTTTCGGCGGCCTTTGATGCGCTGGTGACGGTCGACCCGCACCTGCATCGCATCCTTTCGCTGGGTGAGATCTACAGCATTCCGGCGCTGGCCCTCCCGGCGGCGCCGTTGCTGGCCGATTGGGTGCTGGCCAATATAACGGCGCCCTTGCTGATCGGCCCGGATGAGGAAAGCGCGCAATGGGTGGCGGCGGTGGCGGCGCGCGCCGAGGCACCGTGGCTGGTGCTCGCCAAGACGCGGCGCGGGGACAGGGATGTCGCCATCGAAATGCCGGACGCGCGCCATCTTGCGGGCCGCACGCCGGTGCTGGTCGATGACATCATCTCTTCCGGGCACACGATGATAGAGGCGGCGGCGGCGTTGCGCGGGCAAGGCTTTGGGGCTCCATGGTGCCTCACGGTGCATGCACTGTTCGATGCCGAAGCAGAGGCAAGGCTGCGCGGCGTGATGGCGGGGATCGTTTCGACCGATAGCGTTCCGCACGCCAGCAACGCCATCGGCCTGGCAGCGTTATTGGCGGGCGAGTACCGCCTCTAGCGCATCGAGCAGGCCCTTGCGGCTGGCCTCGTCAGGGGCATCATCAAGCCGCGCCCGGACCCGCCCGATCAGATCGGCGCGGCGGTTGTGCCAATCCAGCGTGGCAGCATCGCCCGGCAGCAGCCGGGGTGTGGCACCGGGCACCGCTTCAGCTTGTACCGCCGAGAGCGAGAAGCATTGGTCGAGCGTCGGCACGACGATCCGGGCGGGATCGAAACCGGCCTCGGCAAGCCGGCGGCTGAGCCCCTTCAGTCCGTCGGGTTCGCCGTGGTTGAGAAAGATATTGCCGCTGACCGGTCGGCGGGCGCACGCCCATTCGACGAGGCCATTGGCATCGGCATGGGCGGAATAAACGTCGAGATCGCGGATAGCGGCGTGAACCCTTATGCTCTCGCCCTGGATGCTGACCAGTTTCTTGCCTTCGATCAGCAGGCGCCCAAGCGTTCCCACAGCCTGAAAGCCGGTAATAAGCACCGTAACGTCGCTGTCCGCGAGAAGGCGGCTCAGATGGCGGCGGATGCGTCCGGCGTCGCACATGCCGCTGCCTGCCATGATGATGTGCCAGCCGCGCAGTTTCTCCAGCCGGTCGCTCTCGCGCGGCTTGACCAGATTGTGGATGTTGGTGGCGCGACTGATCGCTTCAAATGGGTTCACGCCGGTGCTGCGGTTCCAGCCATGGTCGATGAACACCTCGGTGGCTCTGATGGCGAGCGGGGAATCAAGGAAGATTTCGGCGTGTGGTGCGTCGCCGCCTTCCATGATCGCCAACAGGTCGAGCAGCAATTCCTGGGCGCGGCTGACGGCAAAGGTCGGCATCAGCAACGGCCCGCCCGCCGCATGGGCAAGCCGCAATTCTTCGGCAAGCATACGCCGCCTGGCGGCAGTGTCCGATGGCGCGCGGGTCCGGTCGCCATAAGTCGATTCAAGCACGAGATGATGGACGTTCGTCGGTCCGGCCGGATCGGGCAGATATTCCTGTCCCCCGGCGCCCAGATCGCCCGAAAAGACCAAGGTTTGTGCTTCGCTGCCGCTGCCGGCAATGACTTCGATCGAGGCCGCGCCGAGCATGTGGCCCGCAATCCAGAAACGCGCCGCCAGACCCGGAACGATTTCGGTCAGAGCATCAAACTTGACGGTCTGGAATTGCGCCATGACGGCCTCGGCATCGCGCATCGTGTACATCGGCTCGACCAGCGGTTTGCCCTGCTGCTGGTTGCGCCGGTTGAGGTGGAACACCTCGCTTTCCTGTATTTTGCCTGAATCGAGTAGCATCACCTCGCATAGGTCGCGGGTCTGAAGCGTCGTGTAAATCGGGCCGCGGTAGCCGGCGCGCATCAACTTTGGCAACATGCCCGAATGATCGATATGGGCATGGGTAAGCAGCACGGCATCGATGTCACGAACATCGAAAGGGAAGGGATTATAGTTCAAAGCCTTCTGGGTCTTTGAGCCCTGGAACATGCCGCAGTCCACGAGGATCTTGAAACCATCCCCGCGTAACAGCGAGCATGAGCCAGTGACGCACTCCGCGGCGCCGTGAAAGCTCAACTGCAATGACATGCCGCCCCCTCAATCGGTCCCGCGAAATCGGATTCCACGCTAGGCCGCGCATGATATCGCGACAAGTGGCGAGGTCCAGCACATCAGACTGGACCGGCGCCCAGAGCGCGGGGGCCGGTAGCATCATGCCGGGCATTCCCGCAAAGCTACCATCGTAAATGTCCGCGTTCGCGCCACCGTTCTCCGAAATCGGTCTGACGGCAAAGTCCCAATTTCGGACGTACGCGATCGGTCGTCAAACCGCCAAAATCGAACGCTCCCGATTTACGGATCCATGACCCGATTAGCCGGCTAGGCGTACGTGCGTCATATCAATAACGGTTGCGCCCTCGCGAAGACTGACACGATAATCGCTCCACCATTGCGCCATTTCAACCCGCTCTGGCCAGTGCGCACCGCGATGATAAGCAGATCGCACTTGGTCGGTATCAGCGTACGACAGCGCGCGTTTGATGGCATCGGGATGCCACTTCCCACTTTCATTGAGCAACGACGATGCCGTCGAGCGAAAGTCATGGGCAGTCATGTCGTCCTTGCCATAGCCCAGGCGCCGCAAAGCTTGATTGATCGCGTTTTCGCACATCGGCTTTAAAGGAGATCCTAGCTTGGGGGAGTAGAAACGGGCCGTCACCAGTCAGCCCTTGCGCTTCCCGCAAAATGGCAATGACTTGCCGCGACAGCGGCACGCGATGCGCTTGGCGTTGTTTCATGCGGGCTGCCGGTATCGTCCAGATCGCCTTGTCGAAGTCGATTTCGCGCCATTCTGCCTGCCGAATTTCACCCGGCCGCTGGAACACATGCGCGGTGAAGCGCAGCGCCAGCGTTGTGACCGGCTGGCCAGAATAGGCTTCGATCGCCCGCAACAACCCGCCGAACGCGACGGGTTCAATTATTGCCGCGTGTTTATTGCCGCGTCTTGCTTGGCGATGAGCGCAACTATCGCTCCTTGGAGTGGATGGGCGGGATCGACTGTGGCCCGCGCTGTCACAACTCCATAGCGGAAGATGCGGCTCGAAAACGACCGCAGCCTGCGAGCAGTTTCAAGATGGCCCGCCCGCTCGCTTGCTCTAGGTGTTTAGTCCCGGCATCTGGTGGATCGGATCGACGATGAACCGATCTGGCTCTGACGTCCATATCTTGGCGATGTATTCGTAGGGTGTGAGGCCGCTAAGCGTTTTGAGCCGGCGGGCGTAATTGTAGGCGGCGAG